>JAHJXZ010000031.1 GCA_018827205.1 Gammaproteobacteria bacterium | reverse complement strand
TACTTCCTCCTGTCGCAATCGGAGCAATACCGGGTGCGCGCGGTGATCCAGATCTACGTCGCCGTGCACGACAAGTCCCCGCTGGTGATCTTCGATAGCGCCGACGTGCTCGACCAGGACGGCCGCAATGGGCTGTTCGCCCTGATGCAGGAGGCCGACGCGCTGCACTTCGTTGTGGGCATGACGGTCTTAGCTCGCAAAAATGTTCCCAATTTGCAAAAAGCAGAGATTGGTAATTCATATTGGGTCACAGAGGGTATTGCTGAGCAACTTTGAGGGGAGCGCTATGGGTTTATTCATTGATCTCAGTGGGCTGCGGTTCGGTCGATTGCTGGTGAAAAACAGGGGAATTATATACTTAAATCCCTTGACATCTAAAAGGGAGTCATGTATCATTCTAGTCATGGAGTCGCCGATTCCAAACGACAGGAGAGCGAAATGAGATCAGCCGAATTTACCAACATTCAAGAGGCAGCGCAGTATCGCAGACAAAACGGTGGTTGGCTGTTTGTGATCGGTGAGACGAACGCATGGTGGTTTGATGCCAGGTGCTACACCGCGTCGTCGGTAATGACGAGCGCGCAATGCAAGGGGCATTCCGGGGAACTGGTTTGCGATAACAGGTATTTGGCATGACAAGCGAAGAACTAATGCTGCAACGGGTATGCGCGCTGGCCACTGAAAACGGGCGCATGCGCTTTCTGATCGGCGAAGCCATTACCTACATGTGCCATGCCGAAAAGTTCATCGAAAGCCGCGAGAAGATGCACCCGGAAGGCGTCAGGCAATGGGGCGAACTCATTGACCGTCTGCGCGAGGTTATCGCCGACAGCGAGCCCGAGCCGCTCGGCAACGAGTCTGCATTATTGATCGGAGGGGAATGATGCTGTCAACTCATCGCCACATTCAGCTCGCCATGCTTATGGACAGAGCATCCACAGAGCGCGTGCGCTATTACTGCAATGCGCAAAAAGCCTCATGGATTGGCGCCCGCGAGGCGGCAATACACTTCACACGCACAGCCTTTCGTTGGGAACAAATCAGGCAGCATTGCTGCAAAAGGATGTTTCAATCATGACCGACACTTGCTTCATCTGCCTGCAAGACAAGCCGTGCGCTTGCGATGCTCCTCCTATGGAAAACACTGTTCCCGCTTTGTTCAGATTCGGGTGGGACGCTGGTTTTCAGGAAGCGCTCACCCCGGACGATCACCCAGATCAAGACCGCTGCCTTGATGCCTACTTGCAGATGGTTGGCAGCGGGATGATTCAGAAATGAACACCTGCGAAACCTGCCGCTATTTCAGCGATACGGTCGCCAAGTGGCACGGCAACGGCCAACAGGTGCAGGCGCTGTGCTTGCACAAGGACAGCCCGTATTACATGCACTACAAACCAAGTGATGGAACATGCCTGCACTATCACAATGGCGTGCCAATTGACGCGAGGAATCAACCATGAATGACAATCTAACTATCAGCACGTTCCAGCTTTTCAAGCTGTTCCCAGACGCCGAATCGGCTCGTGTGTATCTTGAGGAACGGCTGTGGCCTAACGGCTGCCGTTGCCCCGTCTGCGGACTGACTGACCGTATCACGGTGCGCAAAGCCGGTTTCTATCGCTGCAATCAATGCAAAGAAGATTTCACCGTCCGCACCGGAACCATTTTCGAGCGCTCGCACGTCCCGTTGCACAAGTGGCTCTACGCCATGTATCTGCTCGTCACTTCGCGCAAGGGCATCAGCAGCCTGCAACTGAGCAAGGAAATCGGCATCACTCAAAAATCCGCGTGGTTCGTCCTGCACCGGCTCCGCGAGGCTTGCGGCAACGATCCGACCATCCTTAACGGCATCGTGGAGATTGACGAAACCTACATCGGCGGCAAGGAAGCGAACAAGCACGCCAGCAAGAAACTGCGCGCAGGTCGCGGCTCTGTCGGCAAGGTCGCGGTCATGGGTATGCGCGAGCGTGGCGGCAGGACGATTGCCAGGCCAATTGACGCAGCGGATACCGCGAACATTCACACCGCGATCCATACCCACATCGAAGCCGGATCGACGCTGCACACGGACGAAGCGAAAGCCTACAGCGGACTTGTCGGCCTGTTCTTCAAACACGGCACGGTCAACCACAGCGCGGGCGAATACGTGCGCGATGGAGTTACCACGAACAGCATCGAAAGCGTTTGGGCGGTCCTGAAACGCGGCCTGCATGGCGTCTATCATCACGCCAGCCCGAAGCATATCGGGCGCTACGTTGACGAGTTCACCTTCCGCCTGAACGATGGGAACGTGAAGCGCCTGACGCTTGACCGTCTCAATAGCATGATCGCCGCGACGGTTGGCCGGCGCATCACCTATCAGGAGTTGATCGCATGATACAAACCCCAACAATGGAGCGCAGAATTTCCAACCTTCAGGCCATCGCGAATGATCCGTCTGTGAACAACTTCGCTCGGAGCGTTTGTGCAGAGACGGCATCATATTTACGCGAACTTGAACAATCCGGCGCTCGCCTGCCAAATTTCGGCGTGGGCGCAATCGTATGCAAAGGAAAGAAAGAATGAAGCCACCGAAGGCACTAGACGTCATTGCTGACCGTGTTCTCGCCTACCGCCCCAAGCCGAAGTCAAAACCGGCGAAAAAACGGGCACGGCAGCGCAAAAAGATTCAGAGGGAGTCATGTATATAATTCCCAAAAACAGGGTAGGAAAAAGCGACGATGGGTGCGTGAAGTGGGCCTGCGTATGTGAATGTGGGACAGAAACCGTTGTCCAGTCAAAATGTTTGAGAAGCGGAAACACCAAGTCTTGTGGGTGTGGCCACATGAGAAACATTGTTGAAATCGGGCATAGGAATCGCGCCCACGGACACGCGGTTGGTGGAAAATCTAGTGCCGAATACAGGGCCTGGAGCGGGATGAGAGGCCGTTGCTATAACAAGAGCAGCCAGCACTTCAAAGATTATGGCGCGCGCGGCATAACAGTTTGCGACGAATGGCGCAATTCGTTCGAGGCATTTTACAGGGACATGGGGCCGCGCCCGCGTGGAATGACCATAGAACGAAAAAACAATGACCTTGGGTACTCGAAAGCAAACTGCATTTGGGCAACTCACACAGATCAAATGCGCAATCGCCGGTCTGTCGTAATGAGCATAGCCCTAGCGCGACAAGCGAAACAGGTACGGGAATCTGGCGGAAACTTGGCGGCATGGGCGCGAGAGCGAGGGATAGATCAAAGATTGGCGTGGTCTGCAGCGAGCGGTAGGACGTGGGTGACCGATGGGACTGCGGCGGCGCTGTGATGATAAAACACGAAGCATACGAATACCTGCGGAACAAGCGTCCAGACTGGATGCCGCCAACGGTGCGCGGGAGCCTGTCGAAAGATGGCCGCGTGTTGATGCGATCAACCTCTGGGATCGCGTACTGGGAACTGATGCTGATCGGGTTCAATGATCCGACAGAGCAGCAGAAGTGGATGGCCGTCCTGTCTCACTGGGTAGGAGAGTGGCACAACCATCTTCGGCGTACTGAGAAAGAGGACAGGCACGAGATGCTTTCCAGGATTATCGACGCCGTGGAACGCGAGGGATGATGCGGTGATCAAGCGCGAACCCCTGAACTGGCTCTGGCTCTCTGGCTGCGCGTGCGCGGCGTTCACGTTCGCCTATTTAGTGCTGGCGTGATGGACGCGCACTATACTGCTGTTGAGATTGCGCTGCGCTGCCGCGCCAGCGATTTGATCATTGAGGGATATCGGGCTAGGTACGATCTGCATTTTGTTTCACCGCAGCGAAGGCTTGTCTATATCTACGTAATGTCGGAACTGGCAAAGGAGGAGATACGCGACATGGCCGACGCTGCGCGTGTTGAATGCGGCATACAGCCGCTGGGGCCGCGTGGACCTCACTCAATGGTTGGCGATACGCGGTTCATCGGAAACGAACAGAGGGTCGTGGTGCTGTCATGAGCCGCCCAGTGGACAAATCGAACAAGCCGGTGATTCGAACGGCAGACGCGCACAGGAGGGCGGCGTGCGCCCTGGTGGCCGCTACGGCGATCGTGGTGTCGCTGGCGTGGTTCTTCTTTCTGGTCGAGTACCACGACGCCGCGCAGATCCGCATCCAGGAAGCGGCGCAGAACGTGGCCGCAGCCGTGGCCGCTGTAGCCCAACGCTGCCCATCACCGACGGAGCCAGGCAGTTCGGTAATCGCCAGCGTGGACGAGGCCGGGAAGCTGTCATGTGGCATTGTCGAGC
>JAHJXZ010000257.1 GCA_018827205.1 Gammaproteobacteria bacterium | reverse complement strand
GGCGCGCATCTTACAGCAGCCTCATTTCCTGTCAAGCGGTTTTTGTTACGAAGAAGAAAATTTCTTTTCAACTTCAACCGCTTGCGCTTACGATCAATCTAAGTCTCTCGTCAGCGGGAGGCGAATTCTACAGCGTTTCAAACCGCTGTCAACCACCTCTTTTACCGCTTCAACTCAACTTCGACCAACCTGCCAACGACGCTAAAACCACCACCTCGTCAGCCCGGCGCATTCTACACAGCTTTCGCTGCTTTGCAACCCCTCTTTTTAAGCTAACTCATTGATTTAAAACGAGTTATCCGAGAAGTCCGCGCCGGAAGAGGTGCGCATTATAGGCACAGCAGAAATGCCGTCAAGCTGTTTTCTCCGCACCACCGAAGATTACTCTTATATATATAAGTGCCGCTGTTGATTCCCCTCAAAGCACGCCCTGCTCACGCAAGGTGGCAATGGCTTTGGCATCCAGCCCCAACACACGCTGCAAAACCGCATCGGTGTGCTCACCTAATAAAGGTGGCGCATTGCGGTGCTCTATAGGGGTACCAGAAAGGCGTATAGGGCTGGCCACCTGCGGCACGCTACCAGCCGCCGTATGAGGAAGGTCGAAGCGCAGACCACGGGCTTTTACCTGGGGGTCACTGAATACCTGGGCAAGATCATTGATAGGCCCGCAGGGTACGCCGGCCTGCTCCAGCAGTGAGACCCACTCGACCGTGGTCTTGAAGACCGTCACCTGACGAATCAACGGGATCAGCTCGGCGCGATGGGCAACACGCATCTGATTACTGCAGAAGCGCGGATCATCCGCCCATTCCGGATGCCCGGCGACCATACAGAAGCGGCGGAATTGATTGTCGTTGCCCACGGTGAGAATGAAATCACCATCCGCCGTGGGAAAGTCCTGGTACGGCACTATATTAGGATGCGCGTTGCCCAGGCGACGTGGCGCATTGCCCGTGGTCAGGTAGTTCATCGCCTGATTGGCCAGGCAAGCCACCTGAACGTCCAGCAAGGCCATATCAATATGCTGGCCTTCGCAGGTCTGCTCACGACTGGCCAGCGCAGCAAGAATTGCCGATGTGGCGTACAGCCCGGTAAGAATGTCTGTTAGCGCTACGCCAACCTTGACCGGACCTGCGCCGTCCTCGCCCTCGGCACGACCAGTCAGGCTCATCAAACCGCCTAGCCCCTGGATCATAAAGTCGTACCCAGCCCGCTTGGCATAAGGACCATTCTGTCCGAAGCCAGTAATCGAGCAATAGATCAACCGCGGGTTGAGTGCCTTCAAGGAAGCGTAATCCAACCCGTAGGCAGCCAAGCCTCCGACCTTGAAATTCTCGATCAGCACATCGCTGGCGACAGCGAGTTCGCGCACGAGGCGCTGGCCTTCTGCGCAGGTAAAATCAAGCGTAATGGATTGCTTGTTACGGTTGGCCGACAGGTAGTAGGCAGCTTCGCTTGTGTCCCGGCCGGAAGCATCTTTAAGGAAAGGCGGCCCCCAGTGGCGGGTGTCGTCACCGACACCGGGACGCTCGACCTTGATCACATCGGCGCCCAGGTCAGCGAGAATCTGCCCAGCCCAAGGCCCGGCGAGAACGCGGGACAGATCCAAGACACGTATATGGGAAAGTGCACCGGGCATGGAAACCTCTTCAAAGAACGGCAAGACAAGCTGCTGCTACTTGCAGCTTGAGCTTGGCAATGCTGTTTAGAAGAACGCCTGGATACCCGTCTGCGCGCGACCGAGGATCAGCGCATGGACATCATGGGTACCTTCATAGGTGTTCACCACTTCCAGGTTGACCAGGTGCCGGGCCACACCGAACTCGTCGCTGATACCGTTACCACCGAGCATGTCGCGCGCCAGACGGGCGATATCCAGAGCTTTGCCGCAACTGTTGCGCTTCATGATCGAGGTGATTTCCACTGCGGCAGTGCCTTCATCTTTCATGCGACCTAAACGCAAGCAGCCTTGCAAGGCCAGGGTGATTTCGGTCTGCATATCGGCCAGCTTCTTCTGGATCAGTTGATTGGCGGCTAACGGGCGGCCGAACTGCTGACGGTCGAGAGTGTACTGGCGCGCGGTGTGCCAGCAGTACTCTGCCGCACCCAGCGCACCCCAGCTGATGCCATAACGGGCCGAATTCAGGCAGGTGAACGGGCCTTTCAGGCCGCGCACATCAGGGAAGGCGTTCTCTTCCGGACAGAACACACTGTCCATAACAATCTCGCCAGTGATAGAGGCACGCAGGCCAACCTTGCCGTGGATGGTCGGGGTACTCAGGTCTTGCCAGCCTTTTTCCAGGACGAAGCCGCGGATCTCACCAGCATCGTCCTTAGCCCAAACCACGAATACATCGGCGATCGGGCTGTTGGTAATCCACATCTTGGCGCCGCTGAGGCGGTAGCCGCCATCGACTTTCTTGGCGCGGGTGATCATCGAGCCTGGGTCGGATCCGTGATTCGGCTCGGTCAGGCCGAAGCAGCCGATATATTCACCGGATGCCAACTTGGGCAGGTACTTCTGCTTGGTCGCCTCGTTCCCGAATTCGAAGATCGGCACCATCACCAGGGACGACTGCACGCTCATCATCGAGCGATAGCCGGAATCGACGCGCTCGACCTCGCGGGCGATCAGGCCATAGCACACATAGTTCAGACCGCTGCCGCCGTATTCGGCGGGGATGGTGGCACCGAGCAGGCCGGTGTCGCCCATCTCGCGAAAGATCTTCGGGTCGGTCTGTTCGTGACGAAAGGCTTCGAGCACACGCGGGGCCAACTTGTCGTCAGCGAACTGCTGGGCGCTGTCACGCACCATGCGCTCTTCTTCGCTCAGTTGCTGGTCGAGCAGCAGCGGGTCGATCCAATTGAAGCGTGCGTTAGCCATGTCGAAACCTCATTGATGCAGATGTCAGAGCACCGCGGTCTGCCGACCTGCGCTCCAAGGGTTTGAGGCATCCTAGACCCGCACCAGACGAGCCACAACTGAGCATTTCTCAGCCTATTGTGCGTTTTATGCACTTCAAGATAGCCTCACTGCGTCACTACCAGCAGTTTGAATGAGGTGTTCGCATAGATGCGCCGCAAAATCCCCAGCACAGGCGCGCTGGTCGCCTTTGAAACCGCAGCGCGCCATCAGAGCTTCACCAAGGCTGCCGATGAACTGGCACTGACCCAGAGCGCCATCTGTCGCCAGATCGCCGGGCTGGAGGCTTTTCTTGGCGTG
This sequence comes from Gammaproteobacteria bacterium, assembly GCA_018827205.1. Classification (GTDB taxonomy): domain Bacteria; phylum Pseudomonadota; class Gammaproteobacteria; order Pseudomonadales; family Pseudomonadaceae; genus Aquipseudomonas. The sequence continues at coordinate 11,219 of JAHJXZ010000257.1, read as the reverse complement.
GCGTTGTTCCGCCGTTCGCGGCGTGGTGTCCAGTTGACCGAGGCCGGCATGGCCTATGCCCGGCGCGTATCTGCGCAACTGGATGCGGTCGAACGCGACACCTTGGCAATCATGGGCCAACAAGGCGCCATGACCATTGAGCTGGCGGTGGTGCCGACATTCGGTACGCAGTGGCTACTGCCGCGCCTGAAACACTTCCAGGCGATCCACCCGCAGGTGACCGTAAACCTGACCAATCGCACGCGGCCCTTCCTGTTTGCCGATACCGCCTTCGATGCCGCGATCTATTTTGGCGATGCCGACTGGTCCGGCACCGCCTCTCATCTGTTGATGCGTGAGAACCCAATGCCGGTCTGCAGCCCTGCCTTGCTGGCGGGTCAGACACAGCTAAGCGTTGAACAGATCGCCCAGTTACCCCTGCTGCAGCAAACCACACGCCCTTACGCGTGGCGGCAGTGGTTCGCGGCCCAGGGCAGCACGGTTGCACGGGACATGAGCGGCGCACGCTATGAACTGTTCTCGATGCTCGCTCAAGCGGCCATGCATGAGATGGGGGTGGCGCTGATACCGCCGTTTCTGATTGAACGAGAGCTCGCTGAAAAGCGCCTGGTGCTTGCCCATCCGCACGCCTATCACAGTGATCGGGCTTATCACCTGATGATTCCGGAGCGCAAGGTCGAGTCTGCAGCCCTTAAAGCATTTGCCGCCTGGCTCACCGACGAGGCAGAACACTATGCCGAGGCCAATGGGTTGCGGTGAGTCGGTTTTTTAGTCTCGCCTCTTAAACTGACCTCGTAGTCAGCCTCTAAAAATAGCTACATCCCGCATTAGCTCGCGCACAACGCAGCGTTCAATTTATTGAACACGTGACACCTCTTCAATGCCTACTGCCATTGACCTGACGCCCGTTTTACGACGCGTAAAACTGCGTTAATCGGTGAGCATTCACAAGAAGGATAAGTTTCGCGCAAATAATCCCTGAAAGCCCACCCGAGACCAAGCAATACGGGGCCTAAACCTTTTTATAAGAACCAATAGTCACCAGATGACTTGTAGTTACTATAAAGTTTTACTCCAAAAACCATTGAAGCCCGAGTTCTTCACCTGCAAAATGCCGCGCCTCGACCTATGGGCTATCAGCCTGGGCGGGTTTGTGCTGATCCTCCCCTTACCGACGCGCCATCCGTAGCGTGACGGTTCACTAAAAAGATCACGCAGGAGATTTCACGTGCACATCGGTGTTCCCCTCGAAACCCATGCTGGTGAGACGCGCGTTGCCGCAACTCCCGAAACCCTCAAGAAGCTGATCGGCCAGGGCCATCAGGTGACGGTACAGGCCGGCGCCGGTATTAGCGCGAGCATTCCGGACAGCGCCTATGAAGCTGTTGGTGCCACCATCGGCAGCGATGGTGCTGCTTTCGGTGCTGATCTGGTGCTGAAAGTGATTGCCCCAACCGATGCCGAGCTGACGCATATGAAAGCCGGTGCCGTACTGGTCGGCATGCTCAACCCGTTCAGCAATGAGACCATCGCGCGCATCAATGCCCGCGGCGTCACTGCCTTCGCCCTGGAAGCTGCCCCGCGTACTTCCCGCGCGCAGAGCCTGGACGTGCTCAGTTCGCAGGCCAACATCGCCGGTTACAAGGCCGTGTTGCTGGCTGCGCATCACTACCCGCGCTTTATGCCGATGCTGATGACTGCTGCCGGTACCGTTAAGGCCGCGCGCATTCTGATCCTCGGTGCTGGTGTTGCGGGTCTGCAGGCCATCGCCACGGCCAAGCGCCTGGGTGCGGTGATCGAGGCATCGGACGTGCGTCCGGCGGTAAAGGAGCAAATCGAGTCACTCGGCGCCAAGTTCGTCGACGTGCCGTTCGAGACCGATGAAGAACGCGAGTGCGCCCAGGGCGTTGGCGGCTACGCGCGGCCAATGCCGGCGTCGTGGATGGAACGTCAGGCCAAGGCGGTGCATGAACGCGCCAAGCAGGCCGATATCGTTATCACCACTGCGCTGATTCCGGGCCGTAAGGCTCCGACCCTGCTGCATGCCGCCACCGTGGCGGAAATGAAGCCCGGCTCGGTGATCATCGACCTGGCTGCAGCGCAAGGCGGTAACTGCCCGCTGACCGTCGCCGAGCAAGTAATCGTCAGCAACGGCGTGACCATCGTCGGCCACAGCAACCTGGCGGCCCTGGTGCCGGCGGATGCTTCGGCGCTGTACGCACGCAACCTGCTGGACTTCCTCAAACTGGTCATCGACGGCGAAGGCAAGTTCCACCTCAACCTTGAAGACGACATCGTCGCCGCGTGCCTGATGTGCCGCGACGGCAACGTCGTGCGCACCAACGGCTAAGGGGAGTACCGCACATGGATATGATTTCCGACGGCATCTACAACCTGATCATCTTTGCGCTGGCCATCTACGTGGGCTACCACGTGGTGTGGAACGTGACTCCGGCCTTGCACACCCCACTGATGGCGGTGACCAACGCGATTTCCGCGATCGTGATCGTCGGCGCCATGCTGGCCGCTGCCCTGACCGTGACCCCGCTGGGTAAAACCATGGGCACCCTGGCCGTGGCTCTGGCTGCGGTCAACGTGTTCGGTGGCTTTCTGGTCACCCGACGCATGCTGGAAATGTTCAAGAAGAAAGCGCCGAAAGCCGCTGCAGGGGAGAAGCATTGATGAGTATGAATCTGATCACTGTGCTCTACCTCGTTGCCTCGATCTGCTTTATCCAGGCACTCAAAGGCTTGTCGCACCCGACGACCTCGCGTCGCGGCAACCTGTTTGGCATGCTCGGTATGGGTTTGGCGGTGCTGACCACCGTTGGCCTGATCTACAAGCTTGGCGCTGAATTGGCCACCCAAGGCATTGGTTACGTAATTGTCGGCCTGTTGGTCGGCGGTACTGCCGGTTCGGTGATGGCCAAGCGTGTCGAAATGACCAAGATGCCGGAGCTGGTCGCCTTCATGCACAGCATGATCGGCCTGGCTGCGGTGTTTATCGCCATTGCCGCCGTGGTTGAGCCGCAGTCGCTGGGCATTGTTGCAGCGCTGGGCGATGCAATTCCGGCCGGTAACCGTCTGGAGCTGTTCCTCGGTGCCGCCATCGGCGCCATCACCTTCTCCGGTTCGGTGATCGCCTTCGGCAAGCTCTCGGGCAAGTACAAGTTCCGCCTGTTCCAGGGCGCACCAGTACAGTTCAAGGGCCAACATTGGGTCAACCTGGCCATCGGCCTGGCGATTCTCGGCCTCGGCCTGATGTACACCTTCACCGGTAACCTGACCGCCTTCGCCATTCTGCTGGCCTTGGCCTTCGTGATTGGCGTGCTGATCATCATCCCGATTGGCGGTGCCGACATGCCAGTTGTGGTGTCGATGCTCAACAGCTACTCGGGCTGGGCGGCGGCCGGTATCGGTTTCTCGCTGAACAACTCGATGCTGATCATTGCTGGTTCGCTGGTGGGCTCATCAGGCGCGATCCTCTCCTACATCATGTGCAAGGCGATGAATCGCTCGTTCTTCAACGTGATCCTCGGTGGTTTCGGCGGTGCTCCGGCAGAAGCCGGCCCGGCGGGTGCCAAAGAAGCGCGTCCGGTTAAATCCGGTTCGAGCGACGACGCGGCCTTCCTGCTGACCAACGCCGACACTGTGATCATCGTGCCGGGCTACGGTCTGGCCGTGGCCCGTGCCCAGCACGCGCTGATGGAGCTGGCGGAGAAGCTGACCCATCGCGGCGTGACCGTGAAGTACGCCATCCACCCGGTTGCCGGTCGTATGCCGGGCCACATGAACGTACTGCTGGCCGAGGCTGAAGTGCCTTACGAGCAAGTGTTCGAGATGGACGACATCAACTCCGAGTTCGGCCAAGCCGACGTGGTGCTGGTGCTGGGTGCCAACGACGTGGTCAACCCCGCGGCGAAGAACGACCCGACGTCGCCGATCGCCGGCATGCCGATCCTTGAGGCTTATAAAGCCAAGACTGTGATCGTCAACAAACGCTCGATGGCCAGCGGCTACGCCGGCCTGGACAACGAACTGTTCTACCTGGACAAGACCATGATGGTCTTCGGCGACGCCAAGAAAGTCATCGAAGATATGGTTAAAGCGGTCGACTAATCTTCGCTGTAGCGTTGTAGAAAAAGCCCGGCTCTTGAGTCGGGCTTTTTTCTGTCTGGTCGATCAGGAAAGTGGTTTTCCCAGAGAAAAATCTGAAAAACAGGTCAGCTGTCACATAAGTGCAATTTGCAACTGTACCTGTATGTATTCACTGCAATTAAAGCATTAGTTCAGGTGTTTTAGCTGCCTGCGTGCATTTTTTAGGCTAAAGCACTTATGGCCAGTACAGTTGGATGTAAAACTGGCCAAACAGTTACAAAGCAAACTATCTATTTGTACTGCATTTTCATTCAGCTGTGGCTACAGCGAAGCAGGGGCAGCGGTAATAATTCTCCCATCGCAACACACCACTGACCCGCCACAAGCGGAAGGATGACCACCATGGAACGTACCCTCAGTTCCGACCTGTTTTTCGATCACAGCCAATCCACCGGCTCCAGCGCTCTGCCGCTGCGTATGCTCGCCTCTGTTCTGCAATGGCAGCGCCGCGTTGTTAGCCGCCGCCAGCTTGCTCGTCTGGACTCCCGTCTGCTCGCAGACGCCGGTATCAGCGAAGCACAGCGCCAAGCTGAACTGAGCAAGCCCTTCTGGCGTTAACTGCTGTCAGGCACCGATTTCTGCTCCTCCCTTAATGGGATTTTTGAAAGCTCCAGCGCCCTGCGTGCTGGGGCTTTCTTTTTATGTGGCGGGGAAATGCCCAGGTGAGTGTTTGGTTGCAACAGTCTGCTGCGCTGTGAAGCAGTACAGTCCTTTTCAAAAGTTAACTGCGCCATAACAATTCTCGAGCGCTGTCTCTGCACTTGCTGCTCTCTCCCGCGCACCATTGGTTGCCCTCTTCTGTCTCTGACAAGGAATTGCGCCATGGAACGCACACTCAAACAGCTGCCCCCGCAAGACACTCAGGCGAGCACCCCGCTATGGTTACGCGCCTATGCCGCGTTCTGTGGTTGGCAGCGTAATCGGCAGACCCGCCGCCAACTGGCGCGCCTCGACAGCCGCCAGCTGGCGGATGCAGGCATCACTGAGGCGCAGCGTCAGGCAGAGCTGGCTAAGCCGTTCTGGCGCTAAGCAGTGTGGCAACCAACCCCTAAAGTCTGGGTCTACACTGACTTAGCCTGTCTGTTGGGCCTTTTTGGGAGTGTGGATATGAATGTGATAAAGACCTTAAGCCTTGCGGGATTACTGGCACTGGCCGGCACGGCAAGCGCCACTAGCTTCGTGGTCACCACCGATGCTGTGGTCGGGGCCGTCGGGGCGACCTCTGAAGCGAGCTCTGATGTGTCCTCGTCCTTTACCGATGACAAGATCGTGCTGGCCGCGCGCGATGACGCCGCCGCGTTTGTCGCCACCCAGGGCGAGATCCGTGGGGTGCGCCTGGAGGCCGCTCTGCAGCATATCCGTCAGCAGGTACCGGCGCTGCAAGGCGACGATATGCAGTTGGCGACGGCGATCCTTAGTCTCTAAGAACGCCCGCCGCCAGCTCTTGGCCAGAAGCGCTGGCGGAACTGTGCGACAGAATGCCCGTCCAACTCTTCTCATCTGATTGCTGACCTTTGGAGATGCAAATGCGCCCTGTCTTGCTCAGTGCTGTCGTTGCGGTTGTTTTGTTGAGTGCCACTGCACAGGCGCAAACCCTGGTGGCGACCAGCAATATCATTGTGCGTGCGCTGGATCGCACCTTCGATTTCACCTCGGACACCACCACCTCGATTCGTGACTCGAAGATAGTCCTGGCGGCGCGTGACGATGCGGCCAGCTTCGTCGCCAGCCAAGGGCAGATCCGTGGCGCGCAGCTGGAGGCCGCTATTGGCGCTATCCGCAGCCAGGTGCCTGAGGCGCAGGGCGCTTCAGATCTGGTATTGGCCGAAGCCATCCTGGCGCTGTGAGTTGGCCGCGTACTTGGCTATTTGGGCTGGCGTTACTGGCCAGCACCTGCAGCCAGGCCGAGTTGCGCCTGCAGCTCGACGGCGCCGAACTTAGCCCTGCTGAGCGCCAGGCCAGCCAGCAACTGTTGCAAGACTCGCTGGCCGCCTTGCCGCCACAGCTCAAACAGCAACTCGACCGCAGCGTCAGCGTGCGCTGGCGCAGCCTGCCCGCGCAGGTGTATGGCCGCGCCGGGCGTTTCAGTGGTATCGAACTGAATGCCGCGTTGCTGCCAGGCTTGAGCGATGGCAGTAGCGCCACCACCCTGACCAATCGTCCCCATGGCACTGTGCGCCGCGAATTGCTGGCGACCGTGCTGCACGAACTCACCCATCTGTATGACCGCGCTCAGCTCTGGCCGCAGGCTGGCCGGCACATACAGCGCCAGTGTCGTCAGCGTGAACAGAGCCTGGGAGGGGTTGGCCTACCGGATCATTGCCGTGGCCAGACCGCACGGCGCTTTACCCTGAGCGATGATCCGCTGCTGCTCGACCTAGCCGGCTGGCCGCAGCAGGTCGGTCGGCGTGGTGCGCGCGAGCAGGACAATCACCAAGTCGCGCGCAGCCCGGACAGCTACGAGTTGAGCAACCCGCGTGAATTTCTCGCGGTCAATATGGAGTACTTCCTCCTCGACCCCAGCTACGCCTGCCGCCGGCCCTCGTTGGCGCGCTACCTGAGCACGCACTTCGCCTGGACGCCGGCGAGCCAGCAGCCTTGTGCCGAAGGCTTGGCCTACCTGAATGCCGGACGCGACTTCGCTCGTCAGCCGCTGGGCAGCATCGACCCGCAGCGCGTCTATCAGGTGGATTACCTGCTGGCCGAGGCCAACGACGCGCTGGCCAGTCGCTGGGGCCACAGCATGCTGCGCCTAGTCATCTGTGCGCCTGGGCGGCCGCTGGGGCCGGACTGCCGGCTGGATCTACAGGAGCATCTGGTGCTGTCCTACCGCGCCTTTGTTGGCGACGTGCAGCTGTCCAGCTGGGATGGCCTGACCGGCGTTTATCCATCGCGGCTGTTCGTTCTGCCGCTGGCTCAGGTGATCGAGGAGTACACCAAGGTTGAGCTGCGCAGCCTGGCCTCGGTGCCGCTCAAGCTGGATCGCCCGCAGCTGGAGCAACTGGTCACCCGCGCCGCCGAGCAGCACTGGAGTTATGACGGCGACTACTGGTTTATCTCCAACAACTGCGCCGTGGAAACCCTCAAGTTGCTGCGCAGTGGTAGCCAGCACCCGCGCCTGCATGCACTGGACAGCATCATGCCCAACGGCCTGCTCGATACCCTGGTAGCCCGCGACCTGGCTGACCGCAATGTGCTGGTCGACTCTACCGAGGCGCTGCGCTTGGGTTATCGCTTCGACTCGTTTCGTGATCGTTATCAAGCCATGTTCAGTGTGCTGCAGGCGCAGCTGCCGATTGAGCAGACGCAGGTCGAGGACTGGCTGACCCTGCCGGCTGACCAGCGTCAGCCCTGGTTCGTCCGTGCCGATCTGCGCACCAGCGCGGCCCTGTTGTTGCTCGAACAGGCGGCACTGCGCCGGCAATTGCTGTTGGCTCAGGATGAGCTCAAGCGCCGTTACCTGAGCGGCCGAGACGGCGTTGACCCGACATTGAACAAGGCCGGCGGCGCGCTGCAGCAGATCCTCGCCAACAGTGGCTTTCTCAGTCGCCCGGCCGAGTTGCTTGAGGGTGGTTATGGCCTGCCGCAGCGCGTCGAATGGCAGCGTCTGGAAAGCGAAAGTCAGGCGCGGCAGCAGCAACTGCGCCAGCTCAGCGACAACCTCGACCAGGAAGTACGTACCCTGCTGGAGCCGGCTCGTTTGGCCGAGCTACAAGCCACTGAAACCAACCTGACACAACTGGGCAAGCATCTGCGCGCCCTGCACAAAGCCGGCGGCGGCCTGCAGTTGCCCTAGTCCATGATTTCCTGGTCCTCCTCGGGCAACTGCGGGTCTAGGTGCAGCCAGGGCAGACGGCTTTGCACCCAGATATGCCGATCCGCCGCCGCCAGTTCAGGCTGGTCGAGGGTGGCGATGGTGATATCCAGGCTATCCGGGCTAAGCGTGGTGAACAGCGTCAGGTGTGCGCCGCAGGTTGGGCAGAAGCTGCGCGTGCAACTGGGTGACGAGGCATATTCGCGCGTGGTGCCGGCCAGCCAGCGAAAGCTCGCCAATGGCACCGTAATCCAGGTGGTGACGATGCCACCGCTGCTGCGCCGGCAGATGCTGCAGTGACAGTGCGCGATGTCCTGCAACGGTGCTTCGAACTCATAGCGCAAGGCCCCGCACTGGCAACCACCTTGATGGATATCGGGCATTGGGCATTCTCGTCGTGACGGTCAGGTAAAGCAGCCTAATACCGACGTCTACCTTGCGTCACCCCATGCGGCTGCTCAAGATGACAGGCTTGCCTGTGGCTGGAGGTTGCCGTGCTGGAGTTGTTGTTGGCCTTGTGGCCGCTGTTTACCTTGATCGTGGCCGGATATTACCTGCGCCGCTGGGCGTTCCCCAATGAGGCGTTCTGGCCGGGTGCCGAGCGGCTGAACTACTTCATGCTGTTTCCGGCGCTGCTGTTTAGCAGCCTGGCCAAGGCTCCATTGGATAACCCGGCATTGCCGCGCATGGCGTTGGCGGTGATGTTGGCGCTGGGCATCGCCTGGCTGGCGTTGCTCGTGGTGCGCCGTGTGCGTGGCTGGCCGGCGGGGCGCTTCGGGGCGTTTAGCCAGGGCATTTTGCGTTTCAACACCTACCTTGGCCTGGCGGCGGTGGGCAGCTTGTTTGGCCAGGAAGGCCTGACCCTGGCAGCCATCATGCTCGCCTTGATGGTGCCGACGGTGAATGTGTTGTCGGTTTGGTCGCTGACCGCCGAGCGGGGCGTCAGTGCGCGCAGCCTGTTGCTGCCGATCCTGAAAAATCCGCTGATCCTCGCTTGCCTCGGTGGTGCACTGGTCAACTTCAGCGGCCTTGGCCTGCCGGGCGGCACTGATCGTCTGCTTAGCTTGTTGGCCGCGGCCAGCTTGCCGCTTGGCCTGCTCTGTGTCGGTGCGGCGCTGAAACCTGAACAGCTGGGAGGTGAGATTCCTGCCCTGGCCAGCAATAGCCTGCTGCGCCTGTTAGCCATGCCGATGCTGGCCTGGGCGGTGGCCTATGGTTTGCAGTTGCCGACGATGGAAAGCACGGTACTGGTGCTGTTCTTTGCCCTGCCAACTGCGCCAACGGCCTATGTATTGACCCGCCAGCTGGGCGGCGATAGTCAGTTGATGGCCGGCATCATCACCCTTCAAACCCTGCTGGCGGCGGCCAGTTTGCCGCTGCTGTTGATGCTGGTGGCCGGCTGATTAAGATGGCGTGTGAGGTCAGGCTGACGGTCGGCGCTTGGTGCTGTAAATAAATTACTGTATTTATATACAGCAATTTATGGAGTCAGCCCATGTCCGTTTCCCTGCCGCCGCGCGGTCGCGGTACCGCCAGTAATCCGCATAACCGCTTTGCCCCACAGCGCATTATTGCCAGCGATGACGGCTGGTTTCAGGAAGTGCCGCCCAGCCGGGCGACCGAGGTGCGCAGCGAAACCGCAAAAAGCATCATCACCCGCAACCAGTCACCGGATCTGCCGTTTGACCGCTCGCTCAATCCCTACCGGGGTTGCGAACATGGCTGCATTTACTGCTATGCCAGGCCTAGTCATGCCTATTGGGATCTGTCGCCGGGGCTGGATTTCGAAACCAAGCTGATCGCCAAAACCAATGCTGTGGCCCTGCTCGAACAGCAGCTGAGTAAGCCCGGCTATGTCTGCGCGCCGATCAACCTGGGTTCCAACACCGATCCCTATCAACCGATCGAACGCCAGCACCTGCTAACACGCAACAGTCTCAAGGTGCTGCTCGACTATCGCCACCCGGTCACCATCGTCACCAAGGGTTCGCTGATTCTGCGTGACCTCGACCTTCTCGCTGAGCTGGCGCAACAGCGCTTGGTGGCGGTGATGATCAGCCTGACGACTTTGGATGATGAGCTCAAACGCATCATGGAGCCTCGCGCTGCTGCGCCGGCGGCGCGCTTGCGGGCGATTCGCGTGTTGCGCGACAACCGCATTCCGGTCGGCGTGCTGTGTTCGCCGATGATTCCGATGATCAACGACATGGAGTTGGAGCACTTGTTGACAGCGGCCAAGGAGGCCGGCGCGCAGACCGCCAATTACATGCTGCTGCGCCTACCGCGTGAAGTTGCACCGTTATTCGAAGAATGGTTGCAGGCACACTACCCGCAGCGAGCGGAGCATGTGCTCAGTCTGATCCGTCAGAGCCGTGGCGGCGCGCTGTATGACAGTCGCTTCGGTCAGCGCTTTCGCGGTGAAGGGGCGTTTGCCGAATTACTCGCGCAACGTTTTGCCCTGGCCAGCAAGCGCCTTGGCCTGAATCGGCGCGAGGCGTTCAACCTCGACTGCTCACGTTTTTGCCCACCCGGTGGGCAGCTGGCGCTGCTCTAACCGGATAGGCAGGTGGGAGGTTGCCGTTAGGGCCTGCGGCAGTAACACTTGGCATGTGACTTGCCAGCCTGCTTGGCTGTCGCTTTAGCAGGTTTTTTCAGGTTCAGAGGTCGCAAATATGCCATACAAGCACCAGTTGATCCCATTGCAGGGGCGCACAGGCACTGAGAGTGCCGAGGAAGCTCTGCAGAGCATCGTCGATGGTTTCAAGCGCTTTCGCAGCGAGATATTTCCGCAGCAGGAAGAGCTGTTCAAAAAGCTCGCCACCGCACAGAACCCGCGCGCGATGTTTATCACCTGCGCCGACTCGCGGGTGGTGCCGGAGTTGATCACGCAAAGCTCGCCGGGCGATCTGTTCGTCAACCGCAACGTCGGCAACGTGGTGCCGGCCTACGGGCAGATGATGGGTGGGGTGTCCACCGCCATCGAGTACGCGGTGCTGGCGTTGGGCGTGCAACACATCATCGTCTGCGGCCACTCCGACTGCGGTGCGATGAAGGCAGTGCTGGCCCCCGAAACCCTGGAGAGCATGCCGACGGTGAAGGCCTGGCTGCGCCACAGCGAAGTGGCGCTCAAGGTGGTCGAGGCGAACTGCGGCTGTGAAGGCCATGACAGGCTGGGCATTCTCACCGAGGAGAACGTGGTGGCCCAACTCAATCACCTGTGCACCCACCCGTCGGTGGCGGCACGGGTG
>JAHJXZ010000256.1 GCA_018827205.1 Gammaproteobacteria bacterium | reverse complement strand
TCGCTTTGTGCTGGACAAGCGCCTGACGGTGAAGAAGCAAATGCGCGTGGAAACCAAGGGCGGCATCATCGAGCTGGACGTGCGCAACGACGGGCAGATCAGCGTCAACATGGGTGCTCCGCGCCTGGTGCCGGCGGATATCCCGTTCCAGGCTGAACAGCAGGCACTGAGCTACAGCGTCGCCGTCGACGGCCAGACTGTTGAGCTGGCCGCCGTGTCCATGGGGAACCCGCATGCCGTGCTGCGCGTCGACAGCGTCGACAACGCGCCGGTGCACAGCCTGGGGCCGAAGCTTGAACACCACCCGCGCTTCCCGCAGCGGGTCAATGTCGGCTTTCTGCAAGTGGTCGACCGCAAGCACGCCAAGCTGCGTGTATGGGAACGCGGCGCCGGGGAAACCCAGGCCTGCGGCACCGGCGCCTGCGCAGCAGTAGTCGCGGCGATCAGCCAGGGTTGGATGGACTCACCGGTGCAGATCGAATTGCCCGGCGGCAAACTGATCATCGAGTGGGCAGGCCCTAGCCAGCCCGTTATGATGAGCGGACCCGCAGTACGCGTGTACGAAGGACAGGTTCGTTTATGACCGACAAGCAGGATTCACCCAAGCCACTGGACTCGGAAACAGTTGCCGCTTATCTGCGTCTGCATCCGGAGTTCTTTATCGACCACGACGAGTTGATCCCCGAGCTGCGCATTCCGCACCAGCGCGGCGATACCGTATCGCTGGTCGAGCGTCAGGTGAAACTGCTGCGCGAACGCAACATCGAGATGCGCCATCGCCTCTCGCAACTGATGGACGTAGCCCGCGATAACGACCGCCTGTTCGACAAGACTCGCCGCCTGGTGCTCGACTTGCTCGATGCCAGCAGCCTGGAAGAAGTGGTCAGCTGCGTTGAAGACAGCCTGCGCCGTGAGTTTCAGGTGCCCTTCGTCAGCCTGATTCTGTTTAGCGAGGCGCCATTGCCGGTCGGCCGCTCGGTCAGCAGTGCCGAAGCACATCAAGCCATCGGCGGTCTGCTGGCCGGCGGCAAAACCATCTGCGGCGTACTGCGTGAGCATGAGCTGAACTTCCTGTTCGGCAGCGAAGACGGCGCACAAGTCGGCTCGGCAGCAGTGGTGAGTATTTCCTACCAAGGTCTGCATGGCGTGCTGGCGATTGGCAGTGCCGACCCGCAGCACTACAAAAGCTCGCTGGGCACGCTGTTCCTCGGTTATATCGCCGAAGTGCTGGCGCGCGTCGTACCGGGCTTTGCTACTCCATTGCGCTCGGTGCGCTAACCACTGCATATCGCACCGACCGCACCGCAGGGAGCTTCCATGCAAGACCTCCTGGACGCCTACCTCGAACACCTGCGCAGCGAGCGCCAGCTTTCCCCCCATACCCTGATCGGCTACCGCCACGACCTGAGCAAGCTGTTGGCATTCTGCACGCAGGAGCAAGTCGACAGCTGGGCTGCACTCGACAGCGCACGCCTGCGGCGCATGGTTGGCCGGCTGAACATGCAGGACCAATCCAGCCGCAGCATTGCGCGCCTGCTCTCGGCCACTCGCGGCCTGTACCGCTATCTGATTCGTGAAGGCCACTGCCAGAGCGATCCGGCCAGCGGCCTGATGCCGCCTAAGGGCGAACGCCGCCTGCCAAAAACCCTGGACGCCGACCGCACTGCGCAGCTGCTCGACGGCGCGCTGGAAGACGACTTTATCGCCCGCCGTGATCAGGCCATGCTTGAGCTGTTTTATTCATCAGGCTTGCGCCTGTCGGAGCTGGTTGGCCTCAATCTGGATGGTCTCGACCTGCCCGGCGGGTTGGTGCGCGTTATCGGCAAGGGCAACAAGACCCGCGAGCTGCCGCTCGGGCGTATGGCGCGCGAGGCCATGCAGCAATGGTTGCCGCTACGCGCGCTGGCCAACCCGGCCGATGGCGCGGTATTTATCAGCCAGCAGGGCCGGCGTATCGGCCCGCGCGCGGTGCAGCTGCGGGTGCGCCAGGCTGGCGTGCGTGAGCTAGGCCAGCACCTGCATCCGCATATGCTGCGCCATAGCTTCGCCAGCCATATGCTCGAGTCGTCGCAGGACTTGCGTGCCGTGCAGGAGCTGCTCGGCCACACCGACATCGCCACCACCCAGGTCTACACCCATCTGGATTTCCAGCACCTGGCCACGGTCTATGACCAGGCTCACCCACGAGCCAAACGCAAAGGCAGCACAGAATGAGCATTCAGCTGATTACCTTCGACCTCGACGACACCCTGTGGGATGTCACCCCGGTGATGCAGGACGCGGAAGCTGCGCTGCGCAACTGGCTGGCGATGCATGCGCCACGCCTGGGTGCGGTGCCGGTGGAGCATCTGTGGTCGATTCGCGCCACCTTGCTGCAGGCCGAGCCGATGCTCAAGCATCGGCTTAGCGAACTGCGCCGACGCATTCTGCTGCATGCCCTGACAGACGCCGGCTACCCGCACAGCGATGCGCAGGTGCTGGCCGAAGCCGGCTTTCAGGTGTTTCTTGCCGCGCGCCATCAGGTCGAACTGTTTGCCGAGGTGCATCCAACGCTTGAAGCCTTGGCCAATCGCTTCCAGCTGGGGGTCATCACCAACGGCAATGCCGACGTACGCCGCCTGGGTCTGGCCGACTACTTCCAGTTTGCCCTGTGCGCCGAGGAACTGGGCGTCGGCAAACCCGACCCGAAACCCTTTACCGAAGCCCTGAAGCGCGCGGGCATTGCCGCCGAGCACGCCGTGCATATCGGCGACCACCCCAGCGACGACATCGCCGGGGCGCAGGCTGCCGGCCTGCGGGCGATCTGGTTCAACCCCCAGGGCAAGACATGGGAAGCCGACAACGCCCCGGACGGACAAATTCGCAGCCTGGCCGAGCTACCGGCGCTGCTGCATAGCTGGACGTAAACAGCGCTTAACCGCCACGAGTAGCGAGGGCCCCGAAGGGTTGGTCGCCATGGATGGCAGGCCACAAAAAAGCCCACACGCTTATGGCATGTGGGCTTTTTGGTTCACAGCAAACGCTTAGATAGGGCGGCTGCCGTACTTGCTGTCTGGCTTCTTGGGCGGGTCGGAGACCACGTTAGGCTCAACTTCCTGCACCTTGCCACCACGGGAGAGGAACTCTTCCATGGCACGGGCCAGAGCGTCGCGCTCTTTCTGCTTGGCTTCGACGCTCGGCAGTTCTTCTACGTCGACGGCAGCTTTGGCTTTCTTGCTTTTGCTGGCCGGTACAACTTCGTCGTCACCGTCGCCATCATCGTTGCTGTCGCCATCATCGGCGGCAGCCAGTTCCTCGCCTTCGTCTTCGTCAGCGCCTTCTAATTCGTCGTGTTCCAGATCTTCGTCGCTCATGTTCCAACCTCATGACTTGCGAAAAGCAGAGTAGTTATAGCCCAGCTGCGTCAGCTTTCTAACGTCGCTGATAAAAATTCCAGTGGCCTTGCCTTGGGCTGAGCGCTGCGCATCGGCGAACTGCGCTCAACGGCGCGCATTCTAGGGTCTGTTGCCGCTCCATCACAACTGCGCAGATGCTGAAAAACCACAACCTTTAATTGGCATTTAGAAAAAACAAAGGGCGCCCTTAGGCGCCCTTGTTCGAAGCAGTGGGAATTAACGCTTGGTGAATTCCGGATAGGCTTCCATACCGCACTCGGCGATGTCCACGCCTTCGTATTCTTCTTCCTCACTGACACGCAGCCCCATCACCAGCTTGATGATGGACCAAACGATCAGGCTGGCAATGAATACCCAGGCAAAGATCGAACCGATACCCAACAGCTGAGCACCCAGGGTGGCATCGCTATTGGTCAGGCAGACCGCCAACAGGCCCCAGATACCAACCACACCGTGAACAGAGATGGCGCCGACTGGATCGTCGAGTTTCAGCTTGTCCAGACCGAGGATCGAGAACACCACCAGCACACCACCCACACCGCCGATCAGGGTTGCTTGCAGGGCAGTTGGGGTCAGCGGCTCGGCAGTGATTGCCACCAGGCCAGCCAGGGCACCGTTGAGGGCCATGGTCAGGTCGGCCTTGCCGAACAGGATGCGTGCCACGATCAGCGCAGCGATCAAACCACCGGCAGCCGCCATATTGGTGTTAACAAACACGTTGGCCACAGCGTTGGCGTCTTCGATGGTGCTCATCTTCAGCTGCGAGCCACCGTTGAAGCCGAACCAGCCCATCCACAGGATGAAGGTACCCAGCGCTGCCATCGGCAGGTTGGCACCCGGAATGGCGTTGACCTGGCCATTCGGGCCGTACTTGCCTTTACGTGCGCCGAGCAGCAGTACGCCAGCCAGAGCAGCAGTTGCGCCAGCCATGTGCACCACACCGGAACCGGCGAAGTCGAGGAAGCCGGCTTCGTTGAGGAAGCCCGAACCCCATTTCCAGAAGCCCTGTACCGGATAGATGAAGCCGGTCATGACCACAGCGAATGCCAGGAAGGCAAACAGCTTCATGCGCTCAGCCACAGCACCGGAAACGATCGACATGCAGGTCGCAGCGAACACCACCTGGAAGAAGAAGTCCGAACGCGCCGAGTAGTAGGGAGCATCGTCGCCGCCGGCCAGAACCGACTCAACGCTGTTCTCGTCACCGAGCAGGAAGCCGAAGCTTGGCAGGATGCCGCCTTCCGGGCTGGAGTACATGATGTGGTAGCCGATCACCAGGTACATGATGCTCGCCACTGCGTACAGGGCGATGTTCTTGGTGAGAATTTCAGTGGTGTTCTTGGCTCGCACCAGACCGGATTCGAGCATGGCAAAACCCGCTGCCATCCACATTACCAGGGCGCCGCAAACCAAAAAGTAGAAGGTATCAAAACCGTACTGCAGTGCAGTCAATGCTGTGTTGTCCATGGTTCACCTCTTGCCGTTGCGCTTTTTAGCGCTATTCGGTTAAGACGTCCGGGGTTGGCTCCGGACGCGCTCCGTGTGCTTACAGGTTGTAGCCGCGCTCGTTATGCAGGGCGAGATCGAGACCGATGGTCTCTTCCTCTTCGCTGACACGCAGGCCCATTACTAGGTCGATCACTTTCAGAATCACGAAGGTCACCACCGCGGTGTACACCACTGTGAAGGCCACCCCCTCGAACTGGATCCACAACTGCGCCGGAATATCTTCCACCGTGCCGAAGCCACCCAGCGCCGGCGCGGCAAACGCCCCGGTGAGAATGGCGCCGACAATGCCGCCCACGGCGTGTACGCCGAACACGTCGAGGGAATCGTCATAACCCAGCTTGCGTTTCAGGCTGGTGGCGCAGAAGAAGCAGATCACCCCACTTGCCAGACCAATCGCCAGAGCGCCCATCGGGCCAGCCGTACCGGACGCCGGAGTGATCGCCACCAGACCCGCTACAGCACCCGAGGCAATGCCCAGAACGCTTGGTTTGCGGTGAGTGATCCACTCGGCGAACATCCAGCTCAACGCCGCCGTGGCAGTGGCAATCTGGGTGACCAGCATGGCCATACCGGCGCTGCCGTTAGCGGCCAGCGCAGAGCCTGCGTTGAAGCCGAACCAGCCGACCCAGAGCATGCTTGCGCCGATCAGGGTGTAACCGAGGTTGTGCGGCGGCATCGCAGTAGTAGGAAAGCCCTTACGCTTGCCCAGCACCAGACAGGCCACCAGACCGGCGATACCAGCGTTGATGTGCACCACGGTGCCGCCCGCGAAGTCGAGCACGCCCCAGTCCCACATCAGAGCACCGTCGCCGCTCCAGACCATGTGCGCGATAGGCGCATAGACCAGGGTGAACCACACCGCCATGAAGATCAGCATGGCCGAGAACTTCATGCGCTCGGCAAAGGCACCGACAATCAGCGCGGGCGTGATGATGGCAAAGGTCATCTGGAAGGTGATGAAGACACTCTCCGGAATCCCAGCCACCAGGCTGTCTAGAGTCAAACCAGAAAGGAAGGCTTTGGAGAAACCACCGACGAAGGAGTTGAGGTTGAGTACCCCCTGCTCCATGCCAGTCGTGTCAAAGGCCATGCTATAGCCATAGACAACCCAAAGAATGCTGATCAACCCGGTAATCGCAAAACACTGCATCAGCACTGACAGCACGTTCTTCGAACGCACCATGCCAGCGTAGAAAAGCGCCAGACCGGGAATGGTCATAAACAGCACCAGTACAGTGGCGACTAACATCCAAGCGGTGTCGCCGCTGTTCAGGCTTGCCTCTTCGGCCATGGCATAGCCAGGAACGAGAGACAAAAGGGCTCCTAGCCCTGCGATTTTTCGCAGAGTCATGGTTTAACTCCTGGGGCGTGGGGTTCGTTCGGAGGCTTAAACTGCGTCGGTGCCGGTTTCGCCG
>JAHJXZ010000255.1 GCA_018827205.1 Gammaproteobacteria bacterium | reverse complement strand
TTGAGTTTCGCGGCTTCTTCAACAGGCAAGGGCTCGTCTGGATAGGTTGGTAGTAGCCAGGCCAGCTGCTCGCTGCCGACTTTTTGTGCAAGCACCAGAGAGGCGATTTCTTCCTGCAGGTTGACCGCCAGGCCGAAGTTCAGCAGACAGAACACCAGCACTGAGTCTTCGGCTTTCCAGTACGCCGGGCGATAGCCGGACTCGGCCAGGTCCATCGGCAGCTTGTCGCGGTAGCGGAACAGGTAGGCGTTGACCCCGCGGGCATAGACCTCGAAGAATTTTTTAATCCGAGGCGAGGCGTTGCTGTAGAGCACTTCGGCGCTTTTTTTCAGGTTAACCGCGCGCATGAAACGGTCCATTTCCAGCACGCCGGGGCCGGCCATCTCGGCCAGCCGGCCCTCAGCCATCAGGCGCAGGCCGACCATCTGGCTGAGGCGGTCGCTGGCATGTACATAGCCCAGGGCGAACAGCGCGTCATGGAAGGTGGTGGTTTCGATCAGCGGCATGCCCAAGGGGTTACGGCGGATCACCACGCTTTGCGCCAGGCCCTTGACCCGTACGATGCCCTGATCGGGGTGCACGCTGTCGCTGTAACGGCTATTCAGAAATGACTGGCAGCCCGTAAGAGCGACGACTGCCGTCAGTGCGGCTGCGAGGCTGAGGTGGGCCATGGGGCGTAACGCGCGCGCTAGCATGCAGCAGGCTCCTTGCGGATGGAAAACGGTCAATTGGGGTGTGCGCTTTCCAGATGCGTGGGCGCGCAGGTGCGGACGTACTACGTTAGCCAGCCACCATGCGCCTGACAAGGCGCATGGTGAGCGAATCAGGCGCTCTGACGCAGGGGTGGCAGGGCTTCATCGAGCAGCCAGCGGGCGGCGGCGCGAGCGGCTGCCTTGTGCTTTAGCTCGAGTTCGCTGAAGTGCTGTTCATGCTGGCGGCGCACGCTTTTCTCCAGGGCTTTCCACTCGGCATGGGTTGGCACTTGGGCGGTTGCCGCGAACAACAGATGAAAAACCTCACAGCGCTGATCCTGACTAAGGCTGCTGTCGTAGTTATCCAGCAGCACCTTGATGCGAATGGCGCCCTCGATCAGCGGCAACTGACCCTCGAGCAAACTGCTGGCGAGGATATGAAGATCGCCACCGAGGCGTTCGCGCTGCATGTTGAGCGCCTCCATCTGGGCTTTTTCCTTGGCCCAGACGCGTTGCCACAGCTGTAGGGCGTATAGCGCCAGTGCGGCAATCACTAAGGCGCTGCCGATCAATACGAGCAGGGTGAGGTTATTCATCGCAGGCTTATGCGCCGTGGCATTTCTTGAATTTCTTCTCGCTGCCGCATGGGCAGGGATCGTTGCGGCCAACGTCTTTCAGGGCGTTGCGTGCAGGCTCCTGGTGGCCGTGATTGCAGTGCGGGCCATGCACATGGCCGTGATCATGGTTGTGAGCGTGATCATGGTCGTGGTTGCAATCAGGACCGTGGACGTGTTCTTGCTGGGTCATGCGAGTTACTCCGGGATGTAATCGCCGGGAATTATCTCGCCATTACGCGACATGTGCACGCTCTGTCCGAACAGCCAGCCGGTTTTTACTACGCCTTGCAGGCGATAGGGAATGGGCTGGTCAGGTTTATCCAGGGCTTTGACGATCTGTCGTAGGTGGCGCCAGAGGTTAGTGCGCACCGGTATGGAGAAATTATGGTGGCCGCGGGCGGGCACCGTAAATGAAACGTTCGACTCGCCTTCAGCCAGTTTGACCTGGTTCAGATGCACCAAGTAGTCCATCCCGCGCACTGGCAGGCTGAAGTTGTTGGGGTTATCGATGCGAAAGCGCAGCGTAAAATGCTGCTCCAGCAGTTTGGCTTTAACGACGTCGACTTTAACGAGGCGTACTTCGGGCGACTTCAAATCGCCCTGAGAGGAACAACCGCTAAGGCCCGACAGGAGGCCAAAAAACATCAATAGGCTGAGAATTCTTATCGTTTGCGCCTGATAAAACATTGCATACTCCGAATGACGCATCAGTGTAACAAGCAAGTGCTTGGCTGCAACCTGTTGTGACGGTAAAAAAACCTGCGCCATACTGA
>JAHJXZ010000254.1 GCA_018827205.1 Gammaproteobacteria bacterium | reverse complement strand
CCGTTCACTCCTTAACCAATTGATGAGATGACCGTGCTCAAAGCACTCAAGAAAATATTCGGCAAAGCCGAGGGCGAGCAATCCAGCCCAGTAACTCCGCCACCTGTAACGCCCAGTGCACCGCGCGCCCAGCCTGACGCCAGCGCTGAAAAACCCAGCCGCAGCGCCTCACCGCGCACTACTGAAGCCGCTGAAAAACCGTTACAGAGCAAGGAAAAACCGGCGAAAACACGCCGCGAGCGCCCTGCAAAACCTATCAACACCTGGAAACTGGAAGACTTCGCCGTAGCACCGGCCGAGGGCAAAACCCGTTTTCATGACTTCAAGCTCTCCCCCGAGCTGATGCATGCCATCCATGATCTTGGCTTCCCTTACTGCACGCCGATCCAGGCGCAGGTACTGGGCTACACCCTCAGTGGCCGCGACGCTATCGGCCGCGCCCAGACCGGCACGGGCAAAACTGCCGCCTTCCTCATCTCGATCATCACCCAGCTGCTGCAAACCCCACCGCCGAAAGAGCGCTATATGGGCGAGCCACGCGCGCTGATTATTGCGCCGACTCGCGAGCTGGTGGTGCAGATCGCCAAAGACGCCGCCGACCTGACCAAATACACCGGCCTCAATGTGATGAGCTTTGTCGGTGGCATGGACTTCGACAAACAGCTCAAGCTGCTTGAATCGCGCTTCTGCGACATTCTGGTGGCCACCCCAGGTCGCTTGCTCGACTTCAACCAGCGTGGCGAAGTGCACCTGGATATGGTCGAGGTGATGGTGCTGGATGAGGCCGACCGCATGCTCGACATGGGCTTTATCCCCCAGGTGCGGCAGATCATCCGCCAGACCCCGATGAAGGGCGAACGCCAGACTTTGCTGTTCTCCGCGACCTTCACCGAAGACGTGATGAACTTGGCCAAGCAATGGACCACGGAGCCGGCGATCGTCGAGATCGAGCCGGAAAACGTCGCCAGCGATACGGTCGAGCAGCACGTTTATGCCGTGGCCGGCAGCGACAAATACAAGCTGCTGTACAACCTGATCACCCAGAACGACTGGATTCGTGTGATGGTCTTCGCCAACCGCAAAGATGAAGTGCGGCGCATCGAAGAACGCCTGACCCGCGACGGTATCAGCGCCGTACAGATGTCTGGTGATGTACCGCAGCACAAGCGCATCCGCGCCCTGGAAGGCTTCCGTGAAGGCAAGATCCGCGTCATGGTCGCGACCGACGTAGCCGGCCGCGGCATCCATGTCGATGCGATCAGTCACGTGATCAACTTCACCCTGCCGGAAACACCAGACGACTACGTGCACCGCATCGGTCGTACCGGCCGCGCTGGCACTAGCGGCACGTCGATCAGCTTTGCCGGCGAAGACGACGCCTACGCCCTGCCCGCTATCGAAGCACTGCTAGGCCGCAAGATCGCCTGCGAAATGCCGCCAGACGAGCTGCTCAAGCCGGTACCGCGCAAACCCTGATCCATGCGCGACTAAAAAGGCGAAGCCATAGGGCTTCGCCTTTTTTCTGTCGGCCCTGCGCCCAAGGATGGCTCATGCACAACCCCATATCGATCAAGCGGAAATCGACACTACAAATCAGCTCACTGGCTAACTCAGCCGTATGAACCTGCCAGAGCAGGCCAAATACCTGATTCGCTCAATTTTCTATGCCGCAGCGGGCGTATTTCCTGCACTGTGCCTGGCTGCACTCAGCCTTTTTCTAATGGCTGGCGGCGGGTTTGGCCTATTGCTCAGCCTATCTGCCTGGCTGGGTACAGGCGGGCTGCTCCTGGCTCTCATCTGTCCACCGAGTCGTTACACCTCACGTATTAGCCTGCTGATCTGCGCATTGCTGATGGTCGGCCTGATCGCAATATTCCCTCTGCTTGCAACGCTGGCGCTCAATCCGAACAGCGCTACCCGCAACCTAGAGCTGCTCGCAATCATCGCTGGCCCCACGCTGATAGCCACACACTATTTATGGCGCGCCATGCAGCTATTCACCGCCTGCGAACGACGCCTAGCTGGACTCATTCTTGTCCTGCTACTGGTTGTGCCAGGATCGTTTTACCTGACAAGAGCAGCCCCACCCAAACAAGTCATTCATGCCACAGCAAAAACAGACGAAATAAGCCTGGCCATTGAAGAAGCCGTTCCGGAACTCACTCCCAGCATGGGATTGAGTTATGTCCTCAAACTGCCTTACAACGCGATTCATTACCAGGGGCGGACCTATAAGCCTCTACACGCCAAAGCATGGCTCTCGACCCCTTGGACTGGCTACCCCTCCCGCTATTTAGTCACGGAGAGCCTGCGAGCCAATCCTGCAAGCAATAACTGGCCTCAGCAGATCACCTGGACCGTGCGCGACCAACAAACAAATCAGCTGATGGCCAAACGCGTGCTCTGGCGACGCAGTCTCACCAGAGAATGGTCGAGAGACACCCCAAACGGCTGGCAAGGTGATCATGCCAAAGACTTTATTGGCAGCGTGCTCAAACCCGGCAGTCGCCCAGGCGGAGACTGGTTTGAATACCCGCGAGCAGAGGCCCGTATCGAAACACTGCCTACTACAAAGAGCATCGCCCTTGCCACAGTGAACAGGAGGGTTAGCGGCTGCAAAAGTAGTATCGAGCTTGGCAATGAGAACAGCCGCGACTACGTCCAGTCTCTTAATCCCGACTGGCGTTTCGAAAGCCGCCACAACATCAAACAGGTTTTCTGCCTGGGAACCGATGTTTATGTGCTGTCGAGCATATTGGCGGAAGAGATCTATGTTGATCACCTGAACAACGCAGGCCACTTCAAAGGGCATGCCTACGTCAACGCCTGGAGAAACGCTCACCGCGAAGGCATTCGTTTCAAACATGCCTCATCCTTAGATGCAAAACAGGGCAGCCTCAGTTTACAACTGGACTTTCTACGCGAATGGCCAACGACAAAAATCACCCAAGTAGCAGAGAAGACGGTACGGCTCCATGTCGAAATCGACCACTAAGGTACCCAGCGCCATCCTTTAGGAGACAACCTGACCCACAAGGCCAAGCCGCCGTAATTCGCTTTTTGTCTAGCTAGACGATGGGTATCGACTGATTATAAGGGCGCAAACAACTCCAGCTGCTCGTGCTTACCACGCAGGTCATGCAAGCGCACGCCAACACCCAGTAAACGCACGGCCTTGTTGCCACGCGCATAGGCGGCGCTCATCAGCCGCGTATAGCTTTCCAGATCACGTCGCGCCCCGCCCTGCTCCAGGGTGGTCTGGCTGAAGTCATGGAACTTGATCTTGACGAAGGGTTTATCCGGCCGATAACTCGCATCAAGCCGCTCCATCCGCGTTGCCAGCTGCTCCAGCAACGCAGGCAATTGCTCCAGGCAGGCGGACAAGTCCGGTAAATCTTTGTCAAAGGTATTTTCCACGCTAACCGACTGACGCCGGCTGTCGTTATGCACGACCCGATCATCAACGCCGCGCGCCAGCCCCCACAAGCGCTCGCCGAAACTGCCGAACTCCTTGACCAGCGCCAACTTGTTCCACTCGCGCAGGTCGCTGCAGGTACGGATGCCCAGACGCCCGAGCTTGTCAGCCGTGACTTTACCCACGCCATGCAGCTTGTTAACCGGTAAGGCGGCAACAAAATCCTCAACCTGACCCGGGGTAATGACAAATAACCCATTGGGCTTCTTCCAGTCGCTGGCAATCTTAGCCAGGAACTTGTTCGGCGCCACGCCCGCAGAGACGGTGATGTGCAGCTCCTGCGAGACCCGCCGGCGAATATCTTGAGCGATGCGCGTGGCGCTGCCGGCAAAGTGCGGGCTGTCGGTTACATCTAGGTAAGCCTCATCCAGCGACAAGGGCTCGATCAGCTCGGTGTAATCACGAAAGATCGCCTGAATCTCCCGAGACACAGCCTTATAGGCATCCATCCGCGGTTTAACGATCACCAGATCCGGGCACAGCTTCAGCGCTTGCCCAGAAGCCATCGCCGAGCGCACGCCATAGCTACGCGCCTCGTAATTGCAGGTAGCAATCACCCCGCGCCGGTCCGCCGAACCACCTACCGCCAAAGGCTTGCTAGCCAGGCTCGGATCATCACGCATCTCAATTGCCGCGTAGAAGCAGTCGCAATCGACGTGGATGATCTTACGGCTGCTCATCGCCAAACCCACCAATCCTGCTGCTACTGCTGGGCTGAGCTTACAGGGGACGCAGGCTTGGCCTCGCTCTGCGCCTCCTCAGACTTGCCCATATAAGACTGGATAATCAGGATGACGACCAGCATAAAAGCCGCCAGAGGCAGTAACTTGGTCTTCGCCGATACGACAGCACCGCAACCCGGACAGGTCTTGGCATCAGCTGGCACCTGAGCACCACAGGCTTTGCATTCAACGCTCATACTATTCCTCCCATTCAATGGGCACGGACTCTAGCCCAACAGACCTGTAGCGGGCTACGCCGAAAGCGCAGCAGCCTGCCCAGTCAGGCTCTAGCAAAGGCCTCTGCAGCGAAAAGCCAGTCAGGGCGCGGCTAAGCATCTGAATAAAAACAACTTATATCCACCTTTAGGTTGACACATCAGAATTAAACGCTAGAATTGGCGCCGCGGGATGGAGCAGTCTGGTAGCTCGTCGGGCTCATAACCCGAAGGTCGTCGGTTCAAATCCGGCTCCCGCAACCAGATACTCAAAAAAGGCCACTCAATCGAGTGGCCTTTTTTGTT
>JAHJXZ010000253.1 GCA_018827205.1 Gammaproteobacteria bacterium | reverse complement strand
GTTGTTTACGTCGAACCGCGGTTACTTATTAGGATTTGAGTGAACGAGTGTTGACTGAATAAATATGCTCTGCCAGTCTAGTGAACAATTGTTCACTGGAGTCTTGCCATGGCCCTTTTTCCTTTTGCCTGGGTACGTGGGCTCGCAAGCCTGCTCTATCCGCTGCGCGTGCTGGTCGCTCATGGCTGGCTGCGGGAAAGCGATGTCGATGCCGGGTTGGCGCTGCTGCATCCGGCGCTACGACTGAATCGCGCATTTGCCCGGGTCACCCAGCGCCATTGGGTAGCCGATGACATGCTCGAACTGACCCTGCAGGCCAACGGCAACTGGCGCGGCGCGCAGCCGGGCCAGCATCTGCAGCTGTATCTCGAACGTGATGGCGTTCGCCTGAGCCGCAGTTACAGCCTGACTGCGGTGCAAGCAAAAGGCCGCCTGCAGATCGCGATCAAGCATCAGGCGGGCGGGCGTGTTTCGCCCTACCTGTTGGAACATCTGGCAGTGGGCGATGTGCTGGAGCTGGGGCCGGTGTATGGCGAGCTGAGCTGGCCCGAGGCGCAACAGGGGGTGCTGCTGCTGGCTGCTGGCAGTGGCATCACGCCGTTGCTGGGCATGTTGCGCGCCGCACTGGCTCAGGGTTTTAGCGCGCCGATCACGCTGCTGCATTACGTGCGTGAGCAGGGCCAGCGCGGGTTTTTTGCCGAGTTGCAGGCCTTGCAGGCGCAGCACAGCAATCTGCAGGTGTGCTGGTCGCTGACTGCCGCCGGGGCTGAGCCGGGAACCCTGACTGGGCGTTTTGCTGGCGAGCACCTGGCCGAGGTCACGCAGCTAGATCAGCGCCGCGTACTGGCCTGCGGTCCGGCGGGGTTTGTCGCCCAGGTGCAGCAGTGGTGGCAGGCCGCCAGCTTGCCCGGTGCGCTGCAGGTCGAGGCCTTCACTGCGCCCGTGCTGCGCGCCGACGTCAGCCTGCGCCAGGTGCGTTTGGGCTTTGCTCGCAGCCATCAGCAGGCGACTGCCAATAATCAGCACAGCTTGCTGGAACAGGCTGAGGCCCATGGTCTGCAGCCAGTGCATGGCTGTCGCCAGGGTATCTGCGCCAGCTGCACCTGTACCTTGCTTAACGGCACTGTGCGCGACTTGCGCAGCGGCGTGCTGTTTAGCGAGCCGGGTCAGCCGATCCGCTTGTGTGTCAGCGCGCCGCACACTGATGTTGAGATTGATCTTTAACTTGCGAGGGAATCTCCATGCGTCGTGATCGCGAACTCTCTGCTGATGAAATGAACGCCTTCGGTAACGAACTGGACGCCCTACGTCAGCGAACTCTGGCCGATCTGGGCGAGGTGGATGCGCGCTATATCCGCCGTATTCGCGCGGCGGTGCGGTTCTGTTGCTGGAGCGGACGTGGCCTGCTGATGCTCGGCTGGTTTCCGCCAAGCTGGCTGCTCGGCACCTTGCTGCTGGGGCTGGGCAAGATTCTGGAGAATATGGAGCTGGGCCATAACGTCATGCACGGCCAATACGACTGGATGAACGATCCCGAGTTCGCCGGGCGCAGCTACGAGTGGGATATCGCCGGGCCGAGTGACTTCTGGCGGCACACCCACAACCACGTGCACCACACCTGGACCAATGTGCTGGGCATGGACGATGACGTCGGCTATGGCGTGGTGCGGCTATTCCCTGAGCAGCGTTGGAAGCCGTTCTACCGTTGGCAGCCACTGTGGGTGACGATTCAGGCGCTGTTGTTCCAGTATTCGATCGCGGTGCAGCACCTGCGTCTGGACAAAGTCTACAAGGGCCGGCTGAGCAAGGACGAGGTGCGCCCGCTGATCAGGCAGTTCAACGCCAAGGTGTTGCGCCAGTGGGGCAAGGATTACCTGTTCTTCCCACTGCTGGCGCTGCTGATCGGGGCCAATGCCCTGGCGGTGCTGGCCGGTAATGTGTTGGCCAACCTGATCCGCAATCTGTGGACCTTTACGGTGATCTTCTGCGGTCACTTTACCGAGCAGGCGGCTGTATTCAGCAAAGAGTCGGTGGTCGGCGAGCGCCGTGGCCACTGGTGCCTGCGTCAGCTACGCGGTTCCAGCAACCTTAACGGCGGGCCGCTGTTTCATATCCTCACCGGCAACCTTAGCCACCAGATCGAACACCACCTGTTCCCCGATTTGCCGGCACGGCGTTATGCGGCGTTGGCCGTGGAAGTGCGTGAGATCGCCGAGCGTTACGGTCAGGTCTACAACAACGGCAGTCTGTGGAGCCAATTCTCGACGGTGCTTAAGCGGATATGGATCTACCGCCGCCGTCCGTCGCTAGCAAGTTGTTGAAACTACCTGCGTTGCTGATCCAGCGTTAAAAGCAGGCTCGGAATGCTCATTTACAGCTCGTAAACTCCGCTTCCCCGCCTGTTAGAAAAGCTCAGCGCGTAAACACGCAGGTCAGATAGCGGTTGCTGAAGCCATAGCGCAGCATCGAATACAGCCGGCTGAACAGGTATAGCGGGCGCTTGCGGTAATACAGCAGCACGGCATTGCCGACGCCTTCGGAGCGATGCTGTTTCTGTTGATCGGCCTGTTTCGAGAATAAACCTTTGAACTGCCACCACTGAATCTGTTCCAAGTGCTGGCTGGCATGCAGGCCCTGCTGGCGGAACAGTGCATAAAAGCTGCGTTTGCTGAAGTCATGCAGGTGGTGGGGGTTGCCGTCCAGGGTTGGCGTGATCGGCACCGAAGCGATGACCTTACCGCCTTCAGCCAATAAACGCGCATAGTTGGCCAGCAGCACCTGCGGGCGCGGCAGATGCTCGATGGTTTCCAGGCTGACGATGCAATCGAAACCCTGGTCGCTGCTGAATTGTTCGGCATCGGCACATTCATAACGCAGGTTGGCCAGCTGGTAATGCTGTCGGGCGTAGTCAATGGCTGCAGGGTCAATGTCCACCCCGGTGATCTGTTTGTCCG
>JAHJXZ010000252.1 GCA_018827205.1 Gammaproteobacteria bacterium | reverse complement strand
GTGCATACCCGCGAGGCGCGTGCTGACACCCTGGCTTTGCTGCGTGACGCGGCGCTGCCGCAGGGCGGGGTGCTGCACTGCTTTACCGAAGACTGGGAAATGGCCAAGGCCGCGCTGGATATCGGCTTCTACATCTCGCTGTCAGGTATCGTCACCTTCCGTAATGCCGAGGCGCTGCGTGAAGTGGCGCGGCAGGTACCTGCAGATCGTTTGCTGGTAGAAACCGACTCGCCTTATCTGGCGCCGATCCCGCATCGCGGTAAACCGAACCTGCCGGAGTACGTGCGTGATGTGGCTGAGTACCTGGCAGTGTTGCGCGGCGTAAGCTTCGAGCAACTGTCAGAGCAGACCACGGCCAACTTCAGGCGCTTATTTCCTATGGCCAGGGTTGCTGGATAAAAACTCTCCGATAAAAGCTGGGCGCAAAAAAAACCCGGGCTCTGGGGGATGAGACCGGGTTAAGACCATTAGGAGTAAATCAAGGTACGCGGTCCACGGTACCTTGGCTGGCGGAGCGCTTGGGGGATACGCCGCACACCAGTACTGCTGAGTATTGGTGAAGATTGGCGAACGTCCAGGCCGTTTACCGACATTCTTAAACGGATTTGGAATACAGGGCGCGCTGTTGAGTCCTCAAGCAGTAGCCAGCTGCCGCAGCAGCGCCAGTGTCTCTTCAATTACCCTGGGTTCGGTGTAGAAGTGTGGCGACAGGCGGATGCCTGCACCGCGCTGTGCGCAGATCACCTGCTGTTCTTTCAGATGGCCAAACAAGGCTTGATGCTGCCAACCATCCAGGCTGAAGGTCAAAATCCCCGCGCGTTGCTGACGTCCCAATGCGCTGTGCAGGCGTGCACCGGGCACATTGCGTAGCCCATCAATTAACCATTGCATACGCTCATGCAGGGCGTTCTCGACTTGTTCCATGCCCACTTCTTCCAGCAGCGACAAGCTCGCTTCCAAGGCCATGGCGCCAAGCATGTTTGGACTGCCGCATTCAAAGCGTCTCGCGCTGCGTGCGGGTTCCCAGGTGCTGCGTTGGTAGTCGCCGGCATGTTCGAGCATGTGCCAGCCATATTCATGCAGCTTGAGTTGCGCGCGCAGATCGCTGCGGCAATAGAACACCCCGAGGCCTTCCGGGCCGAGCAGCCATTTATGCCCGTCTGCCATGGCGAAGGCGCACTGACTGGCCTGCACATCGAAGGGCAGGGCGCCGAACTGCTGGATAGCATCCACGCACAGCAGTACACCGCGCGCCTGGCAGCCCTGACCCAGGCATGGCAGATCCAGGCGCAGGCCGCTGGCGTACTGCACGGCGCTAATTGCCATCAGGCGGGTGCGTGGGCCACAGGCGGCCAGCAGGGCTGCCTCCGGATCACCGGTATGCAGGTTGACCTGCACCACCTCGACGCCCTGCGGGGCGAGGGCTTCCCAGACAATCCGGTTAGAGGGGAATTCTTCATCGCTGATCACCACCTGATCGCCTGGCCGCCAATCCAGGCCGAAGGCGACAAAAGACAAAGCTTCTGAGGTGTTTTTCACCAGTGCGATATCGCTATGCGAGGGCGTGCTGAGCAAACGCTGCAAGCGTTCGCGCAGGCGCCGTTCGACCTGAAGCCAGGTTGCGTAGTCACGGGCGCCGGTTTGCGCATTCTCGATGGCAAACCGGCTGACCGCATCGACTGCCCGTTGCGGCCAGGGGGAAACGGCAGCGTGGTTCAGATAACGCAGGCCGGGAAGTTGCGGAAACTCGTCATGAACTGCGTACATGGTCGGATGATCCGTGCAATTTGCCGTTAGTTAGGCATAATACGCGCCTTCGTTTTTTTGACCCCGTAGTCCTTTTATGCATAAAGAACCCCGCAAGGTCCGTGAGTTTCGCCGCCGCGAACAGGAAATTCTCGACACAGCACTGAAGCTCTTCCTCGACCAGGGTGAAGACAGCGTGACTGTGGAGATGATTGCCGACACGGTTGGTATCGGCAAAGGCACCATCTACAAACACTTCAAGTCCAAGGCGGAAATCTACCTGCGCCTGATGCTCGACTATGAGCGCGATCTCAACGAGCTGCTGCACTCGGCCGATGTCGACCGTGACAAGGAAGCGCTGTCGCGCGCTTACTTCGAGTTCCGCATGCGTGACCCGCAGCGCTACCGCCTGTTCGACCGCTTGGAAGAAAAGGTGGTCAAGGGCAACCAGGTGCCGGAAATGGTTGAGCAGCTGCACAAGATCCGCGCCTCCAACTTCGAGCGTCTGACCCAGCTGATCAAGGGCCGCATCGCCGAAGGCAAGCTGGAAGACGTGCCACCTTATTTCCATTACTGCGCCGCCTGGGCGCTGGTGCACGGCGCCGTGGCGCTGTATCACTCGCCGTTCTGGAGCAATGTGCTGGAAGATCAGGAAGGTTTCTTCCAGTTCCTCATGGACATCGGCGTGCGCATGGGTAACAAGCGCAAGCGCGAGGGTGAGACTCCGGCTAGCTGAGGTATTCAGCGGGTGGATAAGCAATCTGCTGGGCTGGTGGCGCCCCTATACTCGGCGCTTACCTTTGCTGGAGCCGTGCATGATCGTTGACCGCCAGGGCAGACGTTTTCGCAATCTGCGTATTAGCCTGACCTCCGCTTGCAACTACGCCTGCACCTACTGCGTACCCGATGGTAAGCGGCTGGTTGCGGCGCAGGATGAGCTCTCGGCCGAGGTCATGCTGCGTGGCGTGGCCTATCTGATTGAAGCCGCTGGCATTGAGCGGCTGCGCATTACCGGTGGCGAGCCACTGGTCAGCCCTAAACTCGACGCATTTCTGCGCGGTGTAAGCCAGCTCGGCTTGGCCGATATCAGCTTGACCAGCAATGGCCAGCTGCTTACGCGCAAATTGCCGCTGCTGCTGGAATGCGGCATCCGCCGCTTGAATATTTCCCTGGATACCCTCGACGCGGCGGCGTTTCGCACGATTGCCCGTGGCGGTGATCTGGCGACAGTCCTTGATGGTCTGCAGCAGGCGCGGGCGGCGGGCATCCAGATCAAGGTTAATATGGTGCCGCTGCGCGAGCAGAATCTCGATCAGGTGCTGCCGCTGCTCGATTACTGCCTGGCCAACGGTTTCGAGCTGCGTTTTATCGAGCTGATGCGCATGGGCCACCTGGCCCGCGACGGCAATGGCTTCCAGCGTCAGTTTATCGGCATGGCCGAACTGCTGGAGCTGATTGGCAGTCGTCACGAGTATGTCCAGGCCCACGCTGCGCTGGACGCCACCGCGCTGCGCTACGCCATCCCCGGTGTTGGCCACTTCGGCGTAATTGCCAATGAAAGCGTACCGTTCTGCCGTACCTGCTCGCGCTTGCGCCTGTCCTCGACCGGTTGGCTGCACGGTTGCCTGTCCTCGAGCAATCGTCACTACATTGGCGACCTGCTCGATAAGCCGCGCCACCAGGCTTTACCTGCGCTGCAGGGCATGCTGGTCAAGGCGCTGGGTGACAAACAAGATGTCGCGTTCTCCGGCGGCGCGACCGTGATGAAGATTATTGGCGGTTAATACCGCCGTCTGCCTTGAGTGAAGAACATGCAAGATTTTCCCATCAGTTATATCGAGCCCGTGTTTCGCCCTCCCAGTGAGGCTCATTCGCTGATTTTGCCGGTGACCAATGGTTGCTCTTGGAACAAGTGCACGTTCTGTGAAATGTACACTCAGGAGCAGAAGAAATTCCGCGCCAGAGATGAAGCCCAGGTGCTCGAAGAGATTCGCCGCACGGGTGAGCGAATGATCGTGCAGCGGGTGTTTCTCGCCGATGGCGATGCCCTGGTACTGCCGACGCGGCGTCTGTTGACCATCCTGCAGGCCATTCGTGAGCACATGCCGGCAGTCGAGCGGGTATCGAGCTATTGCCTGCCGCGCAATCTACGCAAAAAGTCCGTGGATGAACTCAAGGAGTTGGCTGATGCCGGGCTGCGCATGGCTTATGTCGGCTGTGAGTCGGGAGATGATGAGGTGCTGGAGCGGGTTAACAAGGGTGAAACCTACGAGTCCAGCCTGAGTGCGCTAGACAAGCTAGGTCAAGCGGGTATCACTCGCTCGGTGATGATTCTCAATGGCCTGGGTGGTACGACCCTCAGTGAGCAGCATGCGGATAACTCAGCGCGTCTGATGAATGAGGCGCAGCCGGAGTTTCTCTCAACCCTGGTGGTGAGTTTCCCCACGGGCGAGGCGCGGTTTCGCGAAGGGTTTTCCGACTTCCAGCCGCTCGCTCAGCAGCAACTGTTTATTGAGGTTGAGCGTTTGCTGAGCGGCCTTGAACTGCGTGACACGGTTTTCCGCAGCGATCATGCCTCTAATTACCTGGTGCTCAAAGGCGCTCTGGGTTCTGACAAGCAGCGTTTACTGGCGCAGGTGCGGCAGGCCATTGAGCAGCCAAAGCAGGCGCGACTGCGTCAGGAGTGGCAGCGTGGCTTGTGATGCGGCGCGCTGGCGTGAAATCTGCATCTAGGCTCTATCCGCCGGTTTTCTGTCGCCGGCTGCGGGAGAAGCGTGATGCGTAGTCTGTTGCTGATAGTGGGTATGGTGCTGCTGAGCGGCTGCATGAAGGCCAGTGATCTGGCTGATGAGGCGATTTATCAATTGCGCGATGTCGGCGTGCTTGATCACAGCCAGACGCGGCGCGCCAGCCCTTGGCGCTTGCAGGCTGACTCGTTCATCTATATCGCCCAAGGTCATTTTGT
>JAHJXZ010000251.1 GCA_018827205.1 Gammaproteobacteria bacterium | reverse complement strand
GCACTCATAGCTCAGCTGGATAGAGTACTCGGCTACGAACCGAGCGGTCGGAGGTTCGAATCCTCCTGAGTGCACCAAATAAGAAGGGCCTGCAGCGATGCAGGCCCTTTTTTATTGCCCGCCATTTATGGCAGCCGCCCGGCAGATCGTCGCTGTGCGACGTTAACAATGACTTTCGATCATTTTTTACTCGCCGATTTTCGTTTGGTCTTGCCTTTGACGCAGCCGGCTGCATCGAAGCTGACGTTGCGCTTGTTGCCTTTCTTGCCCTGATAAACGTAGCGCGTCTGGCCGTTCTGTTCGGTGACCTTGTCAGGCTTGCCGAGGCTGCTCTCGACGTCGCTGCGGCTCATGCCCAGGCGTATCTGCTGTTTGATGATGGCGGTGCGCCGTTCGCTGCTGCTCAGGTGGTTACCGCAACCGTCCTGCTTTACGCCGATCACCGTCAGCTCGTATTCATTTTTCTTCTTGCTCTCGCGGCTGGCCTTGCGCGGTTTGGCCAGTGGTACTGGTTTACCGCTGCCAGGTGTGGGGTTGTAGGCCTGTTGCAGGCTTTGGTTGTGTGCGTCGGGGCAGCCCTGGCGGGTGAAGGTGACGTGGCCTTTGGCGTCTTCGCAGCGAAATACACTTGAGCCGAGTGTGGGTAGTGGGCAAAGCAGAATGGCGCAGAAAGTTGCGCAGCGCAGTCCATGCATGATGCGTCCTCCGTGACGGTCCATATGCAAGGGTAGTCGATGGCTTTGTCTGCGCCAGGCGTGCCTTTGCCAGTGCCCGGCACGTCGCAGTTACAGATGTGCAGGTGCGCTTAAGTTTGTCGTGCAAGCGCTTGTTCTAGGATTGTTTTTGTCACATGCAAAGCGCCTGGGCGGTGGTATCATTTGCCGCGTCAGCCCCGCCGGGGCTTGTGGAAAACCACCATGGACTTACCCAGTAGTTACTCTGAATCTCGATTGTGCAATCACGTGTTGACTGATTGACCCTCTGTGGCGTGCGCTGCCGCTGGGGGTGGAGCGCGCCATGACTGAAGTAGAAGCAAAAAAACCGCAGGAAAGTCTGCAGGATCGCCTGGCTCAGGTGGTCGAGTTGCTGCATCGACACAAGCTGGTCGAAGACCTGACTCACCGTCAGGAAGGCCAGCACCAAGACCGGGTGGAAAACCTGGTACATCGGCAGAACCTCGCCGAATTACAACGCAAGCTTGATGAGCTGCACTCCGCCGACGTTGCCCACATCCTTGAAGCCTTGCCGCTTGATGACCGTCTGACGGTCTGGCAGCTGGTCAAGGTCGAGCGTGATGGCGACATCCTCCTCGAAGTGTCCGACGCCGTACGTGAGACCTTGCTCGCGGACATGGACGACCATGAAATTCTCGCCGCCGCCAGGGATATGGATGCCGACGAGCTGGCCGACCTGGCTTCCGAGCTGCCGCGCGATGTCGTGCATGAGTTGATGGAAACCCTCGATGCGCAGCAGCGCGAGCGCGTGCGCTCGGCGTTGTCCTATGAGGAAGACCAGGTCGGCGCGCTGATGGACTTCGAGATGGTGACCATCCGCGAAGACGTCAGCCTGGAAGTGGTGTTGCGCTACCTGCGCCGGCTCAAGGAGCTGCCAGGGCACACCGACAAGCTGTTTGTGGTGGATTACGACGGCGTGCTCAAGGGCGTGCTGCCGGTCAAGCGGTTACTGGTCAATGACCCGGAGAAGCTGGTCAGCGAAGTCATGGCCACCGATCCGGTGAGCTTCCACCCGGATGAGGATGGCTACGACGCCGCGCAGGCGTTCGAGCGTTATGATCTTATTTCTACGCCGGTGGTGGACAAGAACGGCAAGCTGATCGGTCGTTTGACCATCGATGAAATGGTCGACCTGATTCGTGAGGAAAGCGAAAGCGAAGTCCTCAATATGGCCGGTTTGCGCGAGGAAGAAGACATCTTCGCATCCGTGTGGAAATCCCTGCGCAACCGCTGGGCCTGGCTGGCGATCAACCTGGTCACTGCCTTTATGGCGTCGCGAGTGATTGGGCTGTTCGAGGATTCCATCGAGAAGTTGGTGGCCCTGGCTGCGCTGATGCCGATTGTTGCGGGCATCGGTGGTAATTCGGGTAACCAGACCATCACCATGATCGTGCGCGCCATGGCGCTGGATCAGGTCAGTACCGGCAATACCTCGCGGCTGATTCGCAAGGAGCTGGGCGTTGGCCTGGTCAACGGTATCGTCTGGGGTGGGGTGATCGGCGTGGTGGCCTACCTGCTTTATGACAGCTGGTCGCTGGGCGTGGTGATGACGGCTGCGATGGTGCTGAACCTGCTGCTCGCTGCGCTGATGGGGGTGTTGATCCCTATGACGTTGGTGCGTATGGGGCGTGACCCAGCCTTGGGCGCCAGTGTGATGATCACTGCGGTGACCGATAGTGGTGGTTTCTTTATCTTCCTCGGTTTGGCCAGTTTGTTCCTGCTCTAGCAGCCTGCCGGGCTGATGACGCTTTCTCTACAGAAAATGTCTCATCAGGCTGCTCTGGGTTTGCTTCAAACGCTCGTTTCACGCTAAGGTTCGCCAGCTTTGCCCGGGATCACCTCCTGGGCGCTCCTATCTAATAATTAACGCAGCTCACACGTAGCTGGTAATGGAGCCAAGATGACCCCTAGTGAACTCCTCCTCGAGGGTGTCGAGCTCATGCTATTCGGCCTGGGCACCGTATTTCTCTTTCTGATTCTATTGGTGCTGATGATCCGCGTGATGTCGTGGGTTATCGAGCACTTTGCCGTCAAAGCGCCAATTCCCGTATCTGTGCCATCGGCAGTCAAGCCGGCCTCCGGCGAGCCGAGCGCTGATGTGCTAGTCGCTATCCAATCCGCTATTCACCAGCACCGCGCCCGCCGTGGGTGAGTCAGGTTCGACAGGGAGCATCTGTATGACTGCCGTAAAGAAAGCACTCGGAATTACTGATGTGGTGCTGCGTGACGCCCACCAGTCGATCTTGGCCACCCGCGTGCGCCTGGAAGACATGCTACCGATCGCGCCAAAGCTCGATCAGGTCGGCTTCTGGTCCGTGGAGTCCTGGGGGGGCGCGACCTTCGATGCGTGCATCCGTTACCTGGGTGAAGACCCTTGGCACCGCATCCGCGAGCTGAAAAAGGCCATGCCCAATACCCGCCAGCAAATGCTGCTGCGCGGACAGAACCTGCTGGGCTACCGCCACTACGCTGATGATGTTGTGGAAAAATTCGTCGAGCGCGCCGCCTTCAATGGCGTTGATGTGTTCCGCGTATTCGACGCGATGAACGATCCGCGCAACCTGCAGACCGCCCTCAAAGCGGTCAAGCAGCTCGGTAAGCATGCTCAGGGCACCATCTCCTACACCACCAGTCCGGTGCATACCCTGGAAATGTGGGTCGACCTGGCCAAGCAGATAGAAGACATGGGCGCCGACTCGGTGGCCATCAAGGACATGGCCGGTATTCTGACGCCCTACACCGCGTTCGAG
>JAHJXZ010000030.1 GCA_018827205.1 Gammaproteobacteria bacterium | reverse complement strand
GGACGAGAACATCATCGAAGTGCCGTTGACCGTGCAGTACCGGGTCAGCAACTTGCAGGATTTCGTCCTCAACGTTGATCAGCCGGAAGTCAGTCTGCAGCATGCGACTGATAGCGCCGTGCGGCACGTGGTGGGCTCCACCGAGATGGACCAGGTGCTGACCGAGGGTCGTGAGCTGATGGCCAGTGAGGTCAAGGATCGCTTGCAGCGTTTCCTCGACAACTACCGTACCGGCATCACGGTTACTCAGGTCAACCTGCAGAGTGCGGCGGCGCCGCGCGAAGTGCAGGAAGCCTTCGATGACGTGATCCGTGCCCGTGAAGACGAGCAGCGTGAGAAAAATCAGGCAGAAACCTACGCCAATGGCGTGGTGCCGGAAGCGCGTGGTCAGGCGCAGCGTCTGATCGAGGATGCCAGCGGTTACCGTGATGAAGTGGTTTCCCGCGCACAGGGTGAGGCAGATCGCTTTACTGCATTGGTCACTGAGTACCGCAAGGCACCTGAGGTCACTCGCGAGCGTCTCTATCTGGACACCATGCAAGAGCTGATGAGCAATACCAGCAAGGTGCTGGTGACTGGCGACAAGGGGCAGAACAACCTGCTTTATCTGCCGTTGGATAAGATGATCGATGGTCGCAGCTCTTCTGCGCCTAGCTCGATATCTGGCTCTGCAAGTACTGCAGATGCCGGCTCGCGGGTAACTATCGATCCGCGTCAGGTTGAACTGCGTACAAGGGAGAGCCGTTGATGAGCAATAAATCGCTGATCGCCCTTATTGTTGGTGTGGTGTTGGCGCTGGTCGCCTGGAATAGCTTCTATATCGTCTCGCAGACTGAGCGTGCGGTGCTGTTGCAGTTCGGTCGTATCGTCCAGCCGGACGTGCAACCAGGGCTGCATGTGAAGATTCCGTACGTCAACCAGGTGCGTAAGTTTGATGCCCGTCTGCTGACTCTGGACTCCACCAGCTCGCGTTTCCTCACGCTGGAAAAGAAAGCGCTGATGGTTGATGCCTTCGCCAAGTGGCGAGTGCTCGATGCCGAGCGCTTCTACACCGCGACTTCCGGTATGAAGCAGATTGCCGACGAACGTCTGGCGCGTCGTCTTGAAGCGTCCCTGCGTGACCAGTTCGGTAAGCGCACCCTGCATGAGTCTGTGTCGGGTGAGCGCGATGCGCTGATGGCCGATGTGACCGCCTCCTTGAATCGTGCAGCGCAGAAAGAGCTGGGTATCGAGGTTGTGGATGTGCGCGTGAAGGCCATCGACCTGCCGAAGGAAGTTAACCGCAGCGTGTTTGATCGCATGAGTTCCGAGCGTGAACGTGAGGCTCGTGAGCACCGCGCCAAGGGTAAGGAGCTGGCCGAAGGTATTCGCGCCGACGCCGACCGTCAGCGTCGCGTGTTGCTGGCTGATGCCTACCGTCAGGCTGAAGAGCTGCGCGGTGAGGGTGATGCCCAGGCTGCGGCGATCTACTCCAAGGCGTACGGCATGGACCAGGAGTTCTACTCGTTCTATCGCAGCCTGAGGGCTTATCGCGAGAGCTTCGCCGATAAGCGTGACGTGCTGGTGCTGGATCCGAGCAGCGACTTCTTCCGCTATTTGGAGAAGTCCAAGCCTTAAGTCCCCACCCCGGCGGGCAGCCGCCGGGGTGATCCTTGTGGAAAACGTGGTATCATGCGGCAGCCGGGAAAATCCCGGCTTTTTTGCGTCTGTGGGAAGCATGTGGCAGGAATTAGGCATCGCGTTGTGTCTTGTGCTGGTGCTGGAAGGCATCCTGCCCTTCCTGTGTCCGCGCCATTGGCGTGACACGCTTTTACAACTGATGCAGTTGTCTGACAGGCAGCTGCGTCTGCTGGGGTTGGCCAGCATGTTGCTGGGAACAACCGTCCTTTATTGGCTTCACTGAAGGCTTGTGCCGCCCGGTTCAAGAGGGGAATGGCGAAATGGCAACGGTAGACCGCTGGCTGCTGCCAGATGGCATCGAAGAAGTACTGCCACCGTACGCAGGGCGTATTGAAGTGGCGCGCCGTCAGGTGCTGGATCTGTTCCAGCGCTGGGGCTATGAATTTGTGGTCACCCCGCATATCGAATACCTGGAATCGCTGCTGACTGGTGCAGGCCAGGATCTGGATCTGCGTACCTTCAAGGTGACCGACCCGCTGTCCGGCCGGCAGATGGGCTTTCGTGCCGACATCACACCACAGGTAGCGCGCATTGATGCGCATACCCTGCGCCGTGAAGGGCCGAGCCGTCTGTGCTATGCCGGTAGCGTGGTGCATGCCCAGCCGCGTGCGCTGACTACGTCGCGCAGCCCAATTCAGTTGGGCGCCGAACTGTATGGCGACGCCAGCCCGGCCAGCGATGTGGAAGTTATCAGCCTGCTGGTCAACACCCTTGAGCTGGCTGCGGTGCCGGATGTGCACATGGATCTTGGTCATGTTGGTATCTATCGTGGCCTGGCGCGCGCCGCCGAGCTGTCTGGCGAGGTCGAGCAGCAGCTGTTCGATGCGCTGCAGCGTAAGGCGATGGATGAGGTTATCGAGCTGACCGAAACCCTGCCGGATGACCTGCGCAAGATGCTGCGTGCGCTCAGTGAGCTGTGCGGTGGTCGGGAGGTGTTGGATCTGGCTCAGGCTTGCCTGGTCGATGCGCCTGATGACGTACATGCGGCGCTGGATGATCTGATGGCGATTGCCGACGCACTGAGCTTGCGCTACCCGGAATTACCGCTGTACTTCGATCTTGGCGAGCTGCGCGGCTATCACTACCACACAGGTGTGGTGTTCGCGGCCTTCGTCCCTGGCGTGGGCTATGCCATCGCCCAGGGCGGACGCTATGACGACATCGGCGCCGACTTTGGCCGAGCACGTCCGGCGACAGGCTTCTCCACTGACCTGAAAACCCTGGTAAGCCTGGGGCAGATGCAGTTGGGTGAAGAGCCGGCCGGAATATGGGCGCCGGATAACCATGATGTGTTTTTGTGGCAGGCGATTGTACGTTTGCGTCAGGACGGTCAGCGCGTAGTTCAGGCATTGCCTGGGCAGGTCGCGGCTGACGCCGAGGCGGCAGGTTGTGATCGTCAGTTGTTGTTGTGTGATGGTCGCTGGCAGTTGGCAGCGCTGACTGCCTGAGCGGTCGTGCGAAAAGTTTCCGTCGGCTGTGGCCGGCCTCAAGTTTGCGAAGAGGGTTAGTGTTATGGGTAAGAATGTCGTAGTCCTGGGCACCCAGTGGGGCGATGAAGGCAAGGGCAAGATCGTCGACCTGCTGACCGAACAGGCTGCAGCTGTTGTGCGTTATCAGGGTGGTCACAATGCTGGCCACACCCTGGTGATCGACGGCGAAAAGACCGTTCTGCACCTGATCCCCTCCGGTATTCTGCGTGAAAACGTGCAGTGCCTGATCGGCAACGGCGTGGTGGTTGCGCCCGATGCGCTGATGCGTGAAATCATCAAGCTGGAAGAGAAGGGCGTGCCGGTGCGCGAGCGTCTGCGTATCAGCCCATCCTGCCCGCTGATCCTGCCGTATCACGTGGCTCTCGATCAGGCCCGTGAGAAAGCTCGCGGCGATGCCAAGATCGGCACTACTGGCCGCGGCATCGGCCCTGCATACGAAGACAAGGTGGCGCGCCGTGGTCTGCGCATTGGTGATCTGTTCCACCGTGAGCGTTTCGCCGCCAAGCTTGGTGAATTGCTGGATTACCACAACTTCGTGCTGGTTAATTACTACAAAGAGCCGGCCATCGACTTCCAGAAGACACTCGACGAGTGCATGGAATACGCCGAGCTGCTCAAGCCAATGATGACCGACGTGACCGCCGTGCTGCACGACATGCGTCGTGAGGGCAAGGACATCATGTTCGAAGGTGCCCAGGGCTCGCTGCTGGACATCGACCATGGCACCTACCCCTACGTCACCAGCTCCAACACTACTGCTGGCGGCATTGCCACCGGTTCCGGTTTTGGGCCGATGTACCTGGATTACATCCTCGGTATCACCAAGGCTTACACCACCCGTGTTGGCTCCGGTCCGTTCCCGACCGAGCTGTTTGATGAAACCGGCGCGTTCCTCGCCAAGCGTGGCCATGAGTTCGGTTCCACCACCGGTCGCGCCCGTCGTTGCGGTTGGTTTGATGCGGTGATCCTGCGTCGCGCCATCGAGATCAACAGCATCTCCGGTCTGTGTCTGACCAAGCTCGACGTGCTCGACGGCCTGGAAACTATCCGTATCTGTGTGGGTTACAAAGATCAGAACGGCGACGTTCTGGTCGATGCGCCTACTGATGCCGACAGCTATCTGGGTCTGCAGCCAGTGTACGAAGAGCTGCCAGGCTGGAGCGAGTCGACCCTGGGTGCGAAAACCCTGGAAGAGCTGCCAGCGGCAGCGCGTACTTACATCAAGCGTGTGGAAGAGTTGGTCGGTGCGCCGATTGATATCGTTTCCACTGGCCCGGACCGCAACGAGACTATTGTGTTGCGCCATCCGTTTGCCTGATAGTCACAGGCAGTGCACAGGGGGTCGCCAATTGGCGGCCCTTTGTCGTTTCTGGTTGGAGTAAAAATGGCTGTGGGCCATCTTTAGCGTCGTGTCGTTACGGTCCTTAAGGTGGTTGTCATGGATGGTGAGCCATAAAAAATTCGGGCTAGGCTTCATAAATCAGCTTCCCCGCCGTTATAGGCATTACCGTTGTCAGGAGTGTCTGCCGTGTTTGCCATTATTTCTGTGTTGCGCAGTCGCCTGCTGTTGCCGGTGTTTCTTGCGCTGGGTGTGGCCCTGCTGGTGCAGGTCGTTGTGGCTGTGGCGTTGACCCGTACCACAGTGGCGACGCTTGAGGCGGATTTGGCCAAAGGCATGCAGGCCGATACGGCGCGACTGGTTGGGGAGCTGACCAAGGCCGGAGATGAGGTG
The DNA here is from genome assembly GCA_018827205.1 of Gammaproteobacteria bacterium. GTDB lineage: Bacteria > Pseudomonadota > Gammaproteobacteria > Pseudomonadales > Pseudomonadaceae > Aquipseudomonas. The sequence goes on along the minus strand of JAHJXZ010000030.1, from coordinate 2,219 downwards.
CGTGGCGGCCTGGACAGCCTTTCCGCTAGCACTCAGGCGCAGTTAGCCAAAGGCCTTTCCGCTCGGCTGGCCGAGGAGCAGGCGCAGATTCGTGGCGTGCTGGACAGTAACCTCAAGCGTTCCGCCGATGAGTTGGCGCAGTTGCTCTCGGCGGTTGCGCCGAAGGCAATCTGGGACGCTGATGTACCGGCGCTGACCGAGTTGGTGCGTGGCGCCCATCGCAATCCGGCTGTGCTGTTTGCGGTGTATCTCGATGCGCAAGGCGAGCGCCTGACGCGTCACCTTAATCGGCAGGATTCCCGCGTTCGTGCGTTGGTGGCCAAAGGCGAAGGCGGTGGTGCGCTGGATAAGGTGTTGCAGGCTGCCGCCAATGATCCGGGCGTGTATATCGCCGAGGCTGCGATCAGTCCAATGGGTTCGGATATTGGTAAGGTCCTGTTGGGTGTCTCCACTGCTTCAGTAGATGAAGAGTTGGCGAAGCTGGATCAGCGCTTCGTCAGCCTGATCGATAGTAGTGGGCAGCTGGTTTCCGACAGTTTGAGTGGCGCAGCCACCAGTAGTGCGGATGCCTTGGCGGCGCGGTTGAGTGTTGCGCGTGAGGCGGCCGGCGGTATGGAGCAGAGCAGTCGCAAGGTGGTGCAGCAGGCTGCGGCCGGCTTGCGTTGGAATATCAGCATGGGCCTGGTGGTGGTGGCGCTGGTAATTCTGCTGGTATTGGCGTTGGTGCTGGGGCGGCGAGTAGTCAGCAAGCTGCATACCTTGATTGCGGTGCTCAATGACTGGGCGGCGGGCGAGGGGGATCTGACGCGTCGGGTCGAGCTCAATAGTCGTGATGAAATTGGTGACATGGCAGCGGCAGTTAATCGCTTCGTCGCCAAGTTGCAGCCTATTGTGCGTGAGGCGGGTGAGGTGGCATCGCTCACTGGGCAGGAAATCGGCAATCTGGCCTCGCGCAGTGCGGCTGCCGAGTCGGCTGCTGAGCGCCAGCGTGATGAAGTGGCGGGCAGTCTGCAGGCGCTGGCGGAAATGGCCGGTGAAGCGCAGGCGGAAAGCCAGGCCATGCGCGAAGCGTTGCAGCGCGTCGGTGCTATTCGTCAGGCGGCGGATGACAATGCCGCGATTGCGCTGCGCGTAGGTGGCTCGATCGAGGAGCTGGTGCGGCGCGTGGAGACTGGAGCTGCAGTCATCGAACGCCTGGCCAAGCAGAGTGAGCAGATTGAAGTGGTGCTGACGGTGATTCGCTCAATTGCCGAGCAAACCAATCTCTTGGCCCTGAATGCGGCGATTGAAGCGGCTCGGGCGGGTGAAAGTGGCCGTGGTTTTGCCGTGGTAGCGGATGAGGTGCGTGCGCTGGCGAGCAAGACACAGCAATCAACCGGCGATATTCAGACCCATATCGGCGCGCTGCAGCAGGGGGCGCGCGAGGCGGTTGAGGCGATCAGTCAGGCTGGCAAGCAGGCGGATCAAGGTCTGGCGGCATTGCGCGAAAGTGCGCGTGTTCAGCAATCAGTGCGTGAGGCGGTTGAAGAGGTGCATGGTGCAATCAACACTGCTACCGAGGCTGCGGCGCACCAGGCTGATGGTGCCGACGCCGTGCGTGGGCGCGTTGAGGTGATTCATGTCGAGGCGCAGCGTGCAGCGGAGGCTGTAGCGGCGACGGCGAATAGCGGTAGGGTGCTGGATGGCCTGGCGAAGAAGCTCAAGGCCAGCCTGGGGCAGTTTCGCGTTTAAACCGATTGAGGGTGGGCGCTTCTGGCGCTCGCCGGATAGTTGCTTCGTGATGGATTAAATCGCAGGCAATAAAAAACCGAGCCGGTGGCTCGGTTTTTTGAATTGGTGCCCAGGAGAAGACTCGAACTTCCACGACCGTAAGGTCACCAGCACCTGAAGCTGGCGTGTCTACCAATTTCACCACCTGGGCATTGATTGCAAAACTTGCTTATTTGCTATCAACTACAACCCGGTTAACTTCGTTTCCCGTCGTTGTGGCGCGCATAATACGGATCGGGTTTTTACTTGTAAACCCCTGTTGTTAAAAAATTTTATTCTGTGTGCCGGGCTGACCTGGACAGTGGTTTCGCGCTTCAATAGGCACATGGCAAACCGAATTTGTGTAGATAAGGTGAATTACCTCTAATGGCCGATTGGCAATCCCTCGATCCCGAGGCCGCTCGTGAAGCGGAAAAATACGAAAACCCCATTCCAAGTCGCGAGCTGAT
>JAHJXZ010000250.1 GCA_018827205.1 Gammaproteobacteria bacterium | reverse complement strand
GTTTGGAAAACGGGTGGCCGTAGGCCGTCTCTTCCTACTGCGCGGAGAGGTTCCAGTCATCGGTGATGTCGTGATCATCGAAGATCATCAGCGTCGGCAAATGGGCGAGGGCGCGGGCGACCTGGCCCAGGCCACCGCGAAAGGCTTCGATGCGCCCACGCTCGGCCTGATAGCGCGGCACTTCTTCGGCGCTCAGCGCCGGCATTTCGGCGTCCAGCAAGGTCCAGGGCACCGGCGACCAGACCAGCAGGTACATGGCCAGCACTTCGGCGCTGGTCACCAGGTGATTGTCGGCGCTGCTGGTGGTGAACACCGGCTTCTCCACTCCGCCGAAAAACCGCTCGCGCAGGGTTTCGTTGCTCTTCAGCGCCGGCAACAACTCGGCGCGCTGGTAGTAGCTGGCCGGGTGCTGGTACAACGCCGTGCTGTCATCGACCACCGCACCTTCTAGATGCTCGCCGAACAGGCCAAGACGTTCGATCACCTGATGAATCGCCCGCAGCAGCGGCCCACTGACATCATCGGCGTAGATCTGGTCGCCGCTCATCAACAGCAGCGCCGGACGCTGCTCGGGCGCATGCGCTTCGGCCAGCAGACGGTCGGCGCAGAGCAGGCCATCGGCCGCCGGATGATGCGGCTTGCGACAAGAGCCGTGCAGAAGATGATCCAGCTGCGCGCGCAGGACGAAATTGGCCTGGGTCGCGCCGTCGTACAGCAAGTGCGGCGCCCAGTCGGCGATACCCAGCGCGGCCTGATTGGGCTGTTCGATCAGCAGGTCGTAGTTGATCTGCACATCGCAGGGCAGCGGCGCTTCCAACTTGAGGTCAATCAGGTGGATAAATGCCTGCTCACCGATCTGAACAACCTGACAGCTGTCACCTTGCAGTGGGTAGTGCTGCGAGTCTGCAGCTTCACCATGCGTCAGCTGCAGGTTCAGCGTCAGTGGCTGACTACCGACCAGCCACAGCACCAGACGCTGCGGTTCCATGCGGCGCAGCAGCGGGCCGGCCAGCACCAGGGGCAGGTCGGCAGGGGCAACAGCGGGGGTGGTCGGCATCAGGGCATCGGGCTCTATGGAAATACGGTTGGTAATAGAGCGTCATTCTGCGCCAGAGGTTCAGTCTCTGCAGGCTGTACCTACTGCGCCGCCTGGCGCAGGCGCGGCAGATCGAGGAGTTCGATCTCACCATAGGTCAGGCGCAGGATGCCCTGGGCTTCCAGCTCCTTGAGAATCTGGTTGGTGGTCTGCCGGGAGATCGCCAGCATCAGCGCCAGCTGCTCCTGGGGCAGATGCAGGACCCGGCGCGGCTCGCCTTCGCCGTAGTTCTCGGCAATCAGCAGCAGACGCCGGGCAAGGCGTGGGGCGGCGGGCAGCAGGCTCATTTCTTCCAGGGCGATAAACGCCAGGCGCAGTTTATGGCTCATCAGCAGGGCGAAATCATGCCAGTACTGCGGTTGCTGTTCGAGCAGCGCCAGCAGCCGCGCCTGCGGCACCAGCAGCAAGGTGGCGGGGCCTTCGGCAAAGGCATCGTGGGTGCGCGGTTGGCCATCGAACAGGGAAATCTCACCAAACCAGTAGGGCGGCTCTACTAGGGTCAGCAGCGCTTCCTTGCCGGTGGCACTGACCGCACCAATGCGCATGCCGCCCTCGACCACCGCATACAGCCCGCAGGGTTTGTCACCCCGGCGAAACAGCACCTGCCCGGCCGCCAGTTGCTGCACCTGAGCGGCGGCCAGCAACGCCTCCTGCAGCGCGGCGGGCAGGCCGCAGAACCAGTGCCCCTGACGCAAACGTGCCTGATAGCTGTGGCTGCTGCTCATCGACGGTTCCAAGCGGTTTGTCGGCTAGCTGACAGAGCGCTACGTGGGCGTGGGTTCATGCTGGCCACCTGTCTTGCATGAGGAAAATAATAATGAAAACTCTGGTTGATCATCTGGCTCAATACGCGGCGTATCATCGCGACCAACGCAATATTCTCAGCCACTTTATCGGTATTCCACTGATCGTTGTGGCGGTAGCCGTGCTGCTTTCACGTCCCGGTTTCGAACTGCTCGGCCTATGGCTTTCCCCCGCGCTGCTGGTGGCCGTGGCGGCGGGCGTTTTCTACCTGCGCTTGGACCTGCGCTTCGGTCTGCTAATGACGCTACTGCTGGCGCTCAGCCTGTTGGCAGCAGCGGGCCTGGCCGTGCAGTCGACAGCCGTGTGGCTAAGCAGCGGTATCGGCCTGTTCGTGATCGGCTGGATTATTCAGTTTGTCGGCCATTACTACGAAGGGCGCAAACCGGCGTTTGTCGACGACGTGATGGGCCTGGTGATCGGCCCCCTGTTCGTCGCCGCTGAAGCAGCCTTCCTGCTAGGCCTGCGTAAAGAGGTCGAACACGCCATCGTCGAACGTGTAGGCCCGACCTGTATTCGCGAGAAAAAAACTACTGCCTGATCGATTCACGCCTAGAGCGCATTCAAGCTCTCGCGAGCTAGAGCCCTGCAAGGCGCTACGTTAGTAACAGCCTCCGGCTGGTCAAAACAGGCGAGGAAGCGGACTGGGCTCGCACGCGAGTGTACTTTTGTACATGAGCATTCCGAGCCTGTTTTTAACGCAGCAGGGCCGACGCGCAGCAGATCGAAGACGGACTAGTACATCGCCATCCATTGCGTAGTCAGTGACCGTGTATGGCGATACACGGTGATCGGCGCAAATGGCCGACCCGAAGCACTCTGCAGCGCGCTGCTCTGGCTGTTGAGGTCAACCAGCGCGGCCTTGAGGTAATCCCAGCGGGTTTTCAACTTGCCCACCTGCGGATCGGCCTTGCCATCCAGAGCAGCCAGTTGCGCATCAACCGACGGCACGATCTTGCGTTCGTCCTGGCCGAGGTAGGTGTCGGGCTGCTCGCGAGCGGTTTCGAAGTTGCCGAAGTAGGCGCGGCTGAGGTACTGCACCGAGAGGTATTCGAGCTTGGCGGACAGTTCGCTGTCAGCCGGGCCGGCCAGCTTGCGGGTTTCCTCGAGCACGCCGAGCAGGGCTTTGCTGAGGTCCTCGGGGTAGCGCCAGGGCATGTCATCTTCGCTCGGGCCGAAGGCCACGCCACGACGAATCTGTACCACCAGTTCTTGATGGGCACTGCGCAGAGCATCGCTGCTTTGCGGCAAGCTCTGCACCGAGGCGGCCAGGGCCTGCAGATCAGTTTCCAGGGCGTCCTGATGTTTCTTTTGGAAACCCTCACCGCGTAACAGCATCAGGCTGCTGGTAACCCGGCTGGCCTGCACCTGAACCTGTTCCTGGGGGGTAACGGCCTGGGCAAAAGTCAGCGGCGAGAGGCCGGCCAACAACCCGATAACCGCGAGCAATAGCGAGCGAGACAGCGTTGTAGAACGCATACGAGGTGTGCTCCTTATTATTGTTGTGAGCAGTGCTGAACCAGGTTCAGCTTATACAATCGCGCGCCAAAGGGTACTGCACTGAATACTGGAAAAAAGCAGCCTAAAGAGTGATTTCGTCGGAAAGATGCGTCGATCCGGCCAAGTCACGCAGGTACTGCGCGCTGAAGGCATCGGCCGGAAAAAAGGTTTCCAGCGCCAGTTCCGCTAGGGTGACGTCGTTGGCGGTGCCAAATACCGTAGTGGTGCCGATCAGACTGATTACGCCCTGCTCACTGGCAAGCTGCAACGGCATCAGCACCGTGTCGCTGTCGAACTGCGCGGGCGCCGCCGGCCCTGGATAGGCATTCAATTCATCCCATAGCACCTGCAGCTGAGCATCACCGCTGGCCTGGATATCGCGCTGCAAACGCGCCAGCAGATAGGCGCGCCACGGTCCCAGGTTAACGATGCGTGGCGCCAGCCCCCCAGGATGCAGACTCAGGCGCATTACATTGATTGGCGGTACCAACAGCTCGGGGGCAATGCCCTGCAAAAAGGGCGCGAGGGCATTGTTGGCGGCCAGCAGGTTCCAGTGGCGGTCGATGGTCAGTGCCGGGTAGGGCTCGTGGGCCTTGAGCAGCAGTTCGATGGCGCTGCGCGCGGCCGCCATGGCCGGCTCTGAAAGCTCGCGCTGAGTGAACAGCGGTGCATAGCCGGCAGCACTCAGCAGACGATTGCGTTCGCGCAGGGGAATATCCAGCTGCTCGGCGAGCAACAGCAACATCTCGCGGCTGGGTTGAGCGCGCCCGGTTTCGACAAAGCTCAGGTGACGGGTGGATATATCGGCCTCGCAGGCGAGGTCGAGCTGACTAAGACGACGGTGCTGCCGCCATTGGCGTAGCAGGGCCCCGACGGGCTGGATTTGGCTGTTCATGGGCATCGACGATAGACCAGCGAGGTCATTGCGGCCATTACCTGCGAGGTAATCGACGCGGCGCGCGGATCGGCGAAATCTAAGGTCAACCCGCCATTTCGGCGGTCGATCAAGGAGACTTCACCATGACCACCGTGCACCCTTCGCTGTTACTGCGCCGCACCCTGCTCGCCGATGGCCTGGTTGGCGTAATCACCACCGCGCAACTCCTACTGCTGACGAACTGGCTGAGCAGTCTGTTGGCCCTGCCGGGTGAATTCCTCTTCAGCGTCGGCGTGGTACTGATTCCGCTGGTGGCCTTTCTGCTCTGGCTGTCGCGCCGTGAAAGCATGGCGCGGGCAGCGGTCTACACGGTGATCGGCCTGAATGCGCTGTGGGTGGTACTCAGCCTGCTGGCGCTCCTGAGCGGCTGGTTCACGCCGAACGTGCTCGGCTACGCCTTCGTCATCGTCCAGGCTGTTGTGGTGCTGGCGTTTATCGAGTTGGAGTGGCTGGGGCTGAAGCGCTCGCAGGTTGGCGGCGGAGAGTTTGCCCCGGCATCAATGCGTGCTCAGTAATGACACCGACTTGACCTGTGCCCAGAGAGACTGCCCGCGCTGGATCTGCAGGCGGTCGAAGGAGTAACGGGTGATGCGGGCGATCAGTTGCTCGCCACCCACCTGTACGCGCACCAGCACATGGGCCTGCTCGGCAACATTGATCCAGTCCAGCACCTGCGCTGGCAACAGGTTAAGCACACTGCTGTCCTCGGCCTGCTGCAGGCTTAGGCTGACATCGCGCGCCTTGATCTTGATCCGCACCGACTGACCCAGTGGCAGCGGCCCGTGGGGCAAGCGCAGGTTGATTTGGCTGTCCGGCAATTGCAGGTAGAGCAACCCGTAAGCCTGGTCATGCGCTGTAACTGCGCCGTCCACCACCGCTTCGGCATCGTCCTCGAAGACAAACGGCAGGTCGGCGCGCAGCAAGGTTTCCTTCAACGGGCCACTGGCGCTGACCTTACCGTCCTCAAGCAACACCAGATGATCGGCCAGACGCGCCACCTCATCCGGCGAGTGGCTGACGTAGATGATCGGAATTTCCAGCTCCTGATGCAGGCGCTCCAGGTAGGGCAGCACTTCCTGTTTGCGTTTGAGGTCGAGGGACGCCAGCGGCTCGTCCAGCAACAGCAGACGCGGGCTGGTCAGCAGGGCACGGGCAATACCGACGCGCTGCTGCTCGCCGCCGGAGAGTCTGTCCGGCAAGCGCTCCAGCAGATGCTCAATACCGAGCAGTTCCACCGCCTGCTCCAGGGCAATCCGCCGCTGCGCTGCGGGGATGCGCTGCAACCCGTACTGCAGATTGCGCCGCACGGTGAGGTGGGCAAACAGGTTGGCATCCTGAAACACGTAACCCACGGCGCGTTGATGCGTCGGGACGAAAATGCCCTGGGCGCTGTCCTGCCAGAGTTCACCGTTAACCTCAAGGTAGCCTGCGCTCGGTTGATCCAGCCCGGCAAAACAGCGCAGGCAGCTGGTCTTGCCTGAACCGGAATGGCCGAACAGCGCGCTGACGCCGCGACCCGGAAGCTTCAGCTCAACATCCAGGGTGAAACCGGCATACGCCACCTTGAAACGCACCTGGATTGCTCCCGGCTCGGCGACTGTGCGAATCGCCGGATTGCGCCGCGCCAAAGGCCAGATCATTGCCACACCCGGGTACTGCTGCGTCCGCTGCTTCGACCAGAGTAGAGCGCCAGCAGCACGACAAAGGAGAACAGCACCATACCGCCCGCCAGCCAGTGGGCCTGGGCGTACTGCATGGTTTCCACATGGTTGTAGATCTGCACTGACGCCACCTGGGTCTTGCCGGGGATATTGCCGCCAATCATCAGCACCACGCCGAACTCGCCCACGGTATGAGCAAAACCGAGAATCGCCGCGGTGACGAAACCCGGCCTGGCCAGCGGCAACACCACCGTAAAGAACGCATCCCAGGGCCCGGCACGCAGCGTCGCCGCCGCTTCCAGCGGGGCACGGCCAATCGCCTCGAAGGCGTTCTGCAGCGGCTGCACGACAAAGGGCAGGGAGTAGAACACCGAACCGATCACCAGCCCGGTAAAGGTAAATGTCAGGGTGCCCAAACCGAGGCTCTGGGTCAGCTGACCGATAAAACCATGCGGGCCCATGCTCACCAGCAGGTAGAAACCGATCACCGTCGGCGGCAGCACCAGCGGCAAGGCGACGATGGCGCCAATCGGCTGCTTCCAGCGCGAATCAGTGCGCGCTAGCCACCAGGCAATCGGTGTACCGATCAGCAGCAGCAACAGGGTGGTCAGCGATGCCAGCTCCAGCGTCAGCAGGACCGCGGCGAAATCGGCTTTAGTCAGTGGCATCGCAACCGCCTTTTAAAGTTGGTAGCCGTAGGACTTGATGATCTTCGCCGCCTTCTCACCTTTCAGGTACTCGGTCAGGGCTGCCGCGGCGGGATTATGTTCGCCTTTCTTGAGGATCAGCGCATCCTGCTTGATCGGCGTGTGCATCTGCGCCGGCACCATCCAGGCCGAGCCACTGCTGAGCTGGCCATCCTTGTACACCTGTGACAGCGCAACAAAGCCCAATTCGGCATTGCCGGTGGCAATGAATTGATGCGCCTGGGTGATGTTCTGCCCTTCGACCAGCTTGTCTTTAACCGCAGCACTCAGGCCGAGCTTTTCCAGCACTTCGGTGGCCGCTAAGCCGTAGGGTGCGGCTTTCGGGTTAGCGATCGCCAAGTGTTTGTACTGGTTGGCCTTGAGCACCGCGTCGCTACCATCCAGATAACCCGGTTTGGCCGACCACAGCACCAGGCTGCCGATTGCGTAGGTAAAGCGCGAACCGCTAACGCCCAGACCTTCGCTGTCGAGCTTGGCCGGGGTGCTTTCATCGGCACTTAAAAACACCTCGAACGGCGCGCCATTTTGAATCTGCGCATACAGCTGGCCAGTGGCGCCGAAGGAGGCGAGTACGCTGTGCCCCGTATCCTTTTCAAACTCGCTGGCAATCGCCTGCAGCGGCGCGGTGAAGTTGGCGGCCACCGCCACCTGAACCTGTTCGGCCAGGGCGTGGCTGCTGAAAATCAAGGCGGCGAACATCGCCGCGATACGAATTTGCATGGATAACTCCTGAGTGTGCCGCCGCTGGCAACGGCTGTGCTGTAGACGCTGATTCGCCGGGCTACTCCACCCTCGCTATATCTCATGATATACAGCGATTTGCGCAATAAACCACTTAGCAGAGCAACAAAAACAGGGCTGCCAGATAATCGACAACCCTGCTACGCAGGCATCAGCGCTGCGGGCTGAGGTGCATAAAGCCAATTACTGACTCAATAGTCAAGTAACGCTCTATTCCGCTCGCATGCCGAGACTGACTGGCGTCAGCCCCGCTCGCCCATCGCCTTAGCTCAGGCCGATCTCCACCCGGTCACCCTGCATGCGTACCGGCCAGGTGCGCAGTTGCTGCTCCGGGTATTCCAGGCAGCTGCCGTCTTCCAGGCGGTAGTGCTGTTTGTACAGCGGCGCGGCGATGACCAGGTCGCCGGCCAGGCTGCCGACAATGCCGCGACCGATAACGTTGGCGCCGGACTTGGGGTCGCGGTTATCCACGGCATACAGCTGTTTGCCGCTGGTCTCGTCTGGCAGATAGAACAGCGCCACCTGGGCGCCGTCGACCCAGGCGACCACGCCGGAGTTGGCCACCAGATCGGATCGGCTGCACAGGGCGCGCCATTGCACGCTGATTTGCTCAACTGTTGCGGTTGCGCTCGACTGGCCCATCAGACCACCTCCTCGAATAGCGGAATTAGGGCAAGCTCGTCAGCGCGCACCGGGCGGCGCTGGCCGCGTTCCTCGACAAACTGGATATCCGGGTCGCAGCCCTGCTGGTTGATGAAGGTGCGGAAGCGCTTGAGCTTCTCCGGGTCCTTCAGGGCGTTGGCCCATTCGCACTCGTAGCGGTCGATCACCAGCTGCATCTGCGCTTCCAGTTCGGCGGCGAGATTGAGGCTGTCGTCGATGATCACTTCCTTCAGGTAATCCAGGCCGCCTTCCAGCGACTCGCGCCACACCGAGGTGCGTTGCAGGCGGTCGGCGGTGCGCACGTAGAACATCAGGAAGCGGTCGATGTAGCGGATCAGGGTGGCGTCATCCAGATCGGTGGCGAACAGCTCGGCATGGCGTGGGCGCATGCCGCCGTTGCCCGCCACATAGAGGTTCCAACCGTTCTCGGTGGCGATCACGCCAACGTCCTTGCTCTGCGCCTCGGCGCATTCGCGGGTGCAGCCGCTGACCGCGAACTTGATCTTGTGCGGCGAGCGCAGGCCCTTGTAGCGGTCCTCCAGCAGCAGCGCCATGGCCACGCTGTCCTGCACGCCGTAGCGGCACCAGGTGCTGCCCACGCAGGACTTTACCGTGCGCAGCGACTTGCCGTAGGCGTGGCCGGTTTCGAAGCCGGCGGCGATCAGTTCGGCCCAGATATCCGGCAACTCATGCAGCTGGGCGCCGAACAGGTCGATGCGCTGGCCGCCGGTAATCTTGGTGTAGAGGTCGTACTTCTTCGCCACTGCGCCGATGGCCAGCAGGCCGTCCGGAGTGATTTCGCCGCCAGGTATACGCGGCACCACCGAGTAGGTGCCGTTCTTCTGCATGTTGGCCATAAAGGTGTCGTTGGTGTCCTGCAACGGCACCAGCGCCGGGTCGGTGATCGAGCGGTTCCAGCAAGAGGCGAGGATCGAACCCACCGCCGGCTTGCAGATATCGCAGCCGACATGGCCGCGACCGTGCTTGGCCAGCAGCGCCCCGAAGCTCTCGATGCCTTCGACGCGAACGATGCCGTACAGCTCCTGGCGGGTGTAGGCGAAGTGTTCACACAGGCTCTTGTCCACCACCACGCCACGGGCGGTCAGCTCGTGTTCGAACACCTGCTTGAGCAGCGCCGAGCAGCCGCCGCAACCGGTGGCTGCCTTGGTGCAGGCCTTGAGCCCGGCCAGATCACCGCAGCCGCCATCGATGGCGGCGCAGATCGCGCCCTTGCTGACGTTGTGGCAGGAGCAGATGGTGGCGGTGTCCGGCAGCGCATCGGCGCCCAGCGCCGGGGCGCCTTCGCCTTGCGGCAGGATCAGGCAGGCCGGATCGGCCGGCAGCTTGATGCCGTTCTGCACGTACTGCAGCAGGGTGTCGTAGTAGCTGTTGTCGCCGACCAGCACGGCGCCGATGGCCTGCTTGCCGTCGGCGGACACGACCAGACGACGGTAGCTGGCGTTGGCTTCGTCGATAAAGCGGTAGCTGCGCGAACCGGCGGTGGCGCCGTGGGCATCGCCGATGGAGCCGACGTCGACGCCGAGCAGCTTGAGCTTGGTCGACATGTCCGCGCCCATGAACGGTTCGCTGTCTTCGCCGCACAGCTGGGTGGCGACGCTGCGGGCCATCTGGTAACCCGGTGCAACCAGGCCGAAGATGCCGCCGTTCCACGCCGCGCATTCGCCGATGGCGTAGATGGCCGGATCGCTGGTGCGGCACTGGCTGTCGATGGCCACGCCACCGCGCGGGCCGAGTTCCAGGCCGCACTGCTTGGCGATGGCGTCCTGCGGGCGGATGCCGGCGGAGAACACGATCAGGTCAGTCTCAAGCCACTCGTTTTTACCAGCAGCATCACCAGCAAAGTTCATCCGGTAGCGGTATTCGCTGCCCGGGGTGATCGACTGGGTGCCGCGCGACAGGTGCACGCTGACGCCCAGGGCTTCGATCTGCGCCTTCAGCGCCAGGCCGCCGTGGTCATCCAGCTGCACCGGCATCAGCCGTGGGGCGAATTCCACCACATGGGCTTCCAGGCCCAGGGACTTCAAGGCGTTGGCCGCTTCCAGGCCGAGCAGGCCACCACCGACCACCACACCACGGCGCGCGCTCTTGGCGGCGGCCTGAATGGTGTCGAGGTCGGCCAGGGTGCGGTAGACCAGTCGCGAATCGCCTTCGGCGCCTTCAATCGGCGGCACGAAGGGGTAGGAGCCGCTGGCCAGCACCAACTGGTCGTAAGGGAAGCTGCCTTCGGCGGTGATCACTTCGCGGCGCTCGCGGTCGATCTCCAGCACCGGCACGCCCAGGTGTAGGGTCACGCCCGGCGTCTGGTACAACTCGGCACCGCTGAGGGCCAGGGATTCGGCATCGCGGCCGGTGAAATACTCGGAGAGGTGCACTCGATCATAGGCGCGCAGCGGCTCTTCGCTGAATACCTGCACGCGGTACTGCGCCAGCGCGCCACGCTCGATCAGTTGCTCGACGCAGTGATGGCCGACCATGCCGTTGCCGATGATGATCAGCCGCTGCTGGTCTGTGGAGGTATCTGTGCTGTTCATGGCATTTCCCGGCCGAAGCTCATCAGGTTTTTCTGCGGCAATAAAAAAAGCGCCTGAAACCTTGCGGTTTCAGGCGCCTTTGCCTGTTCTGTGCGGTGCCTGCGAGTGGCACCTGATTACCCATTGCCTGAATAGAGGCTGGCGATCGCCATTGATCGAATGGGCGGCCCGAATGTGGCGGGCTCGCTAGGGCTCATGCAGCGCCTGTGCCAGTTTCCGCACAGTGGCCTGCGGCCCGCATTGCAGCGGGCTACAGGCGCAGTTGCAGGCTCACCTGCCCGGCGCGATAAAGACCCAAAAAGAGGCGAGCAGAGCAGCCTGCGCCCCATTATGAGTCGCGCAAAACCGGCCATCAGCACCGCACACACCTCGCCAGGCCTTGCCGTGCGGGCATTCGAGCCGCCCTGGCGAACCCTGGCGCGTGCCTTGCTATAGACCCACCCAGGTAATCAACGCTGATTGCCCATCCACGACAAAGACGCCGTGCCACTCCCGTTTCGACGGAGGGTTGCATGGCGTTTTGCGTTTCAGGTGCAGGAGAGGGGTGTGGCGAACAAAACGGTTCGGAGTGTCTGTCCATATTGCGGCGTCGGCTGCGGCATCGTCATGCAAGTGGAAAACGGCAAGATCGCCAAGGTCAGCGGTGACCAACAGCATCCGAGCAACTTCGGCCGCCTGTGCACCAAGGGCAGCACCTGCGCCCAGCCGCTGAACGAATCCGGCCGTATGGAACACGCCTACCTGCGCAGCGAACGTAACCGTGACCCTGGGCAAGTCACCATGGACGCGGCGATCAGCGCCGCCGCCGCCCGCCTGCGCGCGATCCTCGACGAACACGGCCCGGACGCCATCGCCCTGTATGTCTCCGGGCAGATGTCGCTGGAGGCGCAGTACCTGGCCAACAAGCTGGTCAAAGGTTACCTGGGCAGCAACCAGATCGAATCCAACTCGCGCCTGTGCATGGCCAGCGCCGGCAGCGGCTACAAACTGTCGCTGGGTGCCGACGGCCCACCCGGCTCGTACCAGGATTTCGACCGCGCGGATGTGCTGCTGGTGATCGGCGCGAATATGGCCGACTGTCATCCGATCCTGTTTCTACGCCTGATGGCACGGGTCAAGGCTGGCGCCAAGCTGATCGTCGTCGACCCCCGGCGCAACGCCACGGCGGACAAAGCCGACCTGTTTCTGCAGATCAAACCGGGCAGCGACCTGCTGCTGCTCAACGGATTGCTGCACCTGCTGCACAAAAACGGCCACACCGATCCGGCCTTTATTGCCGAGTTCACCGAAGGCTGGCAGGTCATGCCGGACTTCCTGGAGAGCTACACCCCCGACTACGTCGCCGCTCACACCGGGCTCAGCGAAGCAGCCATCCGCCAGGCCGCACGCTGGATCGGCGAAGCCGGCGAGTGGATGAGCTGCTGGACCATGGGCCTCAACCAGAGCACCCACGGCACCTGGAACACCAACGCCCTGTGTAACCTGCACCTGGCCACCGGCAAGATCTGCCGCCCCGGCAGCGGGCCGTTCTCCCTCACCGGCCAGCCCAACGCCATGGGCGGCCGCGAGATGGGCTATATGGGCCCTGGCCTGCCGGGCCAGCGCAGCGTACTGGTGGACGACGACCGCGCCTTTGTCGAGGAGATCTGGGGCGTGCCGGCCGGCACCCTGCACACCCGCCTGGGCGGCGGCAGCGTAACGCTGTTCGAGGATCTGGCAGCCGGCAAGGTCAAAGCCTGCTGGATCATCTGCACCAATCCGGTGGCGAGCATGGCCAACCGTAGCAAGGTGATCGAAGGGCTGAAGGCCGCCGAGCTGGTGATCGCCCAGGACGCCTTCCTCGACACCGAAACCAATCGCTACGCCGACATCCTCCTGCCCGGCGCGCTGTGGGCCGAAGCCGAAGGGGTGATGATCAACTCCGAACGCAACCTGACCCTGATGCCGCAAGCCGTTGAGCCGCCCGGCGAGGCCATGGCCGACTGGCACATCATCGCCGAGGTGGCTTGCGCCATGGGCTTTCCCGACGGCTTCAGCTACGAATCGGCCGAGCAGGTGTTCGAGGAAATCAAACGTTTCCACAATCCCAAGACCGGTTATGACCTGCGCGGCGCCAGCTACCCGCGCCTGCGCCAAACGCCGCTGCAATGGCCCTGCGCCAGTGAAGCGGGCGACGGGCGCATGCCGCTGCGCTACATCAACGACGGCATCAGCCAGCATCTGCACATTCGCGAAGACGGCAGCACGCCGCGCCTGACCTTTGCCACGCCCAGCGGCAAGGCGCAGTTCTTCCCGCGACCGCACCTCGACCCGGCGGAAATGCCCGATGCCGACTTCCCCTTTGTGCTCAACACCGGGCGCCTGCAGCACCAGTGGCACACCCTGACCAAGACCGGCAAGGTCGCCACGCTTAACAAGCTCAACCCCGGCCCCTTTATCGAAGTGCACCCGCAGGACGCCGCCGCCCTCGGCGTGCGCGATCGCGACCAGCTGGAAATCCGCTCGCGGCGTGGCCATGCCGTGCTGCCGGTGCAGATCAGCGACCGCGTGCTACCCGGCGGCTGCTTTGCGCCGTTCCACTGGAACGATGTGTACGGCGATAACCTGGCGATCAACGCGGTGACCAGCGACGCCATCGACCCACTCTCGCAGCAGCCGGAATTCAAGTTCTGCGCCGTCAGCCTGCGGCGTATCGAGCTGATCGCCCATCAACGTCTCGATACGTCCGCCGTCGAGGCAGTCGCCAGCACTCGCCTCTCTCACTCGCCCGAGGAACTCGCGATGTCGAGCATCGAAACCTTTGCGGCCCTGGTCGGCGTAGATTGCAGCGCGCCGCCGCCCCTTAGCGACAGCGAGCGCACCTATATGGCCGGCTATATCAGCGGTTTACGCAGCAACCCCGGCGGCGGTGTGCCCAGCCTGCCAAGCCAGGCGCCCCTGGCGGAGCCAACCCGCCTGTGGCTCGACGGCATGCTCGCCGGGCTATTCAGCCGTGTCGCACCCGCGGCGCTGGCAGCGAGCCCTGCGGTAACCCTGCTGTGGGCCTCGCAGACCGGCAATGCCGAAGCACTGGCCGAACGCCTGGCCGCGCATCTGAATGAAGCCGGGGTTGCCGTGGCACTCAGCTGCATGGCTGATTACCCACCGCAGCAACTGGCCAGCGCCGGCTCGGTGTTGCTGCTCAGCAGCACCTTCGGCGACGGCGATGCGCCAGACAACGGCCAGGCCTTCTGGAACGCCCTACAAGCCAGCGACCTGCGCCTGGAAAATCTGCGTTATGCGGTACTGGCCCTCGGTGACCCGAATTACGAACAGTTCTGCCAGCACGGCAAAAACCTCGACCGCCGCCTGGCCGAACTCGGCGCCACGCCGCTGCGGCCCTGCCTGGATTGCGACAGCGATTTCGACGAGGCTGCCTCGGCCTGGCTAAGCGAGCTGCTACCACTGCTGCGCCCGGCGGCAACGGCAGTTCCTGCACACAGCGCCGCTTCAACTGAACCCGTCAGCACGGTGAGTAAAACCCAGCCGCTGCCCGCGCGCCTGGCGCTTAACCTGCGCCTGAACGCGGAAGGCGCGAGCAAGGACACCCGTCAGCTCGCTTTCGCCCTCGGCGACTCCGAGCTGACTTACGAAGCGGGCGATGCCCTCGGCGTATGGCCGCGCAACTGCCCGGAGCTGGTCGAGGAAGTGCTCGAACTGGCGCGCCTGGACGGCGAACAACGGGTCAACGTGGCCAAGGTCGGCGACCTGCCGCTGCGCGAGGCGCTTAGCAGTCATTTCGAAATCGCCCGGCCGAGCAACGAAGCCCTCGCCCTGGTCGCCGAACGCAGCGCCAGCAGCGAGTTGCGCAGCCTGCTTGGCGAGCGCAAGGCCGAGCTGAAGGACTGGCTGTGGGGCCGCCAACTGGCCGACGTGCTGCAGGCTTATCCGGCCGAACACACGGCTGGCGAACTACTGGGCAGCCTCAAACGGCTGCAGCCGCGCCTGTATTCGATCTCCTCAAGCCCCAAGGCGCATGCCGGCGAAGTGCACCTGACCGTGTCCGCCGTGCGCTACGGCAAACGCAAGGGCGTGGCCTCGACCTTTCTCGCCGACCGTGCGGATAACGCCGAGGTGCCGCTGTTTGTGCAGAGCAATAAATACTTCCGCGTGCCGCACGATGGCGACGTGCCCATGATCATGATCGGTCCCGGCACCGGCGTGGCGCCGTTCCGTGGCTTCCTCCATGAACGCCGCGCGCGCGGCGATACCGGCAAGAATTGGCTGTTCTTCGGCGAACAGCATGCGGCCAGCGACTTCTACTACCGCGACGAACTAACGGCGATGCAGCACGACGGCCTGTTGACCAACCTCAGCCTGGCCTTCTCTCGCGATCAGACGCAGAAGATTTACGTGCAGGATCGCATTCGCGAGCAGGGCGGCGAGCTGTGGCGATGGCTGGAGGAGGGTGCGCAGCTGTATGTCTGCGGCGACGCCAACCGCATGGCCAAGGATGTCGAGCAGGCGCTACAGGATGTGGCGCGCGAGCACGGCGGTTTGAGCGAGGAGCGGGCGGCCGAGCATATTCGCCGTCTGGCCGAGCAGAAGCGCTATCTGCGTGATGTGTACTGAGTAGGGTGAATCGCGCTTATCGATCCACCATGGCGGTGGACGTGAAAAACGACGTCCACCCTACGAGCTGAGTAGTCAGAGCCTGCGCCAGACACTGGCCAGCCAGGGCTGCTGCTCGCGCGGCAAGCCCGCCGGGCGGTAGTAATGCTGCAGTTCGCTGAAGTCAGCGGCGTTGAGCAGCACGCGCCAGCTGGCCAGGTCGTAATAGGCACCGTAGCGCTCGCCATTCCAGCCTTCCTGGTTCTCTCCACGGGGGTTGGAGCTGAACAGCACGCCGCCGGGTTTCAGGTTGGCATGCAGCTGCTTCAGCACCCGAGGCAGTTCCTGCCGGGGAATATGAAACAGCGAGGCATTGGCGAACACGCCGTCGAAGCGTTCAGGCGGCAGATCGAGGGCAAGAAAGTCCTGCTGCCAGGCTTCGCAGCCACTGTCAGCGCGAGCCATTTCGACAAAGCGCGCGCAGCCATCCAAACCGACGGCCGTATGGCCCATGCCGCTAAAGGTGCGCAGATCGCGGCCCGGGCCGCAGCCGAAATCGAGAATCTGGTAAGGCGCAGTGGCCTGAATATGCGCGAGCAGAGCGGCGATATTCTGGCTGACATCGTGGTCGCGGGTGCCGGCGCGAAAGTCTTCGGCGCAGTCCTGATAATGGCGCAGGGTCAGTGCGCTGATCTGCGCCAGTTCATGCGCACTCAGTGGCACGAGCGCTCAGCCTTCGGCCAATAAGCGGCGCAGTTCGGCCAGCACGGGCGCACTGGCAGGACGCACACCGCGCCACAAGGCAAAGGCTTCGGCGGCTTGTTCGACCAGCATGCCCAAGCCATCCAAAGTGCGCGCCGCGCCGTGTTCGGCTGCCCAGCGGTTAAAGGCGGTCAGCTCCTTGCCGTACATCATGTCGTAGCACAGTGTATGCCCCGGCTGGATCAGGCTCGGGGCAATCGGCGGCAGCTCGCCGGCCAGGCTGGCCGAGGTGCCGTTGATAATCAGATCCACCGGCGCATCAATCCAATCATAACCGCTGGCCACCACCGGACCCAGGTCGGCAAATTCGCGGGCCAGTTGCTCGGCCTTCTCGACTGTGCGATTGGCAATCACCAACGCCGCCGGCTGCTCGGCCAACAACGGCTCCAGCACGCCGCGCACCGCACCGCCGGCACCGAGCAGGAGGATGCGTTTGCCCTTGAGGGTTACCCCGGAATTCACCGTCAGATCACGCACCAGACCGGCGCCGTCGGTGTTGTCACCGAGCAGACTGCCGTCGGCGAGCTTCTTCAGGGTATTGACCGCACCGGCGCGTTGAGCACGGGCGCTAAGCTGATCGGCAAGAGCAAACGCCTGCTCCTTGAACGGCACGGTGACATTCGCCCCCAACCCCTCGGCAAAGAATGCGCGAGCAAATCTGGGGAAGTCGTCCAACGGCGCAAGTAGGGCCTCATAGCTCAGCTGCTCGCCGGTCTGCTGAGCAAACAGGCGATGAATCAGCGGCGACTTGCTGTGGCCGATGGGGTTGCCGAATACGCCGTAGCGGTCCATCAATAATCCTCTTTGAAATTTGCCTTCAGCGCATCGCGAGCGACGGTCAGGCAAGGCGAGAGCAGGCGAGGAAGCAGAGTTTACGAGCTGTAAATGAGCATTCCGAGCCTGCTCTCAACGCAGCACGGCCTAGCGCAGCAGCGATCAAGGCAAATTTGCAAGCCAATCACGGTCGGTCAGGAAGTACTCGGTCAGACGCGCCTCTTCGCTGCCCGGCTCTGGCTTCCAGTCGTAGCCCCAGCGCACATGCGGCGGTAGCGACATCAGGATCGACTCAGTACGCCCGCCGGACTGCAAACCGAACAGGGTGCCACGGTCGAACACCAGGTTGAACTCAACATAGCGGCCCCGGCGGAAGGCCTGGAATTCACGCTCGCGCTCGCCATAAGGGGTCAGTTTGCGGCGCTGCACGATGGGCAGATAGGCCTCGATATAGGCATCACCGATGGCGCGCATAAAGGCGAAACTAGTATCGAAGTCCCACTGATTCAGGTCATCGAAAAACAGCCCACCAATGCCGCGCGGCTCGCCGCGGTGCTTGAGGTGGAAGTAGCGATCACACCACTCCTTGAACTTCGGATAAACCTCGGCGCCGAACGGCGCGCAGGCCTCAAAGGCGACCTGGTGCCAGTGCCGGCAATCTTCTTCATTGCCGTAGTAGGGCGTCAGGTCGAAGCCGCCACCGAACCACCAGACCGGCTCTTCACCGGCTTTCTCGGCACTGAAGAAGCGCACGTTGGCGTGGGAGGTCGGCACATAAGGATTTTCCGGGTGG
>JAHJXZ010000029.1 GCA_018827205.1 Gammaproteobacteria bacterium | reverse complement strand
GCGGGCATGGCCCGCTCCTACAGGGTGACGCCGTTTCCCCATCCCGTTTTTCGAGTAAGCACCATGAGCAAGATCATGACCGCCGCCGCCGCTGTGGCGCGCATCCCGGACAACGCCAACCTGGCTACTGGCGGCTTTGTCGGCATCGGTTTCGCCGAAGAAATCGCCATTGCTCTGGAGCAGCGCTTTCTTGCTGAACAGGCACCACACGACCTGACCCTGGTGTATGCCGCTGGCCAAGGCGATGGCAAAGGTCGCGGCCTTAACCACCTGGCCCATGAGGGCTTGGTGCGGCGGGTGATCGGCGGACACTGGGGGCTGGTGCCGGGGCTGCAGAAGCTGGCGGTGGATAACCGCATCGAGGCCTACAACCTGCCGCAGGGGGTGATCTCCCAGCTGTTTCGCGATATCGCCGCCGGCAAACCGGGGCAGCTGTCGCGGGTTGGTTTGGGCACTTATGTCGATCCGCGCCACGGCGGCGGCAAGCTCAATGCGCGTACCACCACCGAGCTGGTGCGGCTGATGCCCATCGACGGTAAGGACTACCTGTTCTACCCGACCTTTCCGATTCACGTTGCCGTGGTGCGCGCCACCAGCAGTGATGCCGACGGCAATCTGAGTTTCGAGCGTGAGGCGCTGACCATCGAGAGCCTGGCCATCGCCATGGCCGCGCACAACTCGGGCGGGCTGGTCATCGCTCAGGTCGAGCGCATCGTCGAACGCGGCTCGCTAAATGCGCGCGAGGTGAAGATCCCCGGCATTTTGGTCGATTGTGTGGTGGTGGCTGACCCAGCCAATCACCAGCAGACCTTCGCCACCGCCTACAACCCAGCTTTCGCCGGCGAAACCCGGGTGCCGGTGGACAGCCTGAAGGCCATGCCGCTGGATATACGCAAACTGATTGCGCGCCGCGCGGCGCTGGAGTTGAAAGCCGGTGCGGTGGTCAACCTCGGCATCGGCATGCCGGAAGGCGTGGCAGCGGTGGCCGCCGAAGAAGGCGTGATCGAGCGTCTGACCCTGACCGCCGAACCCGGCGTAATCGGCGGCATCCCCGCCTCGGGGCTGGATTTTGGTGCAGCCAGCAATCACAGCGCGCTGCTTGATCAACCCTATCAGTTCGATTTCTACGACGGCGGCGGCCTGGATATCGCCTTTCTCGGCCTGGCCCAGGCCGATGCGGCGGGCAACCTCAACGTGTCCAAGTTCGGCTCGCGACTGGCCGGTGCCGGCGGATTTATCAATATCAGCCAGAACGCCAAGCAGGTGGTGTTCCTCGGCACCTTCAGCGCAGGGCCACAAGACATCCGCATCGAGAACGGCCAGTTGCGCATCATCAAGGACGGCGAGCTGTGCAAGTTCGTCGGCGAAGTCGAGCACCGCACCTTTGCCGGCCACCAAGCCGCCGAGCGCGGCCAACCGGTGCTGTATGTCACCGAGCGCTGCGTGTTCCGTCTGACCCTAGATGGCCTGGAACTGATAGAAGTGGCGCCGGGCGTGGATATCCAGCGTGACATCCTTGACCGCATGGACTTCACCCCCATCGTCCGCGCACCGCAGCGGATGGATGCACGGCTGTTTATGCCGGCATCCATGGGCCTAAGCGAGCGATTGAATGCTCACTAACATTTGAGTGTGAGTTTACGGGCCCGCTGGGCCCGTTTTTTTTATCGCGAAGCCTGAATTGGCTTTGGCCAACATGTTCAGTTCTTGTAGGCCCCATCAGAATCGTAGGGGGCACCACGCTTCGCCGGTCCACCATGGGCGGCCGAGGCGAATGCCAGTGGTGGAAATAAACAGCGATTTCCACCCTAGGTATTTCCCTCTCAACGCTCGCCCACTTTGTGCCGCGCGGCATACAAGCACACCAATTCCATCGCCACGGTAGCGCCGGCCAGAGCGGTGACTTCGGCGTGGTCGTAGGGCGGCGAAACTTCCACCACATCCATGCCGACCAGGTTGATGCCACGCAGGCCACGGAGAATTTCCAGCGCCTGATGGGTACTCAGGCCGCCGCACACCGGGGTGCCGGTGCCGGG
>JAHJXZ010000249.1 GCA_018827205.1 Gammaproteobacteria bacterium | reverse complement strand
ATTAAGCAAGACCTGCAGATTAAACCGGTTAAATGGATTGACGAGGTCCTGCAAATTGCGCTGCAATACGCCCCGGAGCCCTTGCCTGATGCGGCTCCCATGGTTGCAAAGGATGAAAAGCGCGAGACTGATTCCAAGGAGCGAATTAGCACGCATTAGCCGGAGGGGTTTCTTGACACATTTTTAGAGCCCTTGTTATAAAGCGGCTCTTATCGTGTCAGCAGGCTCTCCGCACCAGCTTCGCTTACATTTAAAAGCAAGAAATAAACTCAATAGAAATTAAGGGGACTTAAGAGTGAACAAGTCGGAACTGATCGATGCCATCGCTGCATCTGCTGATATCCCAAAAGCTGTTGCCGGCCGTGCGCTGGACGCAGTAATTGAATCCGTTACTGGCGCTCTGAAGGCTGGTGACTCCGTAGTACTGGTTGGCTTCGGCACTTTCGCTGTTAAAGAGCGTGCTGCTCGCACTGGCCGTAACCCACAAACTGGTAACCCGATCAGCATCGCTGCTGCCAAGATTCCAGGCTTCAAAGCCGGTAAAGCTCTGAAAGACGCTGTCAACTAAGCATCTTTCGGTTTTGCCCAGCAGATCAGTTGAATGGCTGGTCTGATGCGGGGCGGGATGTTCAGTCAGTCATAACTTGCTGAACACGACGAATCAGCTGCTTGAGTTCGATCCGCTTCGCCAGTTACGAGAAGGCGCATCCACTGATGCGCCTTTCTTCTATCCGGATTTTACCCACACTGCGCGACTGCTTTATTTTTACAGTCGTTCTGGGGGACGCATGCTGCAAAACATCAGGGACAATTCACAGGGTTGGATTGCCAAAACCATCATCGGCATCATTGTCGCGTTGCTTGCGCTGACGGGTGTTGATGCCATTTTTACCAGCACCAGTAATAGCCAGAATGCCGCTGATGTGAATGGCGAGAAGATCACTTCCGCCGAGCTCAGCCAGGCTGTTGAGATGCAGCGTCGTCAGTTGCTGCAACAGTTGGGGCGCGATTTTGATGCCTCCTTGCTGGATGAGAAGCTGCTGCGTGAAGCCGCCCTGAATGGTCTGGTTGAGCGTACCTTGCTGCTCGATAGCGCCAAAGACGCCAAGTTCGCTTTTTCGCAACAAGCGCTTGATCAGCTGATCCTGAAAACACCTGAATTTCTTGTCGATGGCCAGTTCAACGCTGAGCGTTTCGATCAAGTTATCCGTCAGCTGGGTTACAGCCGCTTGCAGTTCCGTCAGATGCTTGAGCAGGAAATGCTCATCGGTCAGTTGCGCGCCGGCCTGGCAAACAGCGGTTTTGTCACCGATGCCCAAGTGCAAGCCTTTGCCGCACTGGAAAAGCAAACTCGCGACTTCGCTACCTTGACCCTCAAAGCTGATCTGGATGCCGTCACACTCAGTGACGATGACATCAAGGCCTACTATGAGGCTCAGGCCAGCGAGTTCATGAGCCCTGAGCAGGTTGTGTTGGAATACGTTGAGCTGAAAAAAGACGCCTTCTTCGATCAGGTTGAAGTTACCGATGAGGCGCTGCAAAGCGCTTATCAGAGTGAAATCGCCAACCTCGCCGAACAGCGCCGTGCCGCGCATATTCTGGTCGAGGTCAACGATAAGCTGAGTGACGAGCAAGCCCAGGCCAAATTGGTTGCGGTGCAAAAGCGTCTTGAGCAGGGCGAAGATTTCGCCGCGCTGGCCAAAGAAGTTTCCGATGATTCGGGTTCGGCAGGTGAGGGCGGTGATCTGGGCTTTGCCGGCCCGGGTGTGTATGACCCTGCCTTTGAAGAAGCGCTGTATGCGCTGGACGAAAATGCTGTGTCGGCTCCCGTACGCAGCGAGTTCGGCTGGCACCTGATCAAGCTCCTGGGCGTTCAGGCGCCGGAAGTACCGAGCTTGGCCAGCCTGGAAGAGAAACTGAAGCGCGACCTTAAGGCGCGTCAGGTTGAGCAGCGCTTTGTCGAAGTCTCCAAAGACCTCGAAGACGCCGCGTTTGAAGCGTCTGACCTGGCCCAGCCTGCTCAGGAATTGGGTCTTGAGGTCAAGACCACTGAAGCCTTCGGTCGTCAGGGTGGCACTGAAGGCCTCACGGCTAATCGTCAGGTGATTCAAGCGGCATTCAGCGATGAAGTGCTTGAAGACGGCAGCAACAGCAGTGTGATCGAACTCGACCCCAACACTGTTGTGGTGGTGCGCGTTAAAGAGCACAACAAGCCTGAGCAACTGCCACTTGAGCAGGTTGCCGACAGTATCCGTGCCCAGCTGACCAAAGTCCGTGCAAGCGAAGCGGTGAAAGCTAAGGCTGAAGAGCAGTTGGCTGCTCTGCGTGATGGTCAGACGCCGGTTACCCAGGCCGATGCCAAGCAGGGCTGGAATGTGGTTGAAGCGGCCACTCGCAGCCAGGAAGGTATTGAACCGGTGGTGCTACAGGCGCTGTTCCGCATGCCCAAGCCTGAAGCGGCCGACAAGCCGACCTTCGCTGGTATCAGCCTGAGCAACGGTGATTTCGTGATCATCCGCCTCAACGGCGTGAGCCAGCCGGAGCAAACGCTGTCGGAGGAGGACAAGGCCATGTACAGCCGCTTCCTCGCCTCGCGCGTCGGTCAGCAGGACTTCGCCGCGTTCCGTAAGCAGTTGGAAGATACAGCGGATATCGAGCGCTTCTGATCGATGTGACTGAACAAAGCAATGGCAGGACGCCACTGTTAACGTCGCGTAGCAACGGCCCTTAGGGTAACTGCCAAGGATGGCAACGCATAAAAAAGGCCGCTTAAGTAAGCGGCCTTTTTTATTGCTGCGATTTAACGACTTACCCTTCCATGGCGCCCATGGCGGTGGTGTTGAAGCCGCCGTCGACGTACATGATCTCGCCGCTGACGCCTGAGGCCAGGTCGGAGCAGAGGAATGCGCCGGCGTTGCCGACTTCATCGATGGTCACGTTGCGGCGCAGCGGGGTCTGCTTCTCGTTGGCAGCGAGCATCTTGCGGAAGCTCTTGATCCCGGAAGCCGCCAGGGTGCGGATTGGGCCTGCGGAGATAGCGTTAACGCGAGTGCCTTCTGGGCCGAGGCTGCCGGCCAGGTAACGTACACCGGCTTCCAGGCTGGCCTTGGCCATGCCCATGACGTTGTAGTTCGGCATGGTGCGCTCGGCGCCCAGGTAGGACAGGGTTAGCAGGCTGCCGTTGCGGCCTTTCATCATTTCGCGGCCGGCTTTGGCCAGGGCAACGAAGCTGTAGGCGCTGATGTCGTGAGCGATACGGAAGCCTTCGCGGGTGGTGACGTCGGTGAAGTCGCCGTCCAGCTGGTCGCCCGGGGCGAAGCCAACGGAGTGAACGATGCAATCCAGGCCATCCCACTTCTTGCTCAGAGCCTCGAATACCGAGGCAATTTCCTCATCGTTGGCCACGTCGCAAGGGAAGCACAAATCAGCGTTCGAACCCCAATCAGCGGCAAAGCCTTCGACGCGGCCTTTGAGTTTTTCGTTCTGGTAGGTGAAAGCCAGTTCGGCGCCTTCACGGTGCATGGCTGCCGCGATGCCGGAGGCGATGGACAGTTTGCTGGCGACGCCAACGATCAGTACGCGCTTGCCGCTTAGAAAACCCATGGGTGTTGTTCCTCTTCCTGTCTACAAGAATTAACCAGCTGGGACCATAAAGGCTGCTTCCAGCAACTGCTGTGTATAGATGTCCTGTGGCGCGGCAAAGACACGTGCCGCCGGGCCTTGTTCGACTACTTTGCCCTGTTTGACCACCATCACCTGGTGGCTCAAGGCCCTGACTACCGCCAGGTCGTGACTGATAAACAGATAGGTCAGGTTGTATTTGGCCTGCAGCGAGCGTAGCAGCTCGACTACCTGGCGCTGCACGGTACGGTCGAGGGCCGAAGTCGGCTCATCGAGCAGGATCAGCGCGGGTTTCAGCACCAGTGCGCGGGCGATGGCGATACGTTGGCGCTGGCCGCCGGAGAACTCATGGGGATAACGGTGGCGGGTTTCCGGGTCGAGGCCGACCTCTACCAGTGCGTCGATGATGGCCTGTTCCTGCTCGGCCTCGCTGCCCATACGGTGAATCTGCAAGCCCTCGCCGACAATCTGGCCCACCGACATACGCGGGCTGAGGCTGCCGAAGGGGTCCTGGAAGACCACCTGCATCTGTCGGCGTAGCGGTCGGACATCCTCTTGCGACAGGTTGTCGATGGCCTGGCCCTGGAAGCGGATGCCGCCTTGGCTGCCGAGCAGACGCAGAATCGCCAAGCCCAGGGTGGATTTGCCCGAGCCGCTTTCGCCAACGATGCCCAGGGTATGCCCCTGCGGCAGGCTGAAATCGATGCCGTCCACGGCTTTGACGTGGTCGACGGTACGGCGCAGTAGGCCTTTTTTGATAGGAAACCAGACGCGTAGGTTGTCGATTTCCAGCATGGGTTTGCCGGGTGGTTGATCAACCGGCCCGCCAGTAGGTTCTGCGCCCAGCAGTTCACGGGTGTAAGGGTGTTGTGGCGCTTTAAACAGCGTTTCGCATTCGGCTTGCTCGACGATATGCCCGCGCTGCATGACGCAGACGCGATGGGCAATGCGCCGCACCAGATTGAGGTCGTGGCTGATCAATAGAATCGCCATGCCCAGGCGTGCCTGTAGGTCCTTGAGCAGCTCGAGGATCTTCAGCTGTACGGTGACGTCCAGCGCAGTGGTTGGCTCGTCGGCAATCAACAGCTCTGGCTCGTTAGCCAAGGCCATGGCGATCACCACGCGCTGGCGTTGGCCGCCCGACAGTTCATGTGGGTAAGCCTTGAGGCGCTTGTGCGGTTCTGGGATACCAACCAGTTCTAGTAGCTCCAGAGTGCGCGCAGTAGCGGCTTTGCCGCGCAGGCCTTTGTGCAGGGCGAGCACCTCGTTGATCTGCTTTTCGATGCTGTGCAGCGGGTTGAGCGAGGTCATGGGCTCCTGGAAGACCATGGCGATACGGTTGCCACGAATACCGCGCAGCTTGTTCTCGTTCAGTTTGAGCAGGTCTTGACCGGCGTAGTGAATGCTGCCGCTCGGGTGCTGGGCCAGGGGGTAGGGCAGCAGGCGCAGGATTGAGTGCGCGGTGACCGATTTACCCGAGCCGCTTTCGCCCACCAAGGCCAGCGTTTCGCCGCGCTTGATATCGAAGCTGACGCCTTCCAGCACGCGTTGTTTCAGGCTGCCGGTGACGAATTCGACAGCCAGGTCGCGGACTTCGATAAGGGTGTTGGAGTCGGTCATGTCATTTCCTCGGGTCGAAGGCATCGCGTGCGGCTTCGCCGATAAACACCAGCAAACTCAGCATTAGAGCTAGGACGGCAAAGGCGCTAATACCCAGCCAGGGTGCTTGCAGATTGGATTTGCCCTGGGCGACCAGCTCGCCCAATGACGGCGCGCCAGGCGGCAGGCCGAAGCCGAGGAAATCCAGCGCAGTGAGGGTGCCGATCGCGCCGGTGAGGATGAACGGCATAAAGGTCATGGTGGAAATCATCGCGTTGGGCAGGATATGGCGGAACATAATCGAGCCGTTCTGCATGCCCAGGGCGCGGGCCGCGCGCACGTATTCCAGGTTGCGTCCACGGAGGAACTCGGCACGCACCACATCAACCAAACTCATCCAGGAGAACAGCAGCATGATGCCCAGCAGCCACCAGAAGTTCGGCTGCACGAAGCTGGCCAGAATGATCAGCAGATAGAGCACTGGCAGGCCCGACCAGATTTCCAGAAACCGCTGCCCGACTAAGTCGACCCAGCCGCCATAGAAGCCCTGCAAGGCCCCGGCAAACACGCCGATTACCGAGCTGGCCAGGGTCAGGATCAGGGCGAACAGCACCGAGATGCGGAAACCGTAGATCACCCGCGCCAGTACATCGCGGCCCTGGTCATCGGTGCCTAGCAGGTTCTCAGCCGACGGTGGCGCCGGGGCGGGCACCTGCAGGTCGTAGTTGATGCTGGAGTAGCTGTAGCGGATCGGCGGCCAGATCATCCAACCGTCCTTCTCCTTGAACAGCTCCTGGATATATGGGCTTTTGTAGTTGGCCTGTAGTGGGAATTCGCCGCCGAAGGTGGTTTCCGGGTAGCGCTTGAATACCGGGAAATACAGTTCGTTGTCGTAACTCACCACCAGCGGCTTGTCGTTGGCAATCAGCTCGGCGCCGAGGGTAACGAAGAACAGCGCGAGAAATACCCACAGCGACCACCAGCCACGTTTGTGGGCCTTGAACAGCTGGAAGCGACGTTGATTGATTGGGGACAGTTTCATCTCAACCCTCCCGGCTTTCGAAATCGATACGCGGATCGACCAGGGTGTAGGTAATGTCGCCGATCAATTTCACCACCAGGCCCAGCAACGTGAAGATAAACAGGGTGCCAAATACCACTGGGTAATCGCGGTTGATCGCGGCCTCGAAGCTCATCAGTCCCAGGCCGTCGAGGGAGAAGATCACCTCGATCAGCAGGGAGCCGGTAAAGAAGATGCCGATAAAAGCCGCAGGGAAGCCGGCGATGATGATCAGCATGGCGTTGCGGAATACATGGCCATACAGCACACGGGTATTGCTCAGGCCCTTGGCACGGGCAGTAACCACATACTGTTTGTTGATCTCATCGAGAAAACTGTTCTTGGTCAGCAGTGTCAGGGTGGCGAAGTTACCGATCACCAGGGCGGTGACGGGTAGCGCCAGGTGCCAGAAATAGTCGAGCAGCTTGCCGGTAAAGCTCAGTTCGTCGAAGTTGTTCGAGGTCAGCCCGCGCAGCGGGAACCAGTCCCAGTAGCTGCCGCCGGCAAACAGTACGATCAACAGGATGGCGAAGAGAAAGGCGGGGATGGCGTAGCCGACGATGATCATTGAGCTGGTCCAGACGTCGAAGGCGCTGCCATGGCGGGTGGCCTTGGCGATGCCCAGCGGGATCGACACCAGGTACATGATCAGCGTGCTCCAGAGTCCCAGTGAGATCGACACCGGCATCTTCTCGATAATCAGGTCGATAACCTCGGCATCGCGAAAGAAGCTGGAGCCAAAATCCAGTTGTGCGTAGCTCTTGAGCATCAGCCAGAAACGTTCCGGGGCGGATTTATCGAAGCCGTACATACGCTCGATTTCCGCTACCAGCTCGGGGTCAAGGCCCTGAGCGCCGCGGTAGTTGGAGCCGGCCACGGACACCTCGGCACCGCCGCCGGCAATCCGGCTGGTTGCGCCGTCAAAGCCCTCGAGCTTGGCAATCATCTGTTCGACCGGGCCACCGGGGGCGGCCTGGATGATGATGAAGTTGATCAGCAGAATGCCGAACAGCGTGGGGATGATCAGCAGCAACCGACGAAAGATATACGCCAGCATCTTATTGCTCCACGTCGGCAGTGTTCTGCGCGGCAGCTTCGTCGGCCGCCGCTTCAGGTGATTTTGCGCGGGCCCACCAGGTATGCAGGCCTATGTCGTATTGCGGAGTGACCTTGGGGTGTTCGAAACGGTTCCAGTAGGCCACGCGCCAGGTCTTAATATGCCAGTTGGGCACCACGTAATGGCCCCACAGCAGCACGCGGTCGAGGGAGCGGGTATAGGTGATCAGGCTTTGCCGTGAGTCGGCATTGATCAGGCCCTCGACCAGCTTGTCCACTGCTGGGTCTTTAAGACCAATAAAGTTTCGACTGCCAGGCTTGTCGGCGCTGCTCGAATGCCAGTATTCGCGTTGCTCATTACCGGGCGAGTTGGATTGGCCAAAACCACCGACGATCAGATCAAAGTCGCGCGAACGCAGACGATTGATGTACTGGGACACGTCAACGCGGCGGATCACCAGTTCGATGCCCAGGTCCGCCAGGTTGCGCTTGAACGGCAGCAGGACGCGTTCGAATTCGGTTTGCGCTAGGAGGAATTCAAAACTTACCGGTTGGCCAGTGCTGTCGAGCATCTGGTCACCATCGACGCGCCAGCCAGCTTCTTGCAGCAGCTGATAAGCACGGCGCTGCTGTTCACGAATAATGCCGCTGCCATCAGTATTTGAGGGTTGGTATTCGTCGGTAAACACCTTAGGTGGGATCTGTTCGCGCAAGGGCTCCAGCAGCTTCAACTCGTCAGCAGAGGGCAGGCCTGTGGAGGCCAGTTCGGAGTTGTCGAAATAGCTACGGGTCCGGGTATAAGCGCCATTGAACAGCTGGCGATTAGCCCATTCGAAGTCAAATAGCAGGCTCAGGGCCTCACGCACGCGACGATCGCTGAACAAGGGGCGGCGAGTATTGAAGATAAAACCCTGCATGCCGGTGGGGTTATGATTGGCGATCTCTTCTTTGATCAGTTGGCCGTTGGCCACGGCTTCGGTGCTGTAGGCGGTGGCCCAGTTTTTCGCACTATTTTCCAGCCAAAAATCGAACTGACCGGCCTTGAGCGCTTCCAGAGCGACGGTGTTGTCGCGGTAATAGTCAGTTTGCAGGTTGTCGAAGTTGTAGAAACCACGATTGACTGGCAAGTCTTTGCCCCACCAGTCCTTGACTCGCTCATAGCGGATTGAGCGGCCAGCTTGAACGTCGGCCACCTTGTAGGGGCCGCTGCCCAGCGGTATGTCCAGATTGCCTTTGCTGAAGTCGCGCTCGGCCCACCAATGTTTAGGCAGTACCTGCAACTGACCGACAATCAACGGCAGTTCGCGATTGCCGGCCTGCTTGAAGACAAAGCGCACGCGGTGGGGGCTTTCGACCTCGACCTTATCGACATCGGCATAATAAGCGCGATAGTACGGCATGCCCTTAGTCATTAGGGTTTCAAAAGTGAATTTGACATCTTCAGCTGTGACCGGTTGGCCGTCGTGGAAGCGTGCTTCCGGGCGCAGGTAAAAACGTACCCAGGCGTTGTCGGGAGCTTTTTCGATTTTCTCAGCGAGCAGACCGTATTCGGTGAAGGGTTCATCGAGGCTATGGCGCGTCAAGGTGTCGTAGATCATCCCGAGATCTTCGGCTGCGACGCCCTTATTGATGAACTGATTGAGACTGTCGAAGCCGCCCGCACCGGCTTGGCGCAAGGTGCCGCCTTTGGGCGCATCCGGATTGACGTAGTCGAAGTGCTTGAAGTTGGCCGGGTACTTGGGTGGTTCGTCATACAGGGTTTGTGCGTGCTTGGGGACGGCCAGGGCCAGGCTGGCAACGCCAAGTAGGGTAATGCCACTGACGTGGATAAACAGGGCGCGCAATGCATGGGTCATTCAGCGTTCTCCATGGATTTCAGCCACCAGGTACGCAGGCCCAGGGTGTAGGGCGGCGTGGTGACGAAGGCAAATCGGTTGCGGTAAGCCAGGCGGTGGTAATCGATATACCAATTCGGAATGCTGTAGTGCTGCCATAACAGTACCCGGTCGAGGGCGCGGGTAGCGGCGATCTGCTCGTCACGGCTCTGTGCCGACAGCAATTTTTCGATCATTGCATCGACCACTGGGTGGGTAACCCCTGCGTAATTCCTGCCGCCTTTGATCTTGGCCTGGGACGAGTGGAAATACTGCGATTGTTCAAGCCCTGGGCTGAGGGTTTGCGGCAGTGTGAGCAGAATCATGTCGAAGTCGTATTGATCGAGGCGCTGCTTGTACTGGGCGCGGTCGACGGTGCGCAGGTTGGCCTGGATGCCAATGCTGGCGAGGTTTTCGGTAAAAGGCTGGAGGATTCGTTCAAGGTTCGGGTTGACCAGCAAAATCTCGAAACGCAGCGGCTGCCCATCGCTATTGAGCAGGTGTTGGCCGGATGGCTTCCAGCCGGCTTCGGCCAATAGACCGAGGGCGCGGCGCAAGGTTTCCCGCGGGATACCCCGGCCATCGGTCTGCGGCATGCTGAATGGCTCGCTGAACAGTTGCGCCTGCAACTGCTTGCGGTAGGGCGACAGCAACAGCCATTCCGCACCTTCCGGTTTGCCGCGGGCGGAGAACTCGCTGTTGGGGTAGTAGCTTTTGGCGCGGGTGTAGGAGCTGTTGAACAGCGCGCGGTTGGCCCACTCGAAGTCGAACATCAGGCCCAGGGCTTCACGCACCTGGCGATCGGCAAACACCGCGCGGCGGGTGTTCATAAACAGTGCCTGGGTCTGGGTTGGAATCTGGTGCGGGATTTCCGCCTTGACGACTTCACCACGGCTTAACGCCGGGAAGCGATAGCCATTGGCCCAGTTCTTCGCCTGCTGTTCGATATAGATGTCGAATTCGCCGGCCTTGAATGCCTCGAAGGCTACATGGCTATCGCGGTAGAACTCTACGTCGACTCGGTCGAAATTGTATTTGCCACGGTTGACTGGCAGCTTCGCGCCCCACCAGTCCTTGACCCGCTCAAAGCGCAGGCTGCGCCCAGGGCTGACCTGGGTAATCCGGTAGGGCCCGCTGCCCAGCGGCGGCTCATAGGTGGTGGCCTTGAAGTCGCGGTTTTTCCAGTAGTGCTGTGGCAGTACTGGTAATTCACCAAGGCGCAGGATCAGCAGGGAGTTGCCTGCGCGTTTGAGAACAAAGCGGATGCTGTGGCGATTAAGGATGTCGACCCGTTTTACTTCTTGCAGGTTCGTGCGGTATTGCGGATGACCTTCCTTGAGCAGCAAACGGTAAGAAAATGCCACGTCGTAGGCGGTGATCGGCTTGCCGTCGTGAAAGCGCGCGCCGGGGCGCAGGTTGAACACCACCCAGCTGCGATCATCGCTGTATTCCACCGACTCTGCGATCAGGCCGTAGCTGGAAGCGGGCTCATCGCCGGAAGGGTCATAGGCGCCAGTGCCGACCATCAGCGGTGCATTCAGCTCATTGACGCCGTATTGCAGAAAGTTGGCGGTGCTGATCGGGCTGCTGCCCTTGAGTGTGTAAGGATTGAGCGTATCGAAGGTGCCGTTGGCCATCATCCGCAGCGTGCCGCCTTTGGGGGCTTCCGGGTTAACCCAGGAGAAATGGGTGAAGCTGGCGGGATACTTCAGCTCGCCAAACTGGGCGTAACCGTGGCTTTTATACAGAGTGGCCCAGGCAGATGAACTGATGGCCATGCAGAGAAGTAACGAGAGGAGGGGACGTATCAAGTGAAATATCCGATCCGTGGCGTCTTGTGGGCTGCTGGTCAGGCACATTAACAGCTTGTATCGGCTGGAAAAAGGGTAGGTTCGCGGCCAAGCAATAGCGGCACTTTGGCTACACTGAGTTAACTAATTGTGAGGACATCATTTTGGTAACAGCCTGCCATGGTTTGCAGTCATGGATCGATCGCTTCAACCAAGCCGAATTACCCGCTCTGGCCGCTGTGGTGCAGGACCTGCACCGTTTGACCCTCGGCGACAAATCCTCTGTGCAGCAACTGGCGGATGTATTGCTACGCGATGCGGCCTTGACCACCAAGGTGCTGCGCATCGGCAATAGCGTCTATTACAACCCCTCCCAGGAACCTATTCGGACCATTTCCCGCGCCATCGTGCTGATCGGCTTCGACAACGTGCGTCAGATCGGGCTGTCGGTCAGCCTGATCGACGGCTTGCTGGCGCGCAGCTCGCGTGATCAGCTCGCTGAACTGTTGGCGCGTTCGTTTCATGCCGCCGTACAGGCGCGCAATATCGCCGGCTACGTGCTGACAAAAAATGATGAGGAAGTATTTATCGCCGCCTTGTTACATAACGTCGGTGAGCTGGCGTTCTGGGGCTGCGCGGGTGATGCGGCGGATGATCTGGCCAGCGCCCTGGCCCAGCCTGGTGTCGATGAGGATGAAGTGGTGATGCAGCTGCTCGGCACCAGCTTTCGTCAGCTGAGTTTGTCGCTGGTGAAAAGCTGGAATCTGGGCGACACCGTCAGCCTGGCGCATCAATCGACCAGCCAGAATGATCCGGCGGTCAAAGCCGTGACCCTCGGGGCGAAGATCAGCCAGGCAGCGCTGGATGGCTGGGATACCCCGGTTATGGAGGCACTGGTCGGCCAGTTGGCGAGTTTTATTGGGGTGACTCCGCAGGAAGCCATGCAACAGGTGCTGGCCAGTGCCGAGGAAACCGTGAAGATGGCCGCGACCTTCGGCGCCAGCCAACTGTGCAAACTGATTCCTAATACTGATCCGGAACAAATTCGACTGCAGCAGGAGCAGCGCAAGGCGCGCCTGTTACAGCCCAATTTATTGGTTTTGCAGCAGGCTCTGCAGGATCTCGGGCTGATGGTCTCGCGGCGCAGCGATCTCGGCTTGGTGCTCGACACCCTGTTCAAGGGGCTGCATCAGGGGGCTGGGCTGGAACGCATCATGCTGGTGGTGCTGGCGGATGGGCAAAGCTGTTTTCGCGCCAAGCGGGTGATTGGCGAAGGCACCGAGGGTTGGAGCCATGATTTCGTCTTGCCCGTGGCGCAGCAAGAGCAGCCGCATATTTTCAGTTATGCGCTGCGTAATAAAGAGGCGTTATGGATGGGCGTACCGGCCAGTTACAACCTTAATGAGCTGGTCACTCAGCCGATTCGCCAGCGCCTGGGGCAGGGCATGTTCTTTATTGCGCCGCTGTTGGCCGGCACCCGCGAAATTGGCTTGTTGTATGCCGACAGTCGGGTATCGGGGCGGGCGTTGAAGCACGAGCAGTTTGTCGCCTTTCAGCGCTTTACCCAGTTGACTGGGCGTTGCCTGGAAGCGATGAGCAAGAAGGCCTGATCAGTTCAGGCTATATAGGGTCAAGGTCTGCCCTGGCTTGAGCGCTTTGCCGGCTTTAGGGTTCCAACTCTGCAGGCTCTTCATCGGCACTTTGAAGCGCTTGGCAATCAGGTACAGCGAGTCACCCTGGCGCACCTTGTAATAGGTCGCGCTCTGGCGTGGCGCGCTGCCGCTACCACCACTGCTGGGTCTGCCAGTTTGCAAGGTGAGCACCTGGCCGACCCGCAGGTTGTTGCCGGAAAGCTTGTTCCAGCGCTGCACATCCTTGACGGCAACCTTGTGGTTCTTGGCAATCAGCCAGAGGTTGTCGCCGCTTTTCACCCGATAGGTACGACTGGGGGCACTGTGGGCCACGCTGCGTTGGAACACTGACTCGCGCACCGGTACACCGGGCTGAGCAGGAATACTCAACACCTGACCGATACGCAGGTTGTTGCTGGAGAGCTTGTTGATGTCTTTGAGGGTGTTCACGGTCAGCTGATGACGGTTGGCGATGCTGTGCAGGCTGTCGCCTGAACGCACCCGGTACTGCTGCCAGTCCACCAATTCCTGAGGTTTCATCAGTGAAAGGTTGGCGGTCAGCAGCTCGGCCTTGTCGGTTGGTATCAGCAGGTGCTGCGGGCCATCCAGGGTTATGCCTTTTTTAAACGCGGGATTGAGCAGATACAACTCGTCTTCATCTAGGTCGGCCATGGCGGCGACGCGTGCGAGATCCATGCGCTGGGTGAATTCAACCTTCTCGAAGTACGGCTCATTGGCAATCGGCGCGAGGCTGACGCCATAGGCTTGCGGCGTCATCACCACTTGCGAGAGGGCCAGCAGCTTGGGCACATAATTCTGGGTTTCCACCGGCAGCGAGAGATTCCAGTAATCGGTCGGCAGGCCGAGCTTCTGGTTACGCTCAATCGCTCGGCTGACGCGGCCTTCGCCGGCGTTGTATGCCGCCAGTGCCAAGAGCCAGTCGCCGTTGAACATTTCCTTGAGGCGGGTCAGGTAGCTGATCGCTGCATCGGTTGAGGCCATCACATCGCGGCGGCCGTCATACCAGTTGGTTTGGCGCAGGTTGAAGTTGCGTCCGGTAGAGGGGATGAACTGCCACAGCCCAACCGCATTGGCATGGGAGTAGGCCAGCGGGTTGTACGAGCTTTCGATCATCGGTAGCAGCGCCAGCTCCATCGGCATATTGCGCTGCTCCAGGCGCTCAACGATAAAGTGGATATAGGGGCTGCTGCGCTCGCCGGCTTTTTCAATAAACGAAGGGTTGCTGACGAACCACAGGCGTTGCTGCTCAATGCGCGGGTTGAGGGTGATGGTGTCCTGCAGCTGGTAACCGTTGCGCACCCGCTCCCAGATGTCCTTGGGCTCTTCGGGCGCTGTTGCCACGCCGCTGTTTAGCCACTCCGGTTCCTGCTCAAGCCCGACGGCACGGTCGGTATCGCGTCCGCTATCGGAGCTGTGCTGGTTGCCGGTCTGACAGCCTGCCAGGGTTATACAAGTGATCACCACAAGCGCCTGAACGCCTTGTGCTAATGCCTTTAAATTCAAGGGTTTGCGTGGTGATAGAGGCATTGGCGGCGATGTACTTCCCGGCGAAAAGGTCGGGCGATTCTAGGAACCAGCATGCCCCTGGTCAAGTTTTAACCAGTCTTTTGTGTGGTTGTCGAGGTTTAGAAATGGTCCTTCCAGGCGCGTAAAGCCGCGAAAACCTGCGTTGGCGAGCGGCTTGCAGGCCCTTCGCGCTCGCTAATGCGGGCGCCGACCGACGGTTGTGCGCTACGTAGAAACGGATTGGTGGCACGTTCCAGGCCAATCGATGACGGCAGGCTGATTTTCCCAGCCTCGCGCCATTGGCTGACCTGCTCCAAGCGCTGCTTGATTTCAGAATTACTCGGTTCAACTGCTGCGGCAAAGCGCAGGTTACTCAGGGTGTATTCATGGGTGCAGAACACCTGAGTCTGCTCGGGGAGGGCGGCCAGGCGGCTGAGCGAGTTGTGCATCTGCTCCGGGCTGCCTTCGAACAGGCGACCACAGCCGCCGGCAAACAGCGTGTCGCCACAGAACAGCCAGTGCTGCTCAGGCTGGATATAGGCAATATGCCCCAGGGTGTGTCCGGGCACTTCATATATGTCGAAGCGCTGGCCAAGCACATCGACCTGATCGCCGTCGCGCAGCGCCAGGTCACGGCCAGGGATATTCTCGCTGGCCGGGCCCAGCACCCGCGCACCGGTAATCGACTTCAGTCGTTCAATTCCGCCGACGTGATCGAAATGATGGTGAGTGATCAGAATGTCGCTCAACTGCCAGCCGGGATTGGCCGCCAGCCAGGTCTCGACGGGGGCGGCATCACCTGGATCAACAACCGCGCAGCGGCGATGCTCAGGGTCTTGTAGCAGCCATATATAGTTGTCGGAGAATGCAGGCAGGGCGTCGATTTTAATCATGAGTGGGTCGCTAAGCAGGGCACAAAGGTGCATCTTAGGGTGCAATGGCGGTGCTGGCTAATGCAGCACGATCTGCTGCGTGCCGGCCCTGCTGCGTTAAAAACGGACTCTGGCTCGCGAGATCATATGTAGGCTCTAAGTCCCAGCTCGGTCGTGAATAATATGGGAGTAGCCCCTAATGTCCGATCACCCTTTTGCCCATGCCGACAGTGAGTGGCTCGACCTTATCGCGGCAGCGCGCAGTTGGCTGAGCGGTCCGCTCGGTCAGTTGTTGCTGGAGCAGGAGCGGCAACTGTTGGAAGAAGAGCTGGCGCGTTTCTTCGGTGGTTATCTGGTGCATTACGGTCCAGCCGCCGATACGCCGCCGGATGCTCAACAGATTCAGCGCAGCGTGCGCCTTGGGGCGCCGTTTAAGGGCGTGGAGATTGTTTGTGAGGAGCAATCCTGGCCGTTGACCGAACACGCTGCCGATGTAGTGGTGTTGCAGCATGGTCTGGATTTCAGCCTGTCGCCCCACGGCCTGCTGCGTGAAGCAGCGCGTAGCGTGCGCCCGGGTGGCCATCTGCTGATCGTCGGGATCAATCCAATGAGCAGCTGGGGAGCGCGTCATCTGTTTACCCGCGATGCGCTGCGCCAAGCCCGCTGTATTGCGCCCAGTAGGGTCAGCGACTGGTTGCACCTGCTGGGCTTCGCGCTGGAGAAACGCCGCTTCGGGTGCTATCGTCCGCCGCTTTCTGCGCCGGCCTGGCAAGCGCGGCTGGCTGGGCTGGAGCGACTGGGCGCGGCCTGGCAGCCGCCCGGTGGCGGTTTTTACGTGCTGGTGGCCCGCAAGCTGGTGGTGGGGTTACGGCCATTGCGCCAGCCCAGTAGGCAGCCGGTGGGCAAGCTGCTGCCAATGCCGGTAGCCAAAGTCAGTCGGCGCGAAACGCCGCAGAAATAGCATCGGCCGATAAATTGAGCGAGAGATTGTAGATACATGAGTGAACAGGTCGAGATCTACACCGACGGCGCCTGCAAGGGTAATCCTGGCGTTGGTGGCTGGGGCGCGTTGATGATTTTCAAAGGTGTGGAAAAAGAGTTGTGGGGCGGCGAGGCCGAGACCACCAACAACCGTATGGAAATGACCGCCGCGATCCGCGCTCTGGCCGAGTTGAAGCGCTCCTGCGATGTGCGTCTGGTTACCGACTCGCAGTATGTGATGCAGGGCATTCAGGACTGGATGCCGAACTGGAAGAAGCGCGGCTGGAAAACTGCCGCCAAGCAACCGGTGAAAAATG
The DNA here is from genome assembly GCA_018827205.1 of Gammaproteobacteria bacterium. Taxonomy (GTDB): domain Bacteria; phylum Pseudomonadota; class Gammaproteobacteria; order Pseudomonadales; family Pseudomonadaceae; genus Aquipseudomonas. The sequence goes on along the minus strand of JAHJXZ010000249.1, from coordinate 23,627 downwards.
CCGACCTGTGGCAGCAGCTGGATGAGCAGGTAAACCGCCACAACGTCACCTGGCAATGGGTGCGCGGCCATACCGGTCATCCGGGTAACGAACGTGCTGACCAGTTGGCCAATCGCGGTGTTGATGAAGTAAGAGGGTTGAAGCATGCGTAGTGTGGTTCTGGATACTGAAACCACGGGTATGCCGGTAGCCGATGGCCATCGGGTCATCGAAATCGGTTGCGTTGAACTGATCGGCCGGCGCCTGACCGGGCGGCATTTCCACGTTTACCTGCAGCCTGATCGCGAGATCGATGAAGGCGCAATTGCCGTCCACGGCATCACCAATGATGCGTTGAAGGACAAGCCGCGCTTCAAGGAAGTTGCTGATGAGTTCTTCGAATTCATCAAGGGCGCGCAGCTGATCATCCACAACGCGGCGTTCGACGTTGGCTTTATCAACAACGAATTTGCCCTGATCAAGCAGGACGACCGCGCTGATATAAGCGAGCACTGCACGATCCTCGACACCCTGATGATGGCCCGCGAGCGCCACCCAGGGCAGCGCAATAACCTCGACGCCCTGTGCAAACGTTATGGCGTCGACAACTCTGGCCGTGACCTGCACGGCGCCTTGCTCGATGCCGAGATTCTCGCCGACGTCTACCTGACGATGACCGGCGGGCAGACCAATCTGTCCCTTGCCGGTGATGGTTCGGAAGGCGACAGCAATGGCCGCCAGCAGCCCAGCGCGATCCGCCGCTTGCCTGCTGAGCGGGCGCGTACGCGGGTTATCCAGGCTAGCGCTGCCGAGCTGGCCGAGCACGCCACACGCCTGGCAATTATCGAGAAGTCCGCTGGCGCACCGCCGCTCTGGGTGCAGATGGAGCAGCCGAAAGCCGAGGCCTGATAGCGTCGCGAGTTATCCACTCGCGACCTTTTCGTACAGCGTCACGCAGAGGGGGTTCCGCCTGGCTGAGCCAGCCTCTACCCTGAGGCGATAGGCAGGCTAGGGCCTGTCACTCCCAGGGACGCCACAATGTATAAAGACCTCAAGTTTCCCGTCCTGATTGTGCACCGTGACATCAAGGCCGATACCGTGGCCGGTGACCGGGTACGCGCCATCGCCCAAGAACTGGAGCAGGACGGCTTCAGCATTCTTTCCACCGCCAGTTCCGCCGAGGGGCGCATCGTGGCCTCCACGCACCACGGCCTGGCCTGCATTCTGGTCGCCGCCGAAGGTGCGGGTGAAAACAAAAACCTGCTGCAGGACATGGTCGAGCTGATTCGTATCGCTCGCCGTCGCGCGCCGCAGTTGCCGATTTTCGCCTTGGGCGAGCAGGTGACCATCGAGAACGCGCCGGCCGAGGCCATGGTCGATCTCAACCAGCTGCGCGGCATTCTCTATTTGTTCGAAGATACCGTGCCGTTCCTCGCGCGCCAGGTGGCCCGTGCCGCACGCAATTATCTGGACTGTCTGCTGCCGCCATTCTTCAAGGCGCTGGTGCAGCACACCGCACAATCCAACTATTCCTGGCACACGCCCGGCCATGGCGGCGGGGTGGCCTATCGCAAGAGCCCGGTTGGGCAAGCGTTTCACCAGTTCTTTGGTGAAAACACCCTGCGTTCTGACCTTTCGGTATCGGTGCCGGAGCTGGGCTCGCTACTTGATCACACCGGCCCGTTGGCTGAGGCGGAAGCCCGCGCGGCGCGTAACTTCGGCGCAGACCACACTTACTTCGTTATCAATGGTACCTCGACGGCGAACAAGATCGTCTGGCACTCCATGGTCGGACGTGATGACCTGGTTCTGGTGGATCGCAACTGCCATAAGTCGATCCTGCATTCGATCATCATGACCGGTGCGATCCCGCTGTACCTGTGCCCGGAGCGTAACGAACTGGGCATCATCGGCCCGATTCCGCTGAGCGAGTTCAGCCGTGAGTCGATTCAGGCGAAGATCGATGCCAGCCCGCTGGCACGCGGCCGTGTGCCGAGCAGCAGTGGGGCGATGGTCAAGCTGGTGGTGGTGACCAACTCCACTTACGACGGCCTTTGCTACAACGCCGAGCTGATCAAGCAGACCTTGGGCAACAGCGTGGAAGTGCTGCATTTCGACGAGGCCTGGTATGCCTATGCAGCGTTTCACGAGTTCTATGCCGGGCGTTACGGCATGGGCACTGCGCGCACTGAAGATGCGCCGCTGGTGTTTACCACCCACTCGACGCACAAGTTACTGGCGGCCTTCAGCCAAGCCTCGATGATTCATGTGCAGGATGGTGGTGTGCGCCAACTTGACCGTGACCGCTTCAACGAAGCCTTTATGATGCACATCTCCACTTCGCCGCAGTACGGCATCATCGCCTCGTTGGACGTGGCCTCGGCAATGATGGAAGGCCCGGCAGGGCGCTCGTTGATTCAGGAAACCTTCGATGAGGCCCTGAGTTTCCGCCGCGCCCTGGCCAACCTACGGCAGAACCTAAGTGCTGATGATTGGTGGTTCAGCATCTGGCAGCCAGCCAAGGCCGAAGGCACCGATGATGTGGTGACTCAGGACTGGCTGCTGCAGCCACAAGCCGAGTGGCATGGCTTTGGTGATGTGGCCGAAGATTACGTACTGCTTGATCCGATCAAGGTGACCCTGGTGACGCCGGGACTGACTGCCGATGGCAAGCTGGACGAGCGCGGCATTCCGGCGGCTGTGGTTAGCAAATTCCTCTGGGAGCGCGGCCTGGTGGTGGAGAAGACTGGCCTGTATTCCTTCCTGGTGCTGTTCTCCATGGGTATTACCAAGGGCAAATGGAGCACGCTGCTGACCGAGCTGCTGGAGTTCAAACGCAGCTACGACGCCAACCTGCCGTTAAGTGATGTACTGCCTTCGATTGCCCAGGCCGGTAAAACCTTCTATCAGGGTATGGGCCTGCGCGATCTGTGTGATGCTTTGCATGCCTGCTATCGCGAAAACGCCACGGCCAAGGCGCTCAAGCGTATGTACACGGTGCTGCCGGAAGTGGCGATAAAACCTGCCGATGCCTACAACCAGCTGGTACGCGGCGAAGTTGAGGCGGTGCCAATTGAGCAGCTGGAAGGCCGTATTGCTGCGGTGATGCTGGTGCCATATCCGCCAGGTATTCCGCTGATCATGCCGGGTGAACGCTTTACCGCACAGACCCGCTCGATTATTGATTACCTGGCCTTTGCCCGCACCTTTGATCGCAGCTTTCCCGGTTTCGATGCCGATGTGCACGGCCTGCAGCGTGAGGAAGGCGTCTACACCGTGGACTGCATCAAGGCCTGAGCCTGCCCTGTTCTATAGCGTTGCTTGGCGGCGCCGACGTTATTCGTCGGCTTACCGCCTGTCTTTCTCAGTAGATCAAGCGCTTATCGCCGATAAGTAAAAATTGAGCTTAACTTTGATGACGTGGTCTGCGTCACAGTGGCCAGCATCGACATTTGTCGGTTGGTTGTTATAGTTGCTCGATTTTTAGCATAAGAAGATTTTCATTGTGCGCTTGCGCCCCAGCTGAGGATGACTGCCGTGTCCGACTACAAAGCCTTTAATGTCGTGTTGGCAGATAAGGTCGCCCATGTGGTGATCAATCGCCCGGAAAAAGTTAACGCGATGAACGCGGACTTCTGGAGCGAGATCATCGAGATTTTCCGCTGGATCGACGCCACTGATGAAGTGCGCGCAGTGGTGATTTCCGGTGCGGGCAAACATTTCTCCTCAGGTATCGACCTGATGATGCTGGCCTCAGTCGGCAGCCAACTGGGCCCGGATGTTGGCCGCAATGCCGAAAAGCTGCGGCGCAAGATTCTCGAACTGCAAGCCTCGTTCAATGCCGTGGATAACTGCCGCAAACCGGTTCTGGCCGCCATTCAAGGCTATTGCCTGGGTGGTGCGATTGATCTGGTCTCGGCCTGCGATATGCGTTACTCGACGGTAGATGCACAATTCTCGATCAAGGAAATCGATATTGGCATGGCCGCCGACGTTGGCACCTTGCAGCGTCTGCCACGCATTATCGGTGACGGCATGATGCGCGAGCTGGCCTTTACCGGCCGCACCATTGATGGTGAAGAGGCGCGCAGCATTGGCCTGGTCAATCGCACCTATGCCGATGCTGATGCCCTGCTGGATGGCGTAATGGGCATTGCCCGCGAGATCGCCAGCAAGTCGCCAGTGGCAATTCGTGGCACCAAGGAAATGATTCGTTATATGCGCGATCACCGGGTCGATGACGGCCTGGAATATATCGCCACCTGGAACGCCGCCATGCTGCAATCTGCCGATCTGCGGGTGGCCATGACGGCTCATATGAGTAAGCAGAAACCGGAGTTCGCTGACTGATGTTGCCTTTCCACCTGTTTTTATTACCGACGCGGGAGGCGCAATAGCTCATGGTTTCTGGAGCCACGTCGCTTAATTTGGTGCGCGATGAACTGTTCACCACCATGGAAGAGGCCGAGTCGAGCCTTGAACACTTTATTGCCGACCGCCACAACGGCAGCCTGCTGCAGCAAGCCGTGGAAAACCTGCATCAGGTGCGCGGCACGCTGAACTTGATCGAGCTGGCCGGAGCCGAGTTGCTGGCTCAGGAAGTGCTGGATCAGGCCACCGATATTCCCGCCGGTGCCGGTGAAGAACGTGATGCCCAGCTTTCTGCCCTGAGCAACGCGCTGCATGTGTTGCGCCGTTACTTAGAAAACGTCGAAGCCAACCGTCAGGAAATGCCGGAGTTGCTGCTGCCGGCGATCAATAACTTGCGCCAGGCGGGTGGTCAGCCCGCTTTGCCAGAAAGCTTCTTTTTCAGTGTGCGCCTCGATCATGCTCGTCCGCGTACCGCGCCGCCATCGGTGGATGGTGCAGCGCGTGAAAGTGAAGGGCGCCGTCTGCGGCATATGTATCAGGTGGGCCTGCTGGGCTTTATCCGTGAGCAGAATCCACAGGCCAGTCTCAAGCTGATGGGTCGCGCGCTGACTCGCCTCGACAACCTTTTTGCTAACGAGCCGCGCGGTCGCCTGTGCTGGGTCGGCGCGGCGGCCGTTGAGGCACAGGTTGAGGGTCAGTTGCTGGCGCGCAAGTCGCGTAAACAGCTGTTCTCGCGGATTGACCGCGAGCTCAAGCAGATGCTCGTCAATGGCCAGTACGAAGCTCCGCGTGGCTTGCTCAAAGAATTGCTCTATCTGGTGGCCCTTGCGGACAGCCGTGGGCCGCAAGCAGCGGCCTTGAGTGACGTGTTCGGTCTGACACCGCTACCCTTTACCGATCACCTGCTGGAAGAGGAATACCAGCGCCTGGCAGGCCCGGGTCAGGCAGTGATGCGCTCTTTGAGTTCGGCGATCCGTGAGGAACTCAGCAGCGTCAAGGACATGCTCGACCTGATTGAGCGTGGCACCCTGCAAAGCGACAGCCTCAATAGCCTGCACGCCTTGCTTGGCAAGCTGAGCAAGACCCTCGGTATGGTCGGCCTGAGTTCGGCCGGTAACTCCCTTAACGCCCAGCTGCAAACTGTTGCCAGCTGGAGCGAGGAAAGCGCTCCCGCACCTCAAGAGCTGCATAAGCTGGCAGATGCCGTGCTGTACGTTGAAGGCATGGTCGCCAGCCTGGAACGTGGCGAGCGCCGTGAAGCGCGACCTGCCCAGGCGAAGCCGGGTGACGAAGCTGAGTCTTTCGCCCTGCATCAGCTCAACGAAGCTCGCATTGTTGTGGTCGATGAGGCCCAGGCGGGCCTGGCGTTGGCCAAGCGGGCGATTACCGCATACCTGGAGTCGGGTGGCGAGCGCATGCACTTGTCTAACGTGCCGTTCAGTCTGCAGGCCGTGCGCGGTGGATTGTGGTTCCTTGGTCAGGAGCGTGCTGCTCTGTTGGTCGGTGCCTGCGCCGATTACATACAGCAGCATATGTTCGATGCGCCGCAAATGCCGTCCGAACAGATGCTGGAAACCCTCGCCGATGCCTTGAGCAGCCTGGAATACTACCTCGAAGCCGGTGCGGTGATGCGTCCGGAAACCCAGCCAAGCGTGCTTGATCTCGCGGCAGAAAGCGTGCGGGCCTTGGGCATGCAGCTGGGGGCTTGAGCATGCAGCGCTGGCAACCCACTCTGCTCGACAGTCAGCAACCCGGTGGCTGGGTGGTCGCGCATTGCAAGCAACATTTTCTGGCAGACAGTAACGGTGTGCTGTTCCCCCGTGAATGGCTGAAGAAGCAGGACTTGCCGATTATCGCAGAGCATGGCCTGGGCCATTTTGATGGTGATGCAGTTTACCTGCTGGAGCTGGGTCAGCCTTTCGACATGCCGGGCTGCGCCTGGCAGAGCCTGCGTCAGTTTATGCTGCAGGGCGATGCTGACACGTTCAAGCTACTCAGCTATGCCGCACAAATCGGTACCTGGGCCAGCCAACACCGTTTCTGTGGCAGTTGTGGCGAGGCAATGCAGCATGTGCCGGGCGAACGCGCAATGCACTGTCTGCGCTGTGAGTTGCAGCATTACCCGCGGCTTTCACCGAGCATGATTGTGCTGGTAACCCGCGGCGATGAACTTCTTCTGGCGCGCTCGCCACGCTTTGTTTCCGGGGTCTACAGCACCTTGGCGGGTTTTGTTGAAGCAGGCGAATCAGTCGAGCACTGCGTAGCCCGTGAAGTGCGCGAAGAGGTCGGGGTCGAGATCAGCAACCTGCAGTACCTCGGCAGCCAGGGTTGGCCGTTTCCGCATTCACTGATGCTGGGTTTTCATGCCGAGTACGCCGGTGGCGATATCGTTATGCAGGCCGAGGAAATCGAGGATGCGCAGTGGTTCAGCGTGCATGACCTGCCGCCATTGCCGGCGGCGCGCTCGATTGCTCGTTATCTGATTGACGTCTATGTGGCGCGCCGCCTAGGCCAGCCCGAACCAGTGCTGCCAGGCTAGGCGTACGGTCAGCGCCAGTACCACCAAGATAAATACCGGGCGGATGAACTTCGAACCGCCCTTGATCGCCGTACGTGCGCCGAGAAACGCGCCGACCATCAACGCCAACCCCATGCAGATGCCCAGCAGCCAGGCCACTTGGCCGCTGATGATAAACACGCTCAGGGCGCAGATATTGCTGACAAAGTTCATGCTACGCGCTACGCCGCTGGCCTTGACTAGGTCGAGCGGGTAGAGCAGCAGGCTACTGACTGTCCAGAAGGCGCCGGTGCCTGGGCCCGCCACACCATCATAGAAACCCAAGCTGAGGCTTTGTGGCCACTGCCGGCCCTTGGCGATCGGCGCCTCGGCGAGCAGCGGCGCGGCCGGCGTTTTACCAAACAGCAGGTAGAGGCCGCAGCCAAACACCACTGCAGGTAGCAGCTGGTTCAACCATTCAGACGGCAGCCATTGCGCCATCGCGGCACCAAGCAGGGCGCCGACCGCCGTACCGATCAATGCATTGCGCCATTGGCTGGGGTCAAACAGCTTGCGCCGGTAGAAGGTGTAGCTGGCTGCGGCTGAGCCAAAGGTCGAGCTCAGCTTATTCGTGCCAAGGGCCAAGTGCGGAGGCAGGCCGGCAGTCAGCAGCGCGGGAATAGTCAGCAGGCCGCCACCGCCGGCAATTGCATCGATAAAGCCGGCAATAAACGCGACCAGGGCAAGAATCGCCAGGGTGCTCAGGTCAACACTGAGTTCAAACGGGAAAGCCATTAAAAAACACGTCCTGTGTCTAATTGTGGTGTTGTCTTGCTGTTATACAGCCAGGTAGCTGCGCATAATGCCGGCAATTTCAAGCATAAGGAATGCACGGCGATGCAATACGGCGGACTGGCATGGGCAACGGCATTGCTGGGGTTACTGGCGGCGTTTGTTGCAGCGCGCATCCTGTTCAATCGGCAATGGTTTCTCGGTTGGTTGCGTGGCACCTGTGGCTTGGCATTTCTCGCCCTGGCGGCCTTGATTGGCCTGCTTGCCAACGATTTGCGCAGCTATGCAGCAATTCCTGAAGGCAAGCCGCTGGCCACGCTGAGCTTCAAGGCTGACGGCCCGTTGTATCGCGTCAGTGTGCTTGAGGGCGGTCGTGAGCGCACGCTGACCATGGAGGGCGATCTCTGGCAACTGGATGCGCGCTTCTTGCAGTGGAAAGGCCTGGCGGCGTTGATCGGCCTGCAGCCTGGTTATCGCCTGGAAAAGTTATCGGGGCGCTTCCTCTCCATCGAGCAGCAAAGCCTGGCGCAGCACACTCGTGTCGAACTGGCGCGCAGCCCTTATGGCATCGATCTGTGGCGCTGGCTGCGGCTGGGAGCGCATGACCTGTTTATCTTCGACCCCCAGGCGCGCCGGGTGACCTATCTGCCGCTTGCCGATGATGCGGTTTACAGCATCAACCTGACGCCTGCCGGTTTGCTCGCCGAGCCGATGAACCCCGCAGCCAAGCAGGCGCTGAAAGACTGGCAGTAGATTCCAGTGGATGTAAAAAAGGCGACCCTAAGGTCGCCTTTTTATTGCATGGGGTTTCTCAGGAGAGAAAGCCACCGTCCACATTCAACGCCACGCCGGTGGTGTAGCTGGAGGCATCGCTGGCCAGGTACAGCACAGTGCCGGCCATTTCGCTTGGATCTGCTACGCGTTTGAGCGGAATACGCTGCAGGGCGAGGTTGAGGATGGCGTCGTTTTTCACCAGCGCCGAGGCGAACTTGGTGTCGGTCAGCCCAGGCAGCAGGGCGTTGCAGCGAATACCGAACTGCGCGCACTCCTTGGCGAAGACTTTGGTCATGCTGATAACCGCAGCCTTGGTCACCGAGTAGATGCCCTGGAACTCGCCCGGCGATACGCCGTTGATCGACGCGACGTTAATGATGCTGCCACCACCGTTGGCCTTCATCAGCTTGCCGCCCTCGATGGACATAAAGTAGTAGCCGCGGATGTTTACATCGACGGTTTTCTGGAATGCGCCCAGGTCGGTGTCCAGTACGTTGCAGAATTGCGGGTTAGTGGCGGCGTTGTTGACCAGGATGTCGAGACGGCCGAACTGCTCTTTGATCTGCGCGAAAACGTTGCTGATCTGCTCCATCTCGCCGATATGGCAGGCAACTGCGGTGGCTTTACCGCCGTCTGCGATGATCGCGTCGGCGACTTTCTGGCAGTCGTCGATCTTGCGGCTGGAGACAATCACGTGGGCGCCTTGCTGGGCTAGCAGTTTGGCGATGGCTTCACCGATGCCGCGGCTGGCGCCGGAGACGAAAGCGATCTTGCCGTCGAGGTCGAACAGTTGGGTCTTGGACATGGGCTTTTCCTTTCTTATGAGAGGCCTGTTCGGCCGTTTACAGCTGCGATTTATTGATGACCTGCAGGCTCATCTGCTCCAGTAGCTTGTTCATGTGAATGAACTGCGCGAAGCGTTTGTCCTGGGTCTGGCCATGGAAGTAGCGGTAGTAGATCTGTTGCACAATGCCGGCCAGGCGGAACAGGCCGTAGGTGTAGTAGAAATCGATGCTCTTGATTTCGATGCCCGAGCGTTCGGCGTAGTAGTCGGCGAACTGCTGGCGAGTCAGCATGCCCGGCGCATTGCTTGGCTGGCGGCGCATCAGCTGGATCGGTGCCGAGTCGCCAGCTTCGATCCAGTAGGCGAGGGTGTTGCCCAGGTCCATCAACGGGTCGCCGATGGTGGTCAGCTCCCAGTCGAGCACGCCGATGATCTGGCTTGGGTTTTGTGGATTCAGAATCACGTTATCGAAGCGGTAATCGTTGTGCACGATGGCCGGCTTGTGGTGGTCGGCAGGCATCTTGTCCTTGAGCCAGGCTTTGACCGGTTCCCACAGCGGCGCGTCGGGGGTCAGGGCTTTGTCGTAACGATCACTCCAGCCACCGATCTGCCGCTGCACATAACCTTCAGGCTTGCCCAGATCACCGAGGCCGCAGGCCTGATAGTCGACGTTATGCAGCTCGACCATCTTGTCGATAAAACTCTTGCACAGCTCGCGGGTCTGCTCGGCACTGAAGTTCAGCTCGGCCGGCATGTCCGAACGCAGGATGATGCCGTTGACCCGCTCCATCACATAGAACTCGGCGCCAATCACCGACTCGTCGATGCAGTGCACATAGGCTTTCGGGCAGTAGGGAAAGCCGGCATTGAGCTGATTGAGGATGCGGTATTCGCGGCCCATGTCGTGGGCGGATTTGGCCTTATGGCCAAAAGGCGGGCGGCGCAGCACAAATTCTTTACCCGGGTATTCCAGCAGGTAGGTCAGGTTCGAGGCACCGCCAGGGAACTGGCTGATACGTGGCTCGCCCGTCAGACCGGGGATATGCGCCTTGAGGTACTGGTCGATGACCGCGGCGTCGAGTTCTTCGCCTTCGCGGATACGGGTGGACTGGTCAGTAAGCGCCATGTTTATCCCCTCTGCTTATGATGGGTGCCTAAGATAATTAGCTAATCTAATGCTGCAGCCTTTGCCTAACAAGGATTACACGCCGTTATAGGTGGGCGTGTTGCTACCCAATCAAGCTGCCTGATTGACTATTCAAGCTGGTTTTGTAGTCATAAAAAAACCGGAGTCAAGGACTCCGGTTTGTTTTGTAGCGCAGTTGCCTTGCCGCTTAAACCGGGAACAGCTCGCCCAGTTTCATGGCCAGCATCATGTCGCCTTCGGCGCGCAGTTTGCCGGACATGAAAGCTTGCATACCGTCGGTTTCGCCGCTGGTGATGCCTTTCAGGGTTTCGGTGTCCATGATCAGGGTCACGTTGGCGTTGGCGTTGTCGCCTTTCTCAACGGCGCAGGTGCCGTCTTTAACGATCAGCGCGTAGTTCTCGCCGTCTTCGATGTTGAATTGGAACACCAGATCCAGGCCTGCAGCGGCACCGGCGTTGAATTTGGACTGCATGGTATTGACGATGTCTGCAACGCTCATGGTTTCTTCCTTTTTCTCAGGTTTTTTCTAGCGCCCTTGACGGGTGCAGTGGGCCGCAGCTCAGCGATAAGTGATGAGCTCCGGCGCCTTCAACAGCTGCAAATGCACATGGCTGTTGAAGGAAGCCAGGCTCACTTGGCTGCCACGAAACTTCAGGCAGCTTAGTGAGGTGTTAACAATTTGCCAGTTGAGCTCGAAAGCCTGTGCGGGCGCGATACCGGTAATCAGGTGCAGCAGGGCGGTAATAGTGCCGCCCGAGGTAAATACTGCAATGTTCTGTTTGCTCTCGGCCTGTTCCAGCAGTCGGGTGAGGCCGCCCTGGACCTGCTCGACAAAGCCTTGCCAGCTTTGCAGATCCGGCGTGTCGTGTTCGCCGCTAATCCAGCGACCAATCAGCTTGGCAAATAGGCGCTGAAATTCAGCGCGGTTCTGCGCGCCATTACGCAGTATGTGCAAGGCTTCAGGTTCTTCGCCAAGCATGTCCGGCAACAAACTGCGGATCACCGCATCGGCATCGAACTCATTGAAGGCAGAATCAATTTCCAGTGTCGGTATGCTAATGCCGGCGTCGTGCAACTGCTGCAAAGCGCTGTTAGCCGTGTGCTGCTGACGGCGCAGATCACCGCTGACGCTGCGATCAATACGCACGCCGAGTTGCGCGAGGTGCGCGCCCAGCACTTCGGCCTGGCGAATTCCGATGGGCGATAGCACATCGTAATCGTCTGCACCGAAGGAGGCTTGGCCATGTCGAATCAGGTAGATGCTGCCCACGTCCGCTCGATTCCGGTACGTTGAAAGTTTCGCGAGGGTATGGTGAAGCTCAGGAGCTGTCAACGTAAAAACATACGCTTGTTTGAATTGCATGAGTCCGCTGAATGACCAGGCCTTGCTTGCTGGCCGCCGACCCATGGCCTCGGTATGCTTGGGCACTATTCAGCGCGGTCGATGAACGTGCGCTGCCATTGGGACAAGGGGGAATACGTGGAGTTTTTTGCAGAGTACATCGGCTTTCTGGCCAAGACAGTCACCCTGGTCGTGGCCATTCTGGTGGTGCTGGTGACGATTGCCGCACTGCGCAGCAAGGGCCGTCAGAGCACTGGCCAGCTGCAGGTGAACAAGCTCAATGATTTCTTCAAGCAGCTGCATCAGCGCATGGAGCACGCGGTACTCGACAAAGACCAACTGAAAGCTGCGAGCAAAGCCGAAGCCAAGGCCGCCAAGCAGGAAAAGAAGGCCGGCATTCATAAACCGCGCGTTTATGTGCTGGATTTCGATGGCGATATCAAAGCCTCAGCCACGGACAGCCTGCGTCACGAAATCACTGCTTTACTGACTATGGCAACGCCGCAGGATGAAGTGGTGCTGCGTTTGGAAAGCGGCGGCGGCATGGTGCACAGCTATGGTTTGGCCTCATCGCAGCTGGCGCGTATTCGTCAGGCGGGCGTGCCGCTGACCATTTGTATCGACAAGGTCGCGGCCAGCGGCGGCTATATGATGGCCTGCATCGGCGAGAAGATTATTTCCGCGCCATTCGCCATTCTCGGCTCGATTGGTGTGGTGGCTCAGCTGCCTAACGTGCACCGCCTGCTGAAAAAGCATGACATCGATTTTGAAGTACTGACCGCTGGTGAGTACAAACGCACCCTGACCGTATTCGGTGAGAACACCGAAAAGGGACGGGAGAAGTTCCAGGAAGACCTGGAAACCACCCATGAATTGTTCAAGGGCTTTGTTGCCCGCTACCGCCCGCAGCTGGACATTGACCAGATTGCCACGGGTGAAGTCTGGCTGGGCCTGGCGGCATTGGAAAAGCAGCTGGTCGATGAACTTAAGACCAGTGACGAATACCTGGCAGAGCGAGCGAAGAGCGCCGAGCTGTTTCATTTGCACTATGCCGAAAAGAAAACCCTGCAGGAGCGCGTTGGGCTGGCGGGTAGCGTGGCGTTGGATCGCTTCGTCCTGAACTGGCTGAGTCGTTTGAATCAGCAGCGCTTCTGGTAACCGTTTAAAGGGAGTCGATATGAGCAAGTTCAGTGCATTGCAGGTCCGTGAGAGCGCAGCGGGCGGTTTCGAACAAGTAATTGTGCAGCGGGAGATCGACGACTTGCCGGCCGGCGAGCTGCTGATTCGGGTCAAGTATTCCTCGCTCAACTATAAGGATGCCTTGTCGGCCAGTGGCAACCGCGGCGTGACCAAAAACTTTCCGCATACCCCAGGCATCGACGCTGCCGGTGTGGTGGAAGCGTCCAGTGTGGCCGAATTCAGCGTGGGTGATGAGGTGATCGTCACCGGCTACGATCTGGGCATGAACACCTCGGGCGGATTTGCTCAGTACATTCGTATCCCTGCCAGCTGGGCGCTGAAGCGTCCCAAGGGCTTGTCGCTGCGCGAGGCCATGGTGCTTGGCACCGCTGGGCTGACCGCCGCGCTGTGTGTCGACAAGCTGGAACAAAGCGGGCTAACGCCGGATGCGGGTACTGTACTGGTGACCGGTGCCACCGGTGGCGTTGGCAGTGTCGCGGTGGCGTTGCTGACCACCCTGGGTTACCGCGTTGCGGCATCGACCGGCAAAGCGGAGCAGGGTGATTACCTCAAGGCGCTGGGCGCGCAGCAGATTGTTCTGCGTTCCGAGCTGCTGGATGGCACCGACAAACCGATGCTCAAGGAGCAGTGGGCCGGCGCCGTAGATTGCGTGGGTGGGGATATCCTGTTCAACGTGGTCAAGTCGCTGCGCTATGGCGCCAGCGCCGCTTGTTGCGGCCTGACGGCTGGCGTTGGTTTTAAGGGCAGTGTGCTGCCGTTTATCCTGCGTGGGGTGAATCTGCTTGGGGTGGACTCGGTCGAGCTGCCTCTGGTGGTCAAGGCGTCGATGTGGGACAAGCTGTCGCTGCAGTGGAAGGTCAAGCTGGATGCACTGGTCAGTGAAGTCACCTTGGAGCAACTGCCTGCTGCCATCGCTCAGGTGCTGGCCGGTAAGCAGGTTGGGCGCGTGCTGGTCAAGTTGACATAGGCGCATTCCAGAAACGAAAAGGCCACCTTAATTGGTGGCCTTTTACATACTGCGGGCTGCTTAGGCGCGGCGACGGAACAGCGGCAGCGGCTGGTCCGTGGAGGCCTGATAGACCTCGCTGAACTCCTCGAAGGCTTTCAAGGCGTCCAGCGGGTCTTTGTCCTCACGCAGGGCGAAGGCATCAAAGCCTACGCGCAGGTAAGAGAACAGCTGATCACGCAGCACGTCACCGATGGCGCGCACTTCGCCTTTATAGCCGTAGCGGTTGCGCAGCAGGTAGGCGGTGGAGCAGTGACGGCCATCGGTAAAAGCAGGGAAGTTCAGCGCGATGACCTGGAAATTATCCAGCTGATCGGCGATTTCCTCGATTTCCTCACCGGCGTCCAACCACACACCCAGGCCGCCATCACGGGCCTTGAGGGCGGTGCTGTGCTCGACCCAAAGTGCTAGCGGCACAATCAGGTCGTCGCAGTTGGAAATACCATCCAACGTGGCGTCTTTGGGCAGCAGGTGCCAGCTTTCGTCGATCAGCTGACCGTTCTTAATGATTCGCTGCATATACGCGCTCCTTGAACGGGTCGACGCCGATACGGCGGAAGGTGTCGAGGAAACTCTCTTCTTCGCTGCGGCGTTCGACATAGACCTTGACGATCTTGTCGATCACGTCAGCCATGTCCGCTTCGGCGAAGGATGGGCCGAGGATCTGCGCCAGGCTGGCGTCACGACCGGCGCTGCCGCCGAGGGACACCTGATAGAACTCCTGACCTTTCTTATCCACCCCGAGGATGCCGATATGGCCAACGTGGTGGTGACCGCAGGCGTTCATGCAGCCGGAGATATTCAGGTCGATATTGCCGATGTCGAACAGGTAATCCAGGTCATCGAAACGACGTTGGATGGCTTCGGCAATCGGGATCGACTTGGCGTTGGCCAGCGAGCAGAAGTCGCCGCCAGGGCAGCAGATGATGTCGGTCAGCAGGCCGACGTTCGGCGTAGCAAAACCGTTTTCACGCAGTTCGCCCCACAGGGTGAACAGCTGCGCCTGCTCAACATCCGCGAGGATGATGTTCTGGTTATGGCTGTTGCGCACTTCGCCAAAGCTGTAACGGTCGGCCAGGTTGGCAATTGCATCAAACTGCTTGTCGGTGACGTCACCCGGCGCTACGCCGGTCGGTTTCAGCGACAGAGTGACGGCGACGTAGCCCGGCTTCTTATGCGCGAAAGTGTTGCGCTGACGCCAGCGGGCAAAACCTGGATGCTCGGCATCCAACGCTGCAAGCGCGGCATCCTGATCGTCGAGGGCTTTGTAGCTTGGGTCGATAAAGTGCGCGGCAACGCGCGCCACTTCAGCTTCGGTCAGGGTGCTAGGGCCGTCTTTCAGGTGTGCCCACTCAGCATTCACGCGCTCGGCGAACACTTCAGGGGTCAACGCCTTAACCAGAATCTTGATCCGCGCCTTGTACTTGTTATCACGGCGGCCATAGCGGTTGTATACACGCAGGATGGCGTCGAGATAACTGATCAGGTGCTGCCATGGCAGGAATTCGTTGATAAAGCTGCCTACGATCGGCGTGCGACCCAGGCCGCCACCGACGGATACACGGAAGCCCAGCTCACCGGCATCGTTCTGTACCGCTTCCAGGCCAATGTCGTGCACTTCAATCGCAGCGCGGTCGCTCACTGCACCGTTGACGGCAATCTTGAACTTGCGTGGCAGGTGGGTGAACTCGGGGTGGAAGGTCGACCACTGACGGATGATCTCGCACCACGGACGTGGGTCGATAAGTTCATCCTTGGCCACACCGGCAAACTGGTCGGTTGTGGTGTTACGGATGCAGTTGCCGCTGGTCTGAATCGCATGCATCTGCACGGTGGCCAGTTCGGCGAGAATATCGGGTACATCTTCCAGATCTGGCCAGTTGAACTGAACGTTCTGGCGGGTGCTGATGTGCGCGTAACCCTTGTCGTAGTCACGGGCAATCTTGGCCATCATGCGCACTTGTGCGGACGACATCAGACCGTATGGCACGGCAACGCGCAGCATGGGCGCAAAACGCTGGATATACAGGCCATTCTGCAGGCGCAGCGGGCGGAATTCTTCACCGCTTAGTTCGCCAGCGAGGTAACGGCGGGTTTGATCGCGATACTGCTTGACGCGGTCTTCGACGATTTTTTGGTCGTACTGGTCGTATACGTACATGGAGTGTCCTGTTATCAGGCTTTTTACAGCTAATCAGCGCGCACGGCCGCGCACTCCCTGCGGAGCCGGAGGAAGATACCAGCTCAGGGTTATGCGCAAAAGTGATGTTTGAGTATATGGAAAGAACTTAAAGGGATAAGAAGGGCGCTGAACATAGCCCTACGGCTTGAGTAAGCAGGCATGCTGGTCTTAACTGCATAAAACGATTCACCCATAAACACAACAAGAGGGGTAATCCATGAGCGAGCACAGTGAACCGGATAATGCTGACAGCGTGGTAGATGCCAAGGCGATATTTGCCTTGATTGTGATCTTCGTCGCCACAGCGGTGTTCTGGGTCAGTCAGCAATAAGACCCGGCAGCAGCTAAAGCACAAAGCGGGCACCCATTAATGTATTCCCGCTTTTTATTGTCCGCAGAGCAGGAGTGGGATTCAGTGGCAGCTGAGGCTGTCGGCCTGGCGATAGAGCATAAGCAGTTTGCGCGTAATGGACTGCTGAATATCGTCACGCTCGAAGGTTGATAGTCGCGTCAGGCGACTGACCTGTAGGCGATGCAGGTGGATATAGGGCATTTGCTGGTCGAACTCACGCAGGTCGCCCTTCATCATGATTGGCAGGAAGATATCGCCGGCCTTCTTCTGGTTGCTGATGATCTGTGCCAGTGCGGGTTTGAATGGCATGGTTTTCGGTGCCGGACCGCCTTCCTTGATCATCGTAGTCAGCAGCAAGCCGGGCTTACGCAGGACCACGCCGGGCAGCACGCACAATCCAGTTTTGCGCACGGCATGTGCTTCGATGCCATGCAGGGTGTCGTGGAAGGCGTAAGGGTTGGGCAGCACCACCATCTTGCGGCCCATATCGCTGGGGAAGTGTAGGTCATAGTTGGTGTACAGCTGGCGCGTCGATTCCGAGTACACGCATAGGCGGTTCTCGAACAGTTTGATAAAGCGTTCGGCCAGCTCGCGCCGGGCGATGCTGTCCAGGTCCCAGATCAGGTCCTGGTTCTGCGGTTTGCTTAGGTCGACTTCCTGGTGTTCCATATCGCTCATTGCGTTTCATACCCTGAACTGCCCAAGCAGGCGGTTTAGCTGCTCGGCCAACTGACCTAGGTGTTGCCCGGCATCGCTGGATTGTTGCGCCGCCATGGCATTGTTATGGGCCAGGCTGGCCGCCTGGGTGACGTTCTGGTTGATGTCTTCGACCACGTGCGATTGTTGCAGGGTCGCGCTGGCGATGGAAGCGTTCAAACCGGTGAGATTACGCAGCCCGTTGGCAATCAACGTCAGGCTGGAGCCGGCCTGGCTGGCCTGTTCGATGGTTTGCTGCGAGGCTTTGCTGCTGTCGTTGATAACCTTGACTGCGGCCTCTGAGTTGCCTTGCAGGCGCTCGATCATGACCTGGATTTCCGCCGTGGATTTTTGCGTGCGTTGCGCCAGCAGGCGCACCTCATCGGCAACCACGGCAAAGCCACGGCCTTGCTCACCGGCGCGGGCGGCTTCGATAGCGGCATTGAGTGCGAGCAGGTTGGTTTGTTCGGCAATCGAGCGAATCACTTCCAATACGCTGCCGATCTGCGTGCTTTCCTGGGCCAGAGCCTGAATCACCGTTACGGCTTGATCAATGGTGCCGGACAGCTCGTTGATCTGCCGCAGGCTCGCTTCAATATTCTGCTGGCCCTGCAGGGCTTGTTCTTCGGCTGCGTGCACTTCGGTCGAGGCGTGCTCGGCATTCTTCGCCACATCCTGCACGCCGTAGGTGACTTCATTGATCGCTGTGGCGACCAGCTCCATCTGCTGTGATTGCTGTTCGCTGTGCTGCTGCGCCTGGCCGGAAACCTCGCCGAGGTTGCGCGCGGCGGCATCGAGCTGGCCGGCAGAGTCGAGGGACTCTTTGATCACCTGGCGTAGCTTGTCGGTAAAAGCATTGAAGTGGCGGGACAGGGCGGATAGCTCATCATTGCCACGGGTATCGAGGTTGCGCGTCAGGTCGCCATCGCCGCTGGCGATATTGGCCATGGCGCTAACAGCCTGCTGCAGGGGCTGGGTGATGCTGCGTACGATCAGCACGATCAGCAGGGCTACGAGTATCGCAATCGCCAGGCCGATCAGCACAGTTTTCAACGCCCGTGCCTGAAACTCGGCTTGCACATCGTCGACATAGACCCCGGAACCGATGATCCAGCCCCAGGGCTGGAACAGTTGCACATAAGACACCTTGGGAACGGGATCGCTGGCGCCCGGTTTTGGCCAGCGGTAATCGACCTGGCCGGCGCCTTGGCTTTTGCTGATCGCAACCATTTCATTGAACAGCGCCTTGCCGTCGGGGTCCTTGAAGTCTGAAAGATTCTGGCCTTCGAGCTTGGGGTTAGTCGGGTGCATGACCATTACGGGGGTCTGGTCATTGATCCAGAAGTATTCTTGGCCGGCGTAACGCAGGCTGCGGATGGTTTCCGTTGCCTGTTTCTGAGCCTGTTCGCGGGTCAAACTGCCTGACGCTTCAAGGTCATAATAGTGCTGCAGAATGCCAGCGGCGCCCTGGACTATGTGCTGGGTTTTTTCGGCTTTGGCGGCGTACAGATCGGTATGGATCTGCTTGAGCAATAATGCGCCCTGAATAATTAGCATGAGGATGGCGACCACCAGGATCAGCCATAGACGACGGTTAATGGGTAGGCTGCGCAGGCTATTCATGGAGGTGGTTCTCCCTTGTTGTTTTACGCCTCTTATAGGTCAAGAGTGTTTATTGGCTACGTTAGACCTTAGGCCAATTGGCAGATAAACAAAGTGTAGGTGAGCTATGCCGTGGGGGTCTCTGTGGTTTGAATAGAGTGCCGGTGCTGCGCGGGATGCGCTAAGTGCCCAGGTTCTCTGCTAGGATCTGCATCGTTGGGGTTAAGTGTGTGATTTGATTATTTATTTTGTCCGGCAGGAACCTTCTGTAAGCAAATCGGTCGGACGCCCTCACGAGTTCATCATCATGTTTTTTGCTGTTCGTGCCGGTGACGCACGTATTTAGGGGTGGGGATGGATCTTTGGGTTGCTGTTCAGGCACTGATTCTGGGCATTGTGGAAGGCGTTACCGAGTTTCTGCCGATCTCCAGTACTGGGCATCAGATCATCGTGGCCGACCTGATTGATTTTGGTGGCGAGCGGGCGATGGCCTTCAATATCATCATTCAGCTGGGGGCAATCCTCGCTGTAGTGTGGGAGTACCGGCGTAAGATCCTCGACATCGTTGTGGGCCTGCCTAAAGAACCGATGGCGCAACGTTTTTCCGCCAATCTGCTGATTGCCTTTCTGCCGGCCGTGGCGCTGGGCGTTCTATTTGCTGACCTTATCCATCATTACTTGTTCAACCCGATCACTGTTGCCCTGGCGTTGGTGGTGGGTGGGGTGATCATGCTTTGGGCTGAGCGGCGCACGCACCTGGTGCACGCCGAGAGCGTGGATCAGATGACCTGGAAGGATGCGCTGAAGATTGGTTTCGCTCAGTGCCTGGCGATGATTCCCGGCACTTCTCGCTCCGGCGCGACGATCATCGGCGGCCTGTTGTTCGGTTTATCGCGTAAGGCCGCCACCGAGTTTTCCTTCTTTCTTGCCATGCCGACGATGGTGGGTGCAGCTGCTTACTCCGGCTACAAGTACCGTGATCTGTTTCAGGCCAGTGACTTTCCGGTATTTGCCATCGGCTTCGTCACCTCGTTTATCTTCGCCATGATTGCGGTGCGGGCGCTGCTCAGCTTTATCGGCAAGCACAGTTATGCGGTTTTTGCCTGGTACCGCATCGGTTTCGGTTTATTGATTCTGGCGACCTGGCAGTTGCAATGGATTGACTGGAGTACGGCGCAGGTCTGACTGTTGGAGCTGCATTCGGCGAATTAATAAAGGCGCACCCTAGGGTGCGCCTTTGTCATAGTGGCCTCGGTTAAATGGAGGCACCTATGCATCAGCTCGAGCAGCAAATCCTTCAGGTCAATGGCATTGGCCTGAGCCTTTACAGCGCCGGCCCCGCGACGGGGCGACCTATCTGGTTGCTGCACGGCTTTCCCGAGTGCTGGCATTCCTGGCGTCAGCAGATCGAGCCGCTGACGGCTGCCGGTTATCGCGTGCTGATTCCTGAAATGCGCGGCTATGGCCAAAGCAGCGCGCCGCGTGATCCGGCTGCATATGACGTGATGACTATTTGTGCCGACATCCAGTCCGCGATGGACCTGCTCGACCAGCATGAGGTGTGCGTTGTGGGGCACGACTGGGGCGCGCCGATTGCTTGGCACCTGGCCCTGCTTGAGCCCGATCGGGTTACGGCGGTTGTCGGTATGGCCGTGCCGTTTGGCGGGCGCCCCAAGCAGCCTGCTATCGAGATCATGCGTCAGCTGTATGCCGAGCGTTTTCACTACATTCTGCATTTCCAGCAACCTGGCGTGGCTGAGGCGGAAATGGACGCGGATATACCGCGCACCCTGCGCATGATGATGCACAACACCTCGGCGGCCGTGCCCAGAGATCACTTTCTGCAGGAGAAACCCGCTGGTGCTGGGTTGTTCGATGGTATGCAGGATCCTGGCACGCTGCCGGCCTGGTGCGACAGCGCAGCCTTTGATCATTACCTGAAAACCTTTGAAGGTCGTGGCTTCTACGGCGCGCTGAACTGGTACCGCAATTTTGAGCGTAACTGGCAGCGTACCGAGGCCCTGGCTGATCGGCAGATCGAACAACCGGCGTTGTTTCTGCTCGGTGATAGGGACCCTGTCGGCAGCCTTGAGGCTTACACCCTCAAGCAGATGCCTAAGCGCATCGCGCGGCTTGAGCAGCATGTGCTGAAAGATTGCGGCCACTGGATTCAGAACGAGCAGGCTGAGCAGGTCAATCAGTTGCTGCTGGCCTTTCTCGCACGGCATTTTCCCAGTTAAACCTCAGGCTTCGTTGATACCGCATCGCTAGATCGGCTGATCCCAGCGGCTAAAGGCGTCACTGATATGTTCGATCCACGCCCGTACGGCCGGTAGCATGCCGCGCCTGTGGGTGTACACCGCCTGCAGGTTGGCAGCGGGTAGTGCCCAGTCAGGTAGCAGGCGTATCAATCGGCCATCGGCGAGCTCATCCAGGCATAGGGCAGCGGGCAGCATGGTAAAGCCCAGGCCGGCCATAGCGGCGTGTTTGCGTACGTTGAAGTCCTCGATGGCCAGGCGCGCTTCCAACACAACTTCCTGAACGCGTCCGCTGTCGTGTTGCAAACGCAGGTGAATCCTGCGATCCGCCTCCAGGGCGCCCAGGGCCGGCAGTGCAGTAAGATCGTCTGGCGTGCGAACCTGAGCGTGCTGCAGCAAGCCTGGCGCAGCCACCATAAAGGCTTGTGCCGGACGCAAACGGCGGGTAATCAGCGTTGGGTCTTCATCCTCGGCGCTGCGTACACGCAGGGCGACGTCCACGCCTTCGTTGAGCAGGTCGATGCGTCGGTTGGTCTGAATCAGCTCCAGTTGCACTTTGGGGTAGGCCGCAAGAAAACTCACCACCAACTCCGTGAGCAGGGCGATGCCGCCGGGCGCGCTGACCCGCAGACGGCCGCGCGGCTCGCTGGTCAGGCTGGCCACGGTTTCCTCGGCCTGTTCGGCTTCTTGCAGCATGGCCTGACAATGGCGCAGGTAACGTTCTCCAACGTCGGTCAGCGCCAGTTTGCGCGTGGTGCGTTGCAGCAGGCGTGCACCAAGGCGATTTTCCAGCTCGGCAATGCGCCGCGACAGGCGGGATTTGGGAATACCAAGGGTGCGCCCGGCTGCGGCAAAGCCGCCGGCTTCCACCACTTTGGCGAAGTAGAACAGGTCATTGAGGTCATGCATGGCTTTATCGTCCTATCAATAGGACGAACTATCGCATTTGTGCTGACTAATCGGCTATTGCTTTCATCGATAGTATCTCCAGCATCTTGATCGCCACGGGGCGATCTCAATTTGGAGATTGTCATGAAACTACTGCACCTCGATTCCAGCATCCTCGGCGACTCGTCAGCTTCGCGCCAACTCAGCCGCGCCGTGGTCGACTCCTGGCTGGCCGCAGAGCCTGAAGCGCAAGTCAGCTATCGCGATCTGGCCAGTGATGCGCTGAGCCACCTGTCTGCTGCGAGCCTGGTTGCCGGCGGTACCCCAGCTGAATTGCGCGATGCGGCGCAGCAGCATGAAGTAGAACTGGCCGAAGCAACGCTCAATGAGTTTCTCGCCGCCGACGCAATCGTGATTGGCGCGCCGATGTATAACTTCACTGTGCCGACTCAGCTCAAGGCTTGGATCGACCGCGTTGCCGTCGCCGGCAAGACGTTTGCCTACGACGAAAATGGCCCTAAGGGCTTGGCCGGCGGCAAGAAGGTGGTAATCGTGTCCACCGCAGGTGGCATTCACGCTGGCCAGCCAAGTGGCCAGGCACATGAGGAATACCTGCAGTTGGTGCTGCGCTTCCTCGGTATCACCGACATCGAGATCGTACGTGCTGAAGGCCTGGCCTATGGCGATGAGCCGCGCGCCAATGCGTTCAAGTCGGCGCAAGCACAGATCACCGGTTTGTTTGCCGCAGCGTAAAGCTCGCATAAAGCAAAAAGCCCGCTCAATGAGCGGGCTTTTTTATGCCGGTTGGAAGCCGGTTAAACGATCACGCCCTGGCTGCGCAGGTAGTCATCGTAGGTGCCGCTGAAGTCAGTAATGCCGTTGGCCGACAGCTCGATGATGCGCGTGGCCAAGGAACCGACGAACTCACGGTCGTGGCTGACGAAAATCAGCGTGCCGGGGTAGTTTTCCAGTGCCAGGTTGAGTGCCTCGATAGACTCCATGTCCAAGTGGTTGGTCGGTTCGTCCATGATCAGCACATTGGGTTTTTGCAGGATCAGCTTGCCGAACAGCATGCGGCCTTGCTCACCACCGGAGATGACTTTTACCGACTTGAGGATGTCATCGTTGGAGAACAGCATGCGCCCCAGCGTGCCGCGGATCATCTGCTCGCCGGTGGTCCACTGGCCCATCCAATCGAACAGGGTGTCGTCGCGTTCGAAGTCGTGGGCGTGATCCTGGGCGTAGTAGCCCAGCTCCGCGCTATCGGTCCATTTAACGCTACCGGCATCCGGGGTCAGTTCGCCCATCAGGGTGCGCAGTAGGGTGGTTTTACCGATACCGTTCGGGCCGATGATCGCCACGCGCTCGCCGGCTTCAACCTGGAAGCTGAAGTTCTTGAACAGAGCCTTGCCGTCGAAACCCTTGGCTACCTTGTCGATCATCACGGCCTGACGGTGCAGCTTCTTGTTCTGTTCGAAACGAATGAACGGGCTGACGCGGCTGGATGGCTTGACCTCGGCTAGCTGGATCTTGTCGATCTGCTTGGCGCGCGAAGAAGCCTGCTTGGATTTCGAGGCGTTGGCCGAGAAGCGGCTAACAAAGCTTTGCAGCTCGTTGATCTGCGCTTTCTTCTTGGCGTTATCCGAGAGCAACTGCTCGCGCGATTGGGTGGCCGCGGTCATGTACTCATCATAGTTGCCCGGGAACAGGCGCAGCTCGCCGTAATCCAGGTCAGCCATGTGGGTGCACACGCTGTT
>JAHJXZ010000248.1 GCA_018827205.1 Gammaproteobacteria bacterium | reverse complement strand
TTCGCTGTTACAATCCGCATCTTATTTCTCTAGTCGTCGTACGAGGCGTGCCGAATGGCCAATTCTAACCAGCAATCGAGCATCAAGGTTTATTTGCGATTGCTGAAATACGTGGTCCCTTACTCGGGCCTGTTTGCCATCAGTATCTTGGGCTTTTTAATTTTTGCGTCTACCCAGCCGATGTTTGGCTACATCCTCAAGTATTTTGTGGATGGGTTGGCGAACCCAGACGCCAGTTTTTTCGCAGCAGTGCCTTATCTGAAGAATGTGCCGATCCTAGTTGAGCTGAAGCTTATGCAGGTAGTGCCGCTGCTGATTGTGTTGATCGCGCTTTGGCAGGGCATTGGTTCCTTTCTAGGTAACTATTTTCTGGCTAAGGTCTCGCTAGGGTTGGTGCATGACCTGCGGGTTTCGTTGTTTAACAATCTCTTGGTTCTGCCTAACCGCTACTTCGATACCCACAACTCAGGCCATCTGATTTCACGGATCAGTTTCAACGTGACGATGGTCACAGGGGCTGCCACTGATGCCATCAAGGTAGTGGTGCGCGAAGGCATGACAGTGATTTTTCTGTTCGCCTCGTTGTTGTGGATGAACTGGAAATTGACCCTAGTGATGCTGGCAATTCTGCCTCTGATCGGTCTGATGGTTACCAGTGCCAGCCGTAAGTTCCGTAAACAGAGCAAGAAGATCCAAGTTGCCATGGGCGATGTGACCCATGTGGCGTCTGAGACGATTCAAGGCTATCGGGTTGTTCGCAGTTTCGGCGGTGAGTCATACGAGCAGACCCGCTTTCTCAATGCGAGTAACAGCAACCGCGAAAAACAGCTGCGAATGACCAAGACAGGCGCAGTGTATACGCCGATGTTGCAGCTGGTGATTTACAGCGCCATGGCAGTGCTGATGTTTCTTGTGCTGCTGATGCGCGGTGATGCTTCGCCGGGTGATCTGGTGGCCTATATAACCCTGGCTGGCCTGCTGCCCAAGCCGATTCGCCAGCTGTCCGAAGTCAGCGCCACAGTGCAGAAGGGCTTGGCCGGTGCCGAAAGCATCTTCGAACAGCTGGACGAGGATCAAGAGGTCGATCACGGTACTGAAGAGCGCGCGCGCGTAAGTGGCCGCCTTGAAGTGCGTGACCTGAGCTTCCAGTATCCGGGGGCCGAAAAGCCGGTGCTCAATAACATTTCGTTTGTTGCTGATCCTGGCCAGATGGTCGCACTGGTGGGACGCTCGGGCAGTGGCAAGTCCACCCTGGCCAGCTTGATTCCGCGCTTTTATCACCACGAGCATGGACAGATACTGCTCGATGGTCTGGATGTTGAACAATACCGCCTGCGCAACCTACGTCAGCATATTGCTTTGGTGACTCAGCACGTCACGCTGTTTAACGACACCGTGACCAATAATATTGCCTATGGTGATCTGGCCGGCGCGCCTTTTGAGGATGTGCGTAAAGCGTCTGAAGCGGCCTACGCGGCTGAGTTTATTGAGAAACTCCCGGAGGGTTACTCAACCCTGGTCGGTGAGAATGGCGTGCTGCTATCCGGCGGTCAGCGTCAGCGCTTGGCAATTGCCCGCGCACTCTTGAAGAACGCACCGCTGCTGATTCTCGATGAGGCCACCTCTGCGCTGGATACTGAGTCGGAGCGGCATATCCAGGGTGCGTTGGATGAGGTGATGAAGGGGCGAACTACCCTGGTCATCGCACACCGCTTAAGCACTATCGAGAAGGCAGATCTGATTCTGGTGATGGATCAGGGACAGATTGTCGAACGCGGCACTCACAGCGAGTTGCTGGCGCTGAACGGTTACTACGCACGTCTACATGCGCGAGACTTTGTCGAGGCCGAAGACTTGGTCGTGGAGCCTGATGCCTGATGCTCAGTTATTTACGCGCCTGGCGTGAGCGTGGCTGGACGCCGATTGATGCTGGCGCTTATGCCGATGCTTGGCAGCGCTTTGGCGGTAGCGTTGCTACCCATCCGCAGGTCGTCGAACGTTTGGCGGGGCTTGCGCGATTGCCGGTACGCTATCTGGGGCGGTTTGAACGGGGCGAGTTGCATGGTGCGATTTCGACCTGGGGGCGGCATTTGGCGTTGTCTAAAGATGTGCTTAAACAGCACGGCAAGCGTGGCCTGTTCGACTTGGGTAACGCTGAAATAATTCTGCCGCTGGCGGGTGATGCTCGCGTGCCGCTACGTCATAAAGTACGCTACCTGTCGTCCATGAATGCCGAGCAGGTGCTCGGCCGTCGCGAGCAGCCAGAAGGCTTAGCCCTGGCCCGCGAGCCTGAGGACTACAGCAAGAAATTCCGCTACAACCAACGCCGCGAACAGCGCCTGCTGGAAGAGGCTGGCGGTGTCATTCGGCCTATGCTTGAGTTGAGCTCCGCCGAGCAAGCGGTGATCTACGCCGATTTGTTCCAGCGTCGCTGGGGTTTTGAGGCGACCGGCAAAGAGCATCTCGCTGAGGTATTCGCCTTAATGCGTGAGTTTATGACCGGGTCGCTGATCTATCTGAATGATCAGCCGGTGGCGATCCAGGTGCTCTACCGCGTCGAGGCCCCGCAATGGGTCAGTGTGGAATACATCAACGGCGGCGTTGATCCGCAAAACCGCGAGTTCAGCCCTGGCAGCGTGCTCAGCTTTATCAACACGCAAACGGCCTGGGCTGAGGCGCGTGCGCTGGGTAAACCGCTGCGCTATTCCTTTGGCCGAGCTGATCGCGAATACAAAGACCGCTGGTGCAACCGCGTTCCGGTTTATCAGGTTTGACCATGTCCGCGCGTAAGCAGGTACTTCTCAAACGCCATCGTCGGCAAAAGCGAATTGCTTTGTTGTTGGCCCTTGTCGCGTTGCTGATGGTCGGTGTGCTGGTTGCTTGGTGGTGGGTGCCGATCTTTCTAGTGTCTGGCTGGGTGGCGCATGAGGCCTGGTTTGCCGATCATCTGTTTTATGCCCCTGGCGATGACTACAGCTATGCCTTTGCTGACTCGGTGCCCGCGATAAAGGGGCGCATCGAGGCAGGCTGTGTGCAACTGGATGGCGGGTTAGGTGAGGCCGACACCCTGGTTCTAGAGGTGCAGCTCAAGGCAAGTTGGCTAGGTCGCTGGTTGGACCCCTATGTGCTGATCGGTACTGATCGTCAGGATTTCGAGCGTGGCGTGAGTGGCTGTCGTTATCTCAACCTGTCCGGGCAGCAGGATGCATTGATCGACGGGACACTGCAGCTGAGCGGCCGCTTTTGCCGTCTTGAACCGGTCGTCACGTTGTTTGCCCTTAGTAATCCGGATTATGCCGAGCGTCGCCTAATGGTGATTGCGCCCCATGCCGACGATGCCGAGCTGGCCGCGTTCGGTCTGTATAGCCGGGCGTGTGATGTCAGCATCGTGACTCTGACCCAGGGCGAAATTGAGGCTGAGGCCTATCAGGCGCTGGGCTTGGATCAGGCAACCGCTGCGCGGCTCAAAGGACGTCTGCGTAGCTGGGACAGCTTAGCCGTGCCGCTCTGGGGTGGAGTGCCGCAAAGTCAGTGTTTGCAACTGGGTTATTACTGCCTGCAACTGCCGGCGATGCAGGCGCAGCCTGAGTTGGCCGTGGGCTCGCGTGAGTCAGGCGAGAGCGATATTCGCAGTGTCCGTGCGGCCAACGCTATGCAGCTGCCCGGTGACGCTGATGGCGTACCTAGCTGGCGTAATCTGCTCGCCGATTTGGTAGCGAGTCTTGAGCATTTTCAGCCTGAAGTCGTGGTCACCCCGCACCCACAGCTGGACCCGCATAGCGACCATGTCGCCAGCACCCAGGCACTTCTGGAGGCGATCGAGTTGAGCGCCTGGAAGCCGAAAACTCTATTGCTGTACGCCAACCACTTGCATGATAACGATCGCTGGCCCATGGGGCCTGCTGGGTTCGGGATTGCCCTGCCGCCAGCCATTGAAGCGTTACCAGCAGATGGTTTGTGGAGTCCCACCCTGGATGCGACGCAGCGACTGGATAAGGCCATGGCCTTGGCCATGCAGCATGATTTACAAGGCGCATTGCCGCTCAAACGGCGCATTCGTCGGTTGATCCAGCGCGTGCTGGCGGGCCGCCGTTGGCCAGCAACAGGGGAGGATGAGTTCTTCCGCAAAGCGGTGCGCCGCCATGAATTGTTCTGGGTGCGTACGCTCGGCGACTAGCCAGAGTATTTACCTGCAAATGTTATGATCTGCGGCGATCTGCTTTAGCCGCTTCTGGAGTGTTTATGAAATTGTCCATGCCGCGTTTCGACCAGGCCGCCGTTCTGGTGGTGGGTGACGTTATGCTCGATCGTTATTGGCATGGTGGCACCTCGCGGATCTCTCCCGAAGCACCGGTGCCGGTGGTCAAGGTCGAGCAGATTGAGGATCGCCCAGGTGGTGCCGCCAACGTCGCGTTGAACATTGCCGCCCTCGGCGCACCAGCGACATTGCTGGGCGTGACCGGACAGGATGAAGCCGCTGAAAGTCTGCGCAACAGCCTGCAGGCGGTTGGCGTGAAAACCTTTTTCCAAACGATCAAAGATCAGCCAACCATCGTCAAACTGCGGGTTATGAGTCGTCATCAGCAGTTGCTGCGCATGGATTTCGAAGAACCGTTCCGTACTGACAGCGCAGCGCTGGCTGCCAGCGTCGAAGCGCAGCTGGAGGGCATCAAGGTGCTGATCCTCTCCGATTACGGCAAGGGCGCGCTGCAGAACCATCAGACTCTGGTGCAACTGGCGCGCAGCAAAGGTATTGCCGTGCTGGCTGACCCTAAAGGCAAGGATTTCTCCATCTACCGTGGCGCCAGCCTGATTACCCCGAATCTGCATGAATTCGAAACCATTGTCGGCTCTTGCCACGATGAGGCCGAGTTGGTGGCCAAGGGCGCAGCATTGATGGCTGAGCTGGAGTTGGGCGCGTTGCTGGTGACCCGTGGTGAGCATGGTATGACCCTGCTACGTCCTGAGCACCCGGCGCTGCATCTGCCGGCCCGCGCCCGCGAAGTGTTCGATGTTACGGGGGCTGGCGATACGGTGATTTCCACTCTGGCCGCCAGTCTGGCCGCCGGCGAAGAGCTGCCGCATGCCGTGGCCTTGGCCAACCTGGCTGCCGGTATCGTGGTCGGCAAGCTGGGTACTGCGGCAATCAGCGCACCCGAGCTGCGCCGCGCGATTCAGCGTGAAGCCGGTTCAGAGCGTGGCGTGCTGAGCCTCGATCAACTGCTGCTGGCGATCGAAGACGCCCGCGCCCATGGCGAGAAAATTGTCTTTACCAATGGTTGCTTCGACATTTTGCATGCTGGGCATGTCACCTACCTCGAACAGGCGCGCGCTCAGGGCAACCGTCTGGTACTTGCGGTCAACGACGATGCCTCGGTCAGCCGTCTGAAAGGCCCGGGTCGGCCGATCAATTCGGTGGACCGGCGTATGGCCGTGCTGGCTGGCTTAGGTGCGGTGGACTGGGTGGTGAGTTTCAGCGAAGACACCCCGGAAAATCTGCTGCGTGCGGTCAAGCCGGATGTGCTGGTCAAGGGCGGCGACTACGGTATCGAGCAGGTGGTCGGTGCTGAGATCGTCGCCGCTTATGGCGGCGAAGTGCGGGTGTTGGGGCTGGTGGAAAACAGCTCGACCACCGCCATCGTTGAGAAGATCCGCAGTAACTAAACCTCACCAGTGACTGGCTGTTTTGCCAGTCACTGGCGTCGGCGCGGTCATAGGCGCTTGCCCTGACCGCGCGCATGATCCCTGGCATCCCCCGTATGGAGTGAGATGCCATGAGTTCCGACGTACAGGGCCGTGCCCTGGCAGTGCTGAATCGAGTTGCCCAGGCTGACTGGCCGGACCGCTTAAAGCTGCGTAAACCCTTCGAAAAACTGATCTACACCGGCAGCCGGGCGAGCTTTCGCGCCGCTGCGCAGCGTGCGGGCAAAGTCGCCAAGTTGCCGCGCCCGGCTGACCCGGATGCCTTGTTCGATCTGTCCCTGTCTGATGAGCAGCAGATGCTGGTGGAGATGCTCGAAGCCTTCGCCAGTGAAGTGCTGCGCCCGCTCGCCCACGATGCCGATGAACAGGCGGCGCTGCCTGCGGCGTTGCTCAACCAGGCGCATGAGCTGGGGTTGACGCATTACGCGGTGAGTGAGGCGCAGGGCGGCATGGCCGGCGAGCGCACCACACTGAGTAATGCGCTGATTGCCGAAGCGTTGGGCAAGGGCGATTTGTCTTTGGCTGCTGCATTGTTGGTGCCGTTGTCGGCGGCTAACTGCATTCGCCGTTGGGGCAATGCGGCGCAGCAGGCACGCTGGTTGCCGGCTTTTGTCGGTGAAGAACCCGCACCCGTGATGGCCATTGCGGTGAATGAACCGACGCCGTTGTTTGATCCGCACAAGTTGGCGACTCGGGCACGTAAGCGCGGTAAGCATTACGTCCTTAGCGGTGAGAAGAGCTTGGTGTTGCGTGGAATGGATGCCAGCCAGCTGATCATCGCGGCGCAGGCGGCGGACGGTCCGGCGCTGTTTATCGTCGAGGCGGGCGCCAAAGGTCTGCAGCGCAGCCCGCAACCGGCCATGGGCCTGAAGGCCGGCAGTACGGCGCGCGTACGGCTCAATGGGGTCAAGGTGCCGGTTGAGGCGCGACTGGCCGCTGAGTCGTTCAATTACCAGAGCTTTCTCGATTATGCCGGGCTGGCTTGGTGTGCATTGGCCGTGGGCACAGCGCAGGCGGCGCTGGATTATGTGGTGCCGTATTGCAACGAGCGCGTGGCCTTCGGCGAGCCAATCAGCCATCGCCAGGGTGTGGCCTTTATGGTCGCGGACATGGCCGTGGAAATCGATGCCATGCGCCTGATGGTCTGGCGCGCCTGCGCGCGTGCCGAGCAGGGTTTGTCGTTTCAGCGCGAAGCCTATCTGGCGCACCTGCTATGCAGCGAAAAGGCCATGAAGATCGGCACCGACGCCGTGCAGTTGCTCGGCGGCCACGGCTTTACCAAAGAACATCCAGCCGAGCGCTGGTACCGCGACTTGCGTGCGCTGGCGATTATGGCCGGCGGTCTCCAGCTCTAAGGGCACATCACCATGAACTTAGAAACCCCAAAGAAATTCCGTGGCCTGGTTAATCAGGCCCATCAGGTGGCGGAAAACTATTTTCGGCCGATTTCACGCAAATACGACAAGGCCGAGCATGCCTATCCCAAGGAGCTGGACCTACTCGCGGCCCTGCTCGATGGCATGAACGCCGGATCGCCGGACGCCATCGGTGCCACCTCAGCGAGCAAGCGTGGTGCGGCCCGCGAGCAGCAGGAAGGCATCAAGAATGGCGGCAATCTGTCGGCGCTGCTCGGGGTGATGGAGCTGTGCTGGGGCGATGTCGGCCTGCTGCTGGCCATGCCGCGTCAGGGCT
>JAHJXZ010000247.1 GCA_018827205.1 Gammaproteobacteria bacterium | reverse complement strand
GCATTTATGCGTCATTACGAAATCATCTTTCTGGTTCACCCGGACCAGAGCGAGCAAGTCGGCGGCATGGTTGAGCGTTACACCAAGCTGATCGAAGAAGACGGCGGCAAGATTCACCGTCTGGAAGATTGGGGCCGTCGTCAGCTGGCTTACGCCATCAACAACGTCCACAAAGCTCACTACGTGATGCTTAACGTTGAGTGCACTGGCAAAGCCCTGGCTGAGCTGGAAGACAACTTCCGTTACAACGATGCCGTGATCCGTAACCTGGTCATCCGTCGCGACGAGGCCGTTACTGACCAGTCCGAGATGCTCAAGGCCGAAGAAAACCGCAGTGAGCGCCGTGAGCGTCGTGACCGTCCTGAAAACGTCGATTCTAACGATGGCGATGACAGCGACAACAACGACAGCGACAACGCTGACGAGTAATCCACGGATCTATTGAGGAGCCACTCTCATGGCACGTTTCTTCCGTCGTCGTAAATTCTGCCGTTTCACCGCAGAAGAAGTGAAAGAGATCGATTTCAAAGATCTCAACACGCTGAAAGCTTACATCTCGGAAACCGGCAAGATCGTTCCTAGCCGTATCACCGGTACTAAGGCTCGTTATCAGCGTCAGCTGGCTACCGCTATCAAGCGCGCCCGCTTCCTGGCCCTGCTGCCTTACACCGACAGCCACGGCCGCTGAGACCGGATGTTCGACAAGAAGTAAGGGATAAATTGCATGCGCGCCTTAGCTGAATTCATTATGCGCGGCCGTATGCAGGCCACTCTCGTAGTGGTGGTTTCTGCGGCGTTGCCGCTGTTGTTTTGGTTAAGTGCTGCCGCTGGAAGCCTGGTGCTTCTGCGGCGCGGTTGGAGTGATGCTTTCGGCATCCTCGCCTGGGCCCTGCTGCCGGCCATTGGCTGGTGGTATTTCGGTGAGCCGCGCACCCTGTTGGTGTTGCTCGGTGCGCTGGGATTGGCGTTGTTGTTACGCGCCAACCTGTCCTGGAATCGTGTGCTGCTGTGCAGCGTGGCATTGGGTCTGGTGTATGGGCTGGTCTTGGGTGCGGTGTTCCGCGAACCCATCGAGGCAATGGCGCTTGAGCTGCAAAAGCTTATGCCGCAAATGCTCGATGGGGTTCACCAGCAGATGTCGGTGGATGAGCGAGCGCGTCTGGATAGCCTGATTGCACCGGTACTGACCGGATTGATAGCAGCGTTGTTGCAGATAGTCAGTCTGTTGAGCCTGATGCTTGGGCGCTTCTGGCAGGCGCAGTTGTATAACCCGGGCGGTTTCGGTCGCGAGTTTCGCGCGCTACGCCTCCCGACCCCGTTGGCGATGTTGCTGCTGGTTGGCATGCTGTTGGGGCCCAATCTGGGTCCGCAAATGGCCATGTTGACGCCGTTGTGCAGTGTGCCGTTGGCGTTTGCGGGCATCGCCCTGTTGCATGGGATGGTGGCGCAAGGTCGGCTAGGCAAGTTCTGGCTGGTCGGGTTGTACATCACGTTGTTGCTGTTTATGCAGCTGACTTATCCGTTACTGGTGATTTTGGCCATTGTCGACAGTCTGCTTGATTTTCGTGGTCGCTTTGAGCGCAAACAAGGCTCGGGCCCCACGAACGGTGAAGGTTAAAAGTTAAGAGGTTATTACCAAATGGAACTGATCCTGCTGGAAAAAGTCGCCAACCTGGGCAACCTGGGCGATAAAGTGAATGTTAAGGCCGGTTACGGTCGTAACTTCCTGCTGCCATTCGGCAAAGCAACTGCTGCAACCCCAGCCAACGTGGCTGCGTTTGAAGCACGTCGTGCCGAGCTGGAAAAACTGGCTGCCGAGAAGAAAGCTTACGCTGAATCCCGTGCTGC
The DNA here is from genome assembly GCA_018827205.1 of Gammaproteobacteria bacterium. Classification (GTDB taxonomy): domain Bacteria; phylum Pseudomonadota; class Gammaproteobacteria; order Pseudomonadales; family Pseudomonadaceae; genus Aquipseudomonas. The sequence goes on along the minus strand of JAHJXZ010000247.1, from coordinate 25,360 downwards.
TCAGTTGGCTGAACTGGAAGTCACCATCACCGCTACCGCGGGCGATGAAGGCAAACTGTTCGGCTCCATCGGTACTCACGACATCGCTGAAGCCCTGACCGCCTCCGGCGTTGAAGTGGCTAAAGCTGAAGTGCGTCTGCCGAACGGCACCATTCGTCAACTTGGCGAATACGACGTAGCCGTGCACCTGCACAGCGACGTTGAAGCAACCGTTAAGGTTGTCGTAGTAGCAGCCTAATAAGCTTGCGACTAAGTGGGCTTGCACTCAGGTGCCGGGCCGCTAACAATCAGGCACGACATTGCGTAAGCGATGTCGTGCCTTTTGTTTTGTGAACACAGAATTTTGCCCAGAGCCTTATGAACGACATCAGCCTGCCCGAACAGTACGACCTGCAAACCTCAGCCCTGAAGGTGCCGCCGCACTCGATCGAGGCGGAGCAAGCCGTACTGGGTGGCCTGATGCTCGACAACAATGCCTGGGAGCGGGTGCTCGATGCGGTGTCCGATGGCGACTTCTATCGACACGACCACCGCCTGATCTTCCGCGCGATCTTCAAGCTGGCCGAGCGCAACCACCCCTTCGACGTGGTCACTGTGTCCGAGCAGCTGGACCAGGAAGGGCAGCTGTCGCAAGTTGGTGGCCTGGCCTACCTCGGCGAACTGGCGAAGAACACGCCGTCGGTGGCTAACATCAAGGCTTATGCGCAGATCATTCGTGAGCGCGCCACGCTGCGCCAGTTGATCGGCATCAGCGGTGAAATCGCCGACAGCGCCTATATGCCGCAAGGCCGTACCGGCGCCGAGATTCTCGATGAAGCCGAGCGTCTGATCTTCCAGATCGCCGAGGCACGGCCGAAGACCGGGGGCCCGGTAGGCATCAACGATATTCTGGTCAAAGCCATCGACCGTATCGACACTCTGTTCAATGCCGGCGACGCGATCACCGGTCTGTCCACTGGCTTTACCGACCTTGACGGCCTGACCAGCGGCCTGCAACCGGCCGACCTGATCATCGTCGCGGGCCGCCCGTCGATGGGTAAGACCACCTTCGCCATGAACCTGGTGGAAAACGCGTTGATGCGCAGCGACAAGGTGGTGATGGTGTACTCGCTGGAGATGCCATCCGACTCCATCGTCATGCGTATGCTCGCCTCGCTGGGTCGTATCGACCAGACCAAGGTACGTGCCGGCCGTCTGGACGACGACGATTGGCCACGCCTGACCTCAGCGGTCAACCTGCTCAACGATCGCAAGCTGTTTATCGACGATACCGCCGGCATCTCGCCCTCGGAGATGCGCGCGCGTACTCGTCGCCTGGCCCGCGAACACGGTGAGATTGGCCTGATCATGGTCGACTACCTGCAGCTGATGCAGATTCCTGGCTCCAGCGGCGACAGTCGAGTGAATGAGATTTCCGAAATCTCCCGCTCGCTCAAGGCCCTGGCCAAGGAGTTCAACTGCCCGGTGATTGCCCTGTCGCAGCTTAACCGTGGCCTGGAACAACGCCCGAACAAGCGCCCGATCAACTCCGACTTGCGTGAATCGGGTGCGATCGAGCAGGACGCCGACATCATCATGTTCGTTTACCGCGACGAGGTGTATCACCCCGAGACCGAGTACAAGGGCGTGGCCGAAATCATCATCGGCAAGCAGCGTAACGGCCCACTGGGTACTGCGCGGTTGGCGTTTCTCGGCAAGTTCTCGCGCTTTGAGAACCTCGCACCGGGCAGCTATCAGTTCGACGACGAGTGATCTGATGGGCTCTAGGCTGTGATCTTCAGGCGTTTAGCTTTTGTACAACGGTGCGGTGGCGTGCCCACCTAGATACGGTTTGAGGTAGTCCTCCAGGCGTTGGCCTTCCACCGCTTCAAAGGTCTCCGCGCGGTTCTGCAGCTGCTCCACGCGGTCGATGCGGAAGTTGCGAAAGTCGTTGCGCAGTTCACACCAGCTGCACAAGGTCCAGGTTTGCCCCCAGAAGAACAGCCCTAGCGGCCAGACGCAGCGTTGGCTGCTTTTTCCGCGTTCATCGCGGTAGCTAATCAGTAGTTTGTGGTGCTGGCGTATGGCCTGGCGTAGCTGGCCGAGCCAGTGCACAGGGTACGGATTGGTTTCGGGGGCAAACAGCTGGTTGCGATTGAGCTCATCGCGCAGCTCGTTGGGCAGCACGCTGTGGATCTTCGCCAGTGCCGATTCGGCAGCCCGTTGTAGTTGTGGGTCCGCCCAGGCTTTGACCATGCGCGCGCCCACGAGCAACGCTTCTATCTCCTCGCGCTCGAACATCAGGGGCGGCAAATCCATTGGCTGGCGCAGCACGTAGCCGACACCCGCTTCACCTTCCAGGGGAACTCCGGAAAGGGAGAGGTCCTGGATATCGCGATAAATAGTGCGCACCGATACTTGCAGGCGCTCTGCCAGCCACTGGGCGGTGGTCAGGCGACGGCTGCGCAGAAACTGCACGATTTGAAATAGACGGTCGGCGCGCCTCATGTTCTCTCAGGTGCTCTCGCTCTGGATTGCCGGGCGCGCTGATGCACGCCCGGAATGTTGGGTTTAGGACATGCTGTGCAGGCCCACTTCATTACCTTCACTGTCTTTTATCACAGCGATAAAGCCATGCGGCGCGATAGACATCTTGCTCTGGATAATCACGCCCCCTGCCGAAGGGACGCGGTTCACCACGGCGTCCAGCTGGCCTTCGACGTTCAGGTAGATGCGGGTGCCACCAATGCCGCTCTGTTGCTCGGCTGATTCACTCAGGCAACCACCGACGCCGCTTTCCTGTGCATAGGGGAATAGCGCCATACGTCCGCCCATGCCATCCATTGCCTCCAGTGGCGTTGCCAGAACGCGTTCATAGAAGCCACGGGCACGCTCGAAGTTGCTGACAAATAGTTCGAACCAGTTGATCGCATTCATTTTCTCTCTCCTTGAAGGTCAGGGGGCGACAGGCAACGGCAGTATCTGACGGCGCGTTTTAGCCTGTGGAACCCACTCTAGGGGAGCGCTACTGACAGCTTATTGTCAGTAGTGTCTGCGTCGCTGCAAATAAATTTGCGTCGCTAGCTGCGGCGCCGGGGGTATGCGGGGCGCGGCGGGTTGCCTGGTGCTTGCAGCTCTGGAGCGGAGGGTTAAGATGCTCCGCTTTAGCCTGCCGTGGAGCCCGACCATGCGTCCTCTAGTTGCCACTATCGACCTGTCAGCCATCGCCCATAACTGCGCGTTGGCCAAGCGCTGTGCGCCGGGGCGGCAGGCGTTTGCGGTGGTCAAGGCGAATGCCTACGGGCATGGCGTGCGGGAGGTAGTAACTGCACTTCACGATCTGGCCGATGGTTTTGCTGTAGCCAGCCTGGAAGAGGCCGCCGAGGTGCGGGCATTGCACGGTACGGCACGGATTCTGTTGCTCGAAGGTTGTTTTGACGCGGATGAGTACGTGTTCGCTGCGCAGTTAGGCCTGGATGTGGTGCTGCACAGCGAGCTGCAGGCGCAGCAATTGCTCGCCGCCAGCTTGGCACGGCCGTTGAGTCTGTGGATGAAGCTGGACAGCGGCATGCATCGGCTCGGCTTCAGCGCCGCTGCCGTGCGCGCGTGGCATGGTCGTTTGCAGGATGCAACACAGGTGGCCGAGCTGAATCTGATCAGTCACTTCGCCTGTGCCGATGAGCGCGGTAGCGAGACCACCGAACTGCAGCTGGAGCAGTTTCTCGATCTGCTGGATCTGGATTTCGCTCAGCGCTCACTGGCCAACTCGGCGGCGATCCTGACCATTCCAGCGGCGCATATGGATTGGCTGCGTCCGGGCATCATGCTTTACGGTGCGACGCCTTTTGCTGACCTCAGTGCACTTGAGCTGGGCCTGCGTCCGGCGATGAGTCTAGCCGCGCAGCTGATTGCCTGCCGCGATGTGGCAGTGGGCGAAGCGGTCGGCTATGGCGGCACCTGGCGCGCTGAGCGGCCGTCGCGTATCGGCACGGTCAGTTGTGGTTATGCCGATGGCTATCCGCGACATGCGCCGGCTGGCACGCCGGTTGTGGTGCGTGGCCAGCGAGTGGCGCTGGTCGGGCGGGTGTCCATGGATATGCTGACGGTCGACCTGACTGACGTGCCCGATGCGGTAGTGGGCGATGCAGTCGAGCTGTGGGGCGCGCAGTTGCCAGTCGATGAGGTGGCGCAGGTCGCTGGCACTATTGGCTACGAGCTGCTCAGCAAGGTCACCGCGCGGGTGCCGCGGCGTTATCGCAACAGCTGAGTCAGAGCAGGCCGCTGGGCACGCTGAGCACATCCAGGTGCAGGCGCGCGCTGTTGCTCAATTCGCCGTCCTCACCACACACCGCCGAGCCTGAACGGCCGCGAGTCTTGACCCGGTAGAGCATCTCGTCGGCCGCCTTGTACAGCGCGGTAAAGGTGCCGGCGTGTTGCGGGTACAGCGCCACGCCGATGCTGATGGTCACGGTCAGCCGTTCGGCGCCGTACATTACCGGTTTGGCCAGCTCGGCGAGCAGGCGGTTGGCGATTTCCCGGGCGTGCTCTTCGGCGTCGGCACCGCAGACCAGTACGGCGAACTCATCGCCGCCCAGGCGCGCCACGGCGTCACCCGAGCGCACATGCTCGCGCAGGCGCAGGGCGATCTGTTGCAGCATCAGGTCACCGGCGTCGTGGCCGTGTTTGTCGTTGATCGGCTTGAAGTGGTCGAGGTCGATCAGCAGTAGGGCAATCGCTTCGCTGTGCCGACGGGCGTTGGCTAGTGCGGTTTCGCAGCGCTCGACCAGATAACGGCGGTTCGGCAACTCGGTCAGCGGGTCGTGAAATGCGGCGTGTTGCAGCGCCTGTTCACGTTGGCGCAGGCGCTCATTGGTGGCGGCCAGTTCCGCCGTGCGTATGTCGACCGAGTGCTGCAGCTCGGCGGCATTGGCCTGGGCCTGGGCAAGGCGTGCGGTCTTCTCGCGGTCGGCTTGTTGCAGCGCTTCGGCTTTCTCCTGCTTGAGCATTTGAATGCGATACGCCAGGGCAAACGAGAACAGGATGGTTTCGGCGGCAATCGAGAGTGGGAACAGGTAGGCAGTGAAGTTACTCGGTTCGATCAAGCCGGCTGCGCGCATGACCAGCACGACGGTGCTGATCAGCACTGCGCCGTAGCCGAGCAGATAGAACCGCGCTGGAACAAAGCCCTGGAAGCAGCGCACGCCGGCACTGAACAGTGCGGTGGGTACAGTGACGATGGGCGTCAGGGCAATCATTAGGGCGCCTTCGGCGCGGTAGCCGAAGATGTTGATGACGATGGCGATGACATAAAGCGCGCAGCCGATGTTGAGCAGGCGGTGTGGCCAGATCAGGCCGCGCTTGGTGTATAGCAGTTCCTGGGTGAAACGCATGACGAAGATGCCCCAGAGCGACGGCAGGGTGATGCGGTCTAGCCAGAAGGGCACCGGGTTGTCCGGCCACAGGTACTGAAAGCCATGGCCGGTCATGCTGAGGATAAACACCAGTACGCAGGCGGTGGCCATCACGTACCAGAAGTAGGCACGGTCGCGCAGGGCCGCCAGGATGAACAGGTTGTACAGCAGTAGGGCGAGGATCATCCCGTAGATCAGGCCGAAACCGATGTTTTCGTTAGCGGTCAGTTGTTCGAGATCGGAGAGTTGCCAGATTTTCAGCGGAAATGAGTTTCCCGCTGGGTCGAAGCTGCGGAAATACAGGGTTATCGGCTCTTCGCCCAGCGCTGGCAGTTTGAACACCATGCGCCGGTAAGCGTGGTCGCGGCCCTCCATATAAGGCACCGCATCACCCGTTTCGCGAATGCTCCAGCCGCTCTGGCCGTTGGGTAGATAGAGTTGCAGGTTAAAGATGGTGATGCCTGCGTTTTCCAGCCACCACTGGCTGGGTGCACCTGCCGCGCGTTGCAGGGTTATCTTGACCCACCAGGGGTGGCGGCTCTGACCAACGGTGGCGCGTCCTTCGGCGGGTTGAAAGCGGCGTTGCACCGCCGGGTCGGCCATGTCGGTAATCGTCAGTTTTCCACTGACATCTTCAAGCAGTTCAATCTGCTCATTCAATGCGCTGCCGCTGCTGGAGGCGCTCAGCATAATTGGGGTCGCGTAGGACGTACCGCTGAATAGGCTCAGCAGCAGAAGGATCGAAAGGCTTATGCGCTGCACTGCGGACTTCCCGATGTCGAGTGGCGTTTTCCGCGAGTATAGGCACAAGCAGGGCACGTCGCCGAAATTGCAGGCTGTTCGTTGGTTTGGTGTTTTATTCGAGCGGCGCATGGTGTGCGCCGCCTGGTCGAACTCAGCTCAGCCCGCTGGGTACATTCAGCACATCCAGTTGCAGGCGTGCGCTGCTGCTCAACTCACCGTCTTCCCCGCAAACGGCCGAGCCTGAACGACCGCGGCTCTTGACCTTGTAGAGCATTTCGTCGGCGGCTTTGTACAGCGTGGTGAAGTTGCTGGCGTGACGCGGATACAGCGCCACGCCGATGCTGATGGTGACGGTCAGGCGGTCAGCACCGTAGGCCACCGGCTTGGCCAGTTCATCGAGTAGGCGGCGGGCAATTTCCCGGGCGTGCTGTTCAGCATCCGCACCGCCGATCAGTACAGCAAATTCGTCGCCGCCCAGACGCGCCACCGCATCCCCCGAGCGCACATGCTCGCGCAGGCGCTGGGCGATGCTTTGCAGCATCAGGTCGCCCGCGTCGTGGCCGTATTTGTCGTTGATGGGCTTGAAGTGGTCGAGATCGATCAGCAATAGGGCAGTGGCTTCACTGTGTCGGCGTGCGTTGGCCAGGGCCGCTTCGCAGCGCTCGACCAGAAAGCGCCGGTTGGGTAGTTCGGTCAGGGGGTCATGGAAGGCGGCATGCTGCAGTTCGCGTTCGCGCTCGCAGAGCTGCTGATTGGCCAGTGCCAGCTCTGCGGTGCGCAGTTTGACAGCGCTTTGCAGCTCGTCGGCGCTGCCTTGCATCTGCGCCAGGCGTGCAGTCTTTTCGCGGTCGGCTTGTTCCAGCGCTTCGGCTTTTTCCTGCTTGAGCGTTTGGATGCGATAGGCCAGGGCAAAGGAGAACAAGATCGACTCAGCGGCCACGGAAAGTGGGAACACATAGGCGTTCCAGGTAGCCGGCTGCACGACCCCCGTGGCGCGTAGTAGCGCCAGGCTGATGCTGCCGAGGATCAGGCCGTAGCCGCAGAGGTAAAGCAGCGCCGGGAAATAGCCCTGACGCCAGCGAATCAGCGCCGAGCCCAAGGCCGCCGGGATGCTAGTCAGTGAGAGCAGGGCAATGATCCAGGCCGCCGTATGACGTTGGCCGAAACCTTCTAGGGTGACTGCAATGACATAGCAGACGCAGGCAAAGCTCAGCAAGTGATGCGCCCAGCGCACGTGCGTGCGGGTTTGCATAAGGCTTTGGGTGAAGCGGCAGGCGCAAAAGCCCCAGATTGATGGCAGGGTCACACGGTCCAGCCAGAAGGGGACGGGGTTGTTCGGCCACAGGTACTGGAAGCCATGGCCACTCATGCTGAGAATCATCAGCAGGGCGCCAGCGGTGGTCAGCACGTACCAGAAGTAGGCCGAGTCGCGCAGGCTGAAAAAGATAAACAGGTTGTACAGCAGCAGGGCGGCGATGATGCCGTAGACCACACCGAGCGCCAGGTTCTCTTCCGCAGCCGTTTGAGTCAGCTCGTCCAGCTGCCAGGCGCGCATCGGGAATGAGTTCCCCGCAGGGTCATAGCTGCGCAGGTAGAAGGTCAGGGGTTGCTGATCCAGCTCCGGCAGCTTGAACAATATGTGCCGGAAGTCATGGTCGCGGCCGGCCTTGTGGTTAACGCGCTCACCCGATTCGCGCTCTTGCCAGCCGCCGCTTTCGCCAGGCAAGTACAGGCGCATGTCATGTTGGGTGACCGAACTGATTTCCAACCACCATTGGCTCGGCGCATCGACCGTGCGCTGCAAGGTTACCTTGATCCACCAAGGGCTGGTGCTCTGGCCAACACTGGCGCGGCCATTGGCAGGTTTGAAGCGACGTTGCACTGCAGGGTCGGCCATGTCGGCAATGGTCAGTTGTGCGCTGCTGTCTTCCAGCAGCTCGATATCAGCGTTCAGGGAAATGCCATTGCTATCAGGCGTTAGCGTGAGCGCAGCACTCGTCAGGCCAGGCAGGAGGGCTAGGCTCAGCATGATAAGGATTGAAAAAGCTAAGCGTTGCACCACGTTCACCCCTTTGCCCGGCTATTAGCAACCGATGTTATTGCCCGGAGTATAGCCGTAAGCCACTACGATACCGCTACAGTGCTATGGGTCTTTCAGCCATTTAACCTAGCGTCTAAGTCGGGTTTGGTTAAAATTTGTGCTATATTCCGCGCCCGCGATTTTCCATCCCTGTTCGCCTACACCGGTCACTTTCCATGTCCATGCAAACCGCCAAGCCGTTATTCGATTATCCAAAGTATTGGGCCGAGTGTTTCGGGCCAGCACCTTTCCTGCCAATGAGCCGGGAAGAGATGGATCAGCTTGGCTGGGACAGCTGCGACATCATCATCGTTACCGGTGACGCTTATGTGGATCACCCCTCCTTCGGTATGGCGATCATTGGCCGCTTGCTGGAGTCGCAGGGGTTTCGTGTGGGCATCATCGCTCAGCCGAACTGGCAGTCAAAAGACGACTTCATGAAGCTCGGCGAGCCGAACCTGTTCTTCGGCGTCGCGGCCGGCAACATGGACTCGATGATCAACCGCTACACCGCCGACAAGAAGATCCGCTCGGACGACGCCTACACCCCCGGTGGCATGGCCGGCAAACGTCCGGACCGCGCCAGCCTGGTGTATAGCCAGCGCTGCAAAGAAGCCTACAAACACGTGCCGATCGTCCTCGGCGGCATTGAAGCCTCGCTGCGCCGCATCGCTCACTACGATTACTGGCAGGATCGTGTGCGCAACTCGATCCTGATCGACGCCAGCGCCGATATCCTGCTGTACGGCAACGCCGAGCGCGCCATTGTCGAAGTGGCCCAGCGCCTGTCCTACGGCCACAAGATTGAAGACATCACCGATGTGCGCGGCACCGCGTTTATTCGCCGCGATACACCGCAAGGCTGGTACGAGGTGGACTCCACCCGTATCGACCGGCCGGGCAAGGTCGACAAGATCATCAACCCGTATGTGAACACCCAGGACACCCAGGCCTGCGCCATCGAGCAAGAGAAAGGTGCGGCCGGCTCAGGCCCGCAGGAAGACCCGAACGAACCGAAGGTTGTGCAACTGCTCGCCAGCCCGCGCATGACCCGCGATAAAACCGTGATCCGTCTGCCGTCGATGGAGAAAGTGCGTAACGACCCAGTCCTTTATGCCCACGCCAACCGCGTGCTGCATTTGGAAACCAATCCGGGCAACGCTCGCGCGCTGGTGCAGAAGCACGGCGAAGTGGATGTGTGGTTCAACCCGCCGCCCATCCCGATGACCACCGAAGAGATGGACTACGTGTTTGGCATGCCCTACGCGCGCATCCCGCACCCTGTCTATGGCAAGGAGAAAATCCCGGCTTACGACATGATCCGTTTCTCGGTAAACATCATGCGTGGCTGCTTCGGTGGCTGCACCTTCTGCTCCATTACCGAGCACGAAGGGCGGATCATCCAGAACCGTTCGGAAGAGTCGATCATCCGTGAGATCGAAGAGATACGCGACAAGGTTCCAGGCTTCACCGGTGTCATTTCTGACCTCGGCGGGCCGACCGCGAACATGTACCGCATCGCTTGCAAGAGCCCGGAAATCGAATCCGCGTGCCGCAAGCCGTCTTGCGTGTTCCCCGGCATCTGCCCGAACCTCAACACCGACCACTCCAGTCTGATTCAGCTGTACCGCAGTGCCCGTGCGCTACCGGGCGTGAAGAAGATTCTGATTGCCTCTGGCCTGCGTTACGACCTAGCGGTCGAGTCGCCGGAGTATGTGAAGGAGCTGGTCACCCACCATGTGGGTGGCTACCTGAAGATCGCCCCGGAACACACCGAGGAAGGTCCGCTCAATCAGATGATGAAGCCGGGCATTGGCAGCTATGACAAGTTCAAGCGCATGTTCGAGAAGTACTCGAAAGAGGCGGGCAAAGAGCAGTACCTGATCCCGTACTTTATCGCTGCGCACCCGGGCACCACCGACGAAGACATGATGAACCTGGCCCTGTGGCTCAAAGGTAATGGCTTCCGTGCCGACCAGGTACAGGCCTTCTACCCGTCGCCAATGGCCACCGCCACGGCCATGTACCACTCGGGTAAGAATCCGCTGCGCAAGGTCAGCTACAAGAGCGATGGCGTGACCATCGTCAAGAGCGAGGCGCAGCGCCGCCTGCACAAGGCCTTCCTGCGTTACCACGATCCAAAAGGCTGGCCGATGTTGCGCGAGGCACTGGAGCGCATGGGCCGTGCCGATCTGATCGGGCCAGGCAAGAATCAGCTAATTCCCTTGCACCAGCCGGCGACCGATGGTTACCAGAGCGCACGTCGTAAGAATTCGACGCCAGCCGGTAGTAAGAAAGTGGCTGGGGCTTCCGCTGCCAAGAGCAAGCCGATGCTGACTCAGCACACCGGCTTACCGCCGCGTGACACCGGCGCGGCAGGCGGCAACCCTTGGGACAAGCGCGAGCAGGCCAAAGCGGCTGCGCAAGTGCGTAACCAGCAGGCCGCTAAAGAGCGTGCCGATGCTGCCAAGGGCAAAGGCAAGAAACCGGTGAAGAAGCCGGCTGTGCCGCGCTAATTCTTCGCAAATAAAAAACGCCAGCTTTGAGCTGGCGTTTTTTATGGCGGAGGATGCGGTTAAAGCACCCGTCTTAACAATTGCCGTAACGCTTCTGCGCTTCAATCGCCAGGCCGCTGCCGATGCTGCCGAAGGTGTTGCCTTCGACATGACGGGCGTTTGGTAGCATCGCCGCAACGCTCTGGCGCAATGCTGGAATGCCGCTGGAGCCGCCGGTAAAGAACACCGTATCGACCTGCGCCACACTGACTCCGGCATCGCTGAGCAGTTGCGTGACGCTGGCGCGCACGCGCTCCAGCAGTGGCTCAATGGCGCCTTCGAACAGCTCACGGGTCAGCTCGGCGACCAGGCCGTCTTCCAGGCGGCTGAGGTCGATCGGGCGTGCGTCCTGCTCGGTCAGGGCGATCTTGCTTTCTTCTACCTGCATGGCCAGCCAATGGCCGTCGCGGCGTTCTATAAGCTGGAACAGGCGGTCGATGCCAGTCGGGTCGACAATGTCGTAGCGCATGCTCTGCAGCTGACGTTGCGATTGGGCCGAATACACCGCGTTGATGGTGTGCCAGGTGGCCAGATTGAGGTGCGTGCTGGTAGGCATCGGCGCATCGCTTTTCATCCGGCTGCCGTAACCGAAAAGCGGCATTACGCCGGCCAGCGACAGCTGCTTGTCGAAGTCAGTACCGCCGATATGCACGCCGCCGGTGGCGAGGATGTCGTCATGCCGGTCGGCCACGCTGCGCCGCTCTGGGGCCAGGCGCACCAGGGAAAAGTCCGACGTACCGCCGCCGATATCGACGATAAGCACCAGCTCTTCTTGGCTGATGCCCGACTCGTAGTCGAAGGCAGCGGCAATCGGCTCGTACTGGAACGACACATCCTTGAAGCCGAGCTTATGCGCCACGGCCACCAGGGTGTTCTGGGCTTCCAGGTCGGCCACCGGGTCGTCGTCGACGAAGAACACCGGGCGGCCCAGCACCACTTCCTCGAACGGACGGCCAGCGGTGTTTTCGGCGCGGGTTTTCAGTTCGCCGATAAAGAAGCCGAGCAGGTCCTTGAATGGCAGGGCGCTGCCCAGCACGGTGGTTTCGCTTTTCAGCAGCTTGCTGCCCAGCAGGCTTTTCAGCGAGCGCATCAGGCGGCCTTCGTAGCCCTCCAGGTATTCCTGCAAGGCCAGGCGGCCGTAAACCGGGCGGCGCTCTTCGAGGTTGAAGAACACCACCGACGGCAGGGTGATCTTGCCGTCTTCTAGCTCAATCAGAGTCTCGGCGTGCGGCCGAATCCAGCCGACGGTGGAGTTGGAGGTGCCGAAGTCGATGCCGCAGGCGCGGGCGGGTGTAGAGAGAGTCATGCGGCGCGCTGTTCCTGAATAAGTACCGGGAGGTTTTCGGGCGTCCTGCTGCGACAGCCTGGCAAGTTACTGTCGTGACGGCCTGGCCCAAAAACGGCCGCGCATTCTATGCGAGTGCGCAGCGTAATGCTGCCCCCGGTTATCCGGTGCTATTCGGCTCAGGGTAGTGGCGGGGTGTCCGAATCGTTGAGGCGGCTTTGCCACTGTGTCCACTCGAACCCCATTACTACCAGCAGCGACAGGGCAAATGGCAGCAGCAGGTAGAAGCAGCGGAATACGATCAGCGCAGCGAGTACGTCCGCTGCCGGCAGCTCGGGCATCGCTGCGAGAAAGGTCACTTCGAGTACGCCCAGGCCGCCAGGGGCATGGGACAACAGCGCCAGCGAGAACGAAGCGAGGAAAACGCCGAACACCACCAGGTAGCCAGGGTTGTTCTCCGCCGGCAGGGCGAAGTAGATGATCGCCGCGGCGCAGGCCAGCTCCAGCGGACCGGCCAGCAGCTGGCGGCCGACAATCCCCAGGCGTGGGTATTCGAGATGCAGCTTGCCCCAGTGCCAGGGCTTGAAGTGGCGCCAGGAGCCGAGCACGTAGAGGGCGACCAACAGCAGCAGGAGTGCGCCGATGATCTCCGACACCAGCGGCGTGACCTTGGTCACGCGGTGGATCAGATCCGGCTCCAGCACCAGTACACAGCCGCTGGCCAGGAGGGTGCCGAGGACGAAGGTGAAAGAGCAGAACACGATCAGGATGCCGATTTCCTGGGGTGTCATGCCTTTGCTGCGGTAGGCGCGGTAACGCACCAGCGCGCCGGAAAACACCGAGGCGCCAATGTTATGGGCCAGCGCATACGTGGTGAATGAGCACAGACTTATAAAGTGCCAGGGGATTTTCTTGCCGAGGTGAGCGAGGGCGATGCGGTCGTACCAGGCCAGCGCGCTGTAGGCCCCCAGCGTGGCCCCGGCAGCCAGCAGCCAATTCAGGCGCGGAATAGCGCGCAAGCTGTCGGCGATTTCATCCAGGGAAATAGTGCGCACTTGGTGATAGAGCAAGTAGCACGACAGCAGCACGGCGCCGAGACCCACCAGGGTCCAGACCAGATCGCTCCTTTTCATCACGGATGCAGCTCCACTGAGATCACTCCTTCGCTCTGCGACGGTCATCGCACACCCCTTGTGCGAAGGCTGCGCAGTATCACGGAGGCATCGCCGATGCTCAACCTCGTGCTTGCTGTTGGCGTTACGGCGTGTGTCGCGCGGCGTAACTCAGCTCCAGCCGAGGGTCAGGGCGGCCAATACAGCATAGCGGGCGGTTTTCGCCAGGCTGACGATCAGCAGGAAAACCCACAGGCGCTCGCGCATTACCCCGGCGACCAGGGTCAGCGGATCTCCGATGATCGGTACCCAGCTCAGCAGCAGTGACCAGCGGCCATAACGCGCATAACCGCGCTGTGCTTGTTGCAGGCGAGCATCGCTGACTGGGAACCAGGGGCTGTGGCGAAAATGTTCGAGGTAACGGCCGAGCAGCCAGTTGAGCAGCGCGCCGAGGATATTGCCGGCGCTGGCCACCGCCAGCAGAGCCCAGGGCGAATAGGCGCCGCTGAGCAGTAGCGCCACCAGCACGCTTTCCGATTGCAGTGGCAGCAGAGTGGCTGCACCCAGGGCCGAAATAAACAGGCCCAGGTAGGCGGAGAGCGTCAGCATTCGTGGCGCGTCAGTCCGGGCAGCTTAGGGTTGCTCTTCCTGTTCAGCATTGGCCATCACATCTTCCAGCTTGAGGCCGGTAAGGCCGTGGATGGTGCGCCACAGGTAATAGAAGATGGCCATCAGCATGATCATCGAGGGGATGGCGATCATCGGATAGCTTAGCAGGTTCATCCGCCCCAGCTCTTCGTTGAAGGCTTCGCTACCAGCCGGGCTGATCACGATCCACTTGGCCAACACGTAGTTCATTGCCGAGGAAAAGAAGAAGGTGCCGCTCAGCCAGTAGGTGGCCCTGAGCAAGCGAGCTTCGAAGCGCTCGGTATTGCCGGCCTGCTCCAGGCGCTCATGGATCTTGTCGACGTTGAGCACGGTCTTGTTGAACAGCATGGTGCGGATCAACGGGAAGCGGGTGCGGGTCGAGACCAGCACGGCGATGCCGATAATGCCGGGGATCGCCGCTTCCTTGATCGCCAGCCACTGGTTGTCCAACTTGAGCAGGCCAATGCCGCCGGTAAGCAGCACGCTGATCAGGCCGAGCAGCGCGATAAAGTTGAATTTGCGGTACTTGAGCAGCTCGAAACTGCCCCAGCCCAGGGGGAAGGCCAGCGCCAGCATCAGCGCGCCGTCGGCACCCAGTCGGCTCTCGCCACTGAGTTTCATCAGGATCAGGGAGGGAATCAGGATACTGACCAGCAAATCGATCAGCGGGCGGGGTTTGTGCGTGGCCTGAGTGCTTTGCGTGGTATCGGTCATGTCATTCAAGGTGCAGGAAAGAGACGCGATCATCGCCTGCTTGAGCGGCGGCTACCAGCCCAGCCGTCGCCTGGAGTGTGAAAAAGTGTGAGGGGCAGCGGTGTTGTACGGTTTTTTGGCAGGTGACCGCTAGTCTTGTGCCCGGCGAGGCTAATGGCCTGATGCTAAAGTGATATTAGTGACTCTGTAGTGACGCTATCACGCTGCTTGGTTAGGCGCGCGACGTGTCAACTTTTTGGGAGTGATTCTGATGTACGGCCGATGTCAGCTGCACGTTTCACTGTTGCTCGTTGTTGTATTAACCAGTTGGGCGGCATCGGCTCTGGCAAAGGACTGTATCGGTGTGGTGGCGGCGGGAGCTACGCCCTTCTGGGGGCAGGTGGAGGCGGGCGCGCGACAGGCGGGCCAGGCACTTGATCTGGACGTGCATTTTCGCGGGCCCGGCCGCGAGGGGCGCGTGGAAACCCAGCTGCAAATGATCAACTGGGTAGTTGAGCATGGCTGTAAGGCCCTGGTTATCGCCCCCAGCGGTCCCGAGATCGCCCAGCGTGTGCAGCAATTGGCGGGCAGCGGCATCAATACCGTGTATTTCGACCGTGATCTGCCCGGCAGTGCAGTGCGCGGTGTGGTTTCTACCGATAATTTCCTCGCCGGTGTGCAGGCTGGGCAGGCCTTGGCCGCGGCGCTCGGTGGGCAGGGCAAGGTCGCGTTGTTGCGTTTGAAGGCCGGTGTACCCTCGACCAGCGAGCGTGAGCGCGGCTTTAGCCAGGGGGCTGAGCAGGGTGGCCTTAGTGTCCTGGTCGACACCTTTATCGGCGACGACAGCCAGGCTGCGGTGAATGCCTTGCGTGATCAGCTGCCACAACTGGATGGTGTGTTTACGCCCAACAGCACCAGTTCACGTGCCGCTCTGGCAGCGCTGCGGCGGCTCGGTAAGGCCGGGGAATTACTGCATGTCGGCTTCGATGCTGACCCTGTGCTGATTGAGGCGCTGGACAAGGGTGAAATCTACAGCCTGATGATCCAGCAAGCCCATGCCATCGGCTATCAGGCCGTCCAATTGGCCGCGCGAAGTATGCGTGGCGAGCTATCGCCACAACCGGTGAATATCGCGCTGCAGGTGCAGCGGGTAAGTCGCGAGAACCTGGCGCAATGGCAGCGGGCGCGTCAGATGGAACTGACGTCCAATCCATAGCCCTCGCGCTGATTTGCCGCAGAACTATGCTGGTTGTTGCATCAATGGCTGTTTATCATTTTGCGTTTCGGCCCATTGTTCGGATGTTTTGCAGGTATTGCCCAATGCGGTTGAAGTTCTGGCTCGTTATGTTGTTGCTTGGCTGCTGTAAATCGGTGCTAGCGGACGAGCTGCGCCTGTATACCGAAGAATACCGACCGCTCAGCTATATCGAAGATGGCAAGCTGACCGGCATGGCCGTGGAAGTGGTCGAGCTGCTGATTCAGCGCACCGGGCAGGACGCCCGTATCGAGCTGGTGCCCTGGACCCGTGGCTACCATCAGGTACAACGCGAGGCCAACAGCGGCCTGTTCTCTACAGTGCGTACTGCCCGGCGCGAGGCGCTGTTCCAGTGGGTCGGGCCGATTGCCCAGGGGCATACCAGTTTCTATGCGCGGCGCGGTGCCGGGCTGAATGTGCGTACGCTGAAGGATGTTGAACGGTTCACCACCCTGGCAGTGCCCAAGCAGTGGTACTCCTATGAATACCTCAGCGACCGGGGGCTGAAGAACCTTTACGGTGTGCCAACGCCCCAGCACATGATGAAAATGTTCAAACACGGCCGTATCGAGTTGCTGGTGGCCAACAACCTGGCACTGGATGACATGCTCGCGCAGCAAGGCATGCGCCGTGATGAGGTCGAGTTGCAGTTCACCTTTATGGGCAACAACTCCTATATCGCTTTCTCGAAAAACACCGATCCAGTACTGGTCCAGCGCTGGCAGTTGGCCCTCGATGAGTTGCTGCGCGACGGTAGCCTGGAGCGCATACATCAGCGCTGGTTTACCCAACCGTTCAGTATGCCGGCCACGCCTTCCTTGCCTTAGCGCGCCTTGTCCAGCGCTGAGCTAATCTGAAGCCAGTGCTTGGAGTCCCCACTTTGCTAAAACCATGCTGCGCGCTGATGATCTGGCTGCTGCTTTGCTTAGCTGGGCCTGCGCGTGCCGAATTGCATTTGCTGACTGAGGAAGCGCCACCGACCAGTTTTAACCGCGATGGTGAGTTGCGCGGCCTGTCCATAGAAGTGGTGCGCGCGCTGATCGAGCGCACCGGTGATGCGGGCAAAATCGAGTTGCTGCCCTGGACGCGCGGTTATCATCTGGCCCAGCGCGAGCCCAATACTGCGATCTTCTCCACTGTGCGTACGCCGGAGCGTGAGGCCAAGTTTCAGTGGGTTGGCCCGTTGTTGATCGGCACCACCAGCTTCTACTCGCTGAAATCGCGCAATCTGCGCTTCGACAACCTGCAGCAAGCTGCCGAGAGCGGCCCGCTGGCCGTGCCGAAGCAGTGGTACACCTTTGAAACCCTGAGTGCGCGCGGCTTCAAGAATCTCTACGGGGTCACCAGTTCGAAGAATATGGTGACCATGCTCAAGCATG
This sequence comes from Gammaproteobacteria bacterium, assembly GCA_018827205.1. Taxonomy (GTDB): domain Bacteria; phylum Pseudomonadota; class Gammaproteobacteria; order Pseudomonadales; family Pseudomonadaceae; genus Aquipseudomonas. Next base: position 8,219 of record JAHJXZ010000247.1, on the reverse strand, counting down.
AGCGGGTGCAATTGATTGCCACTGAAGACCTGACCCTGAAGGACGAACTGGCCAGTGGCGGTTTAAGCCCGGATCAGGTGCAGGCGCACCTGCCGTTTATGCGTTCGGCCTACTACATCGCCTTCTCTCCGCAGACCGATGCGGCGCTGGTCGAGCGTTGGCGGCGTGCCCTCGAAAGCATGCATGAGGACGGCAGCTTCGCTCAGATATTCCGCCGTTGGCTGCCGCAAGCCGAGTTGCCGACTGCCACCGAATAGCCCGCTGCGCGTTACGTGGCCTGCTAACCTGGCGCCTGTTGTGTCGTTCTCACCTTGCTGAGCCTGCCTATGCCAACCTCACGTCCTGTTCTGCTTGATCTTGCTGCGCGCGCACAGCTATTCAGTCATCTGGCAGCCATGGAGAAAGCCGGTGTGCCGGTCGAACGGGCGCTGCTCAGTGTGCAAGTACCTGCGCGTGGCCGAGCTGCACTGGTCAGCCTGCAAGCATTGATCGCCGGGGGTAGCGACATGGCCAGCGCCGGACTGCGCAGTGGCTTGTTTACCCAGCTGGACAGCACCCTGCTGCGCGCCGCCCAGGCCAGTGGCTGCCTGGCAGCGGTTTACCAGCGTCTTGGTGAGCGCTACAACTATCGGGCGCAGCAGGCCGCCGCTGTGAAGTCACGCTTGCTGATGCCGGCGGCGGTGCTGGTGCTGGCGTTGTTTATCCAGCCACTACCGGCGTTGGTCGGCGGCCAGCTGAGCGTTGCCGGTTATCTGTGGGGTGTGCTCTGGCCGTTGCTGGTGCTGGGGATTCTGTATTGTCTAGGGCGTGGGCTATATCGACGCCGTGAGCACGCGCCAGCTAGCGCGGCGTCGCCTCTCGACGGACTGTTGGCGAGTATGCCGATTCTTGGCCCGGCGCTGCTGCGGCGTAATCTGCGTGATTTTTTCGACAGCCTGGGGCTGATGCTGGAGGCCGGCATGCCGATGTTTGAAGCCTTGCCCAAGGCCTGCGCGGTAATCAGCCATGCGCCGCTGCGCAAGCGCTTCAGCAGCCTGCAGATAGCTATTCAACACGGCCAGGGTTTGGCTCAGGCACTGGCGTCGGTCGACTTTCCCGGCCAGGGGCTGGCGCTTGGCCTGATTCGCACTGGCGAGGCCAGCGGCACCCTGCCGGCCAGCCTGCTCAACTACGCCGGGGTGGAAACCCAGAAGCTGGATAGCCTGACCGAGCAGCTGGCCACCTGGCTGCCGCGTCTGCTGTATGCCGGTGTGATGCTGTGGATGGCCTATGGGCTGCTTACCGGCGCAGGCTTTGGGCCGCGCTTGCCGGCAGAGCTCGCGATCTGCTGCGCGTCGGCCCTGCGGCGTTAAAAACAGGCCGGGATGCGAGCCCAGTCGGAATGCTCATGTACAACAGTACACTCGTGTGCGAGCTCAGTCCGCTTCCTCGCCTGTTTTGACCAGCCGGAGGCTGTTACTAACGTAGCGCCTTGCAGGTCTCTAGCTCGCTAGATCGTAGATATCACCTCAACGGCGCAAGGTGTTGTTCGCGGACTGAAAGGCGGGCGCAAGGTTGTTGGTCGATCATGTAGTTTTACTACATGACGGGTTTTGTAGTTTTGCTACATAATTGCGTGCCAAGAACTGACCCTGACCGATGGTGCACCCCATGCAAAGAGCCTCGCATCACGACCTTCGCGCGCAATTTCGCGCGCTTCTTGCTTCAAATAGCTGCTATCACACCGCTTCAGTGTTTGACCCAATGGCAGCGCGGATTGCCGCTGACCTTGGCTTTGAAGTCGGTATTCTGGGCGGATCTGTAGCTTCACTACAAGTTCTGGCCGCGCCGGATTTTGCCCTGATTACCCTCAGCGAATTTGTCGAGCAGGCCACGCGCATTGGCCGTGTCAGCCGCTTGCCGGTGATCGCTGATGCGGACCATGGCTACGGCAATGCACTTAACGTGATGCGGACTGTGATCGAGTTGGAGCGTGCCGGGATTGCCGCGCTGACCATCGAAGACACGTTGTTGCCGGCGCAATTTGGGCGCAAGTCCACTGACCTGATTAGTGTCGCCGAGGGCGTCGGCAAGATCCGGGCTGCATTGGAAGCGCGAGTTGATCCTGATCTGGCCATCATCGCGCGTACCCATGCGGGCGTGCTGCAGCTTGATGAAGTTATCCTCCGTACCCAGGCTTACCAGGCCGCTGGTGCCGATGCTATCTGCATCGTCGGCGTTGAGGACTTTGACCATCTGGAACAGATTGCTGCAGCGCTGAGCGTTCCGCTGATGCTGGTCACCTACGGCAACCCCAAGCTGCGTGACAACGAACGCTTGGCCAAGCTCGGCGTACGCATTGTGGTCAACGGCCATGCCGCCTACTTTGCCGCCATCAAGGCGACCTATGACTGCCTGCGCGAGCAGCGTGGGGCGCAGTCCAGTGATCTCAGCGCGACCGAGCTGACGCATACCTATACCCAGCCAGAGGATTACATCGTCTGGGCTGAAGAGTTTATGAATGTGCACGAATAGACCGCCGATCAACTGCGCTTGTAAATAGCCGCTGTGACGTCCATATCTGCTAGCCAGTGCAACGCATGTGGAGGCGACTATGGCCGGCGGTTGGAGCAGTGATGGAGCAGTACAAGAACAGATCGACAGCAGCATCGACGACGCCATTCAGCGTGTGCGCAGCCAACTGCCCAGCGGCGAGAGCCTGACCCACTGCGAAGCGTGCGCTGCGCTGATTCCCGAGGCTCGGCGTCAGGCGATCAAGGGCGTACGCCTGTGCGTTTCTTGCCAATCTGAGCACGACAAAGAGCAGGCGCAGTTCAGTGGGTATAACCGCCGTGGCAGCAAGGACAGTCAGTTACGCTGAGGGCGCTGCTTGAGCCGTTATGGCACTTTTCGGCGGTTACTGGGGTCACAGCAGGGTGTATTTGTGACCACGGAAGAGGTTTAGCCCATGACGATTTTTGAAGCGCTGCGCATCAGCCACGACCGTCAGCGTGAGTTGGCCGAGAAAATGGTGGCGACCAGCGGTGAAAGTCCCGAGCGAGAAGCCCTGTTTACCGAATTGAAACAAGAGTTGGCCGCGCATTCGGTGGCTGAAGAGCGCAACTTCTATATCCCACTGATGCAGGACGATCTAGGCGTGGACTTGTCGCGTCATGCCATCGCCGAGCATCACGAGATGGATGAAATGATTGAGGGCCTGGAAGAGACCGAACTCAGCAGCCCGAGCTGGCTGGTCCAGGCCAAAGCCCTATCGGAGAAGGTGCATCATCATCTGCACGAGGAAGAACAAAAATTCTTCCAAATGGCCGGCAAGCTGTTGAGTGAAGCGCAGAAGCGCACGCTTTCATCTGCCTATCTCAGCACCTATGACGAGCAGATAGCCGCGGCGAGTTGAGCCGCGCTTGGCCCGCACGGCATGTGCGGGCTTTCACTCTGGCTCACTATCTTGGATAGAGAGCCTTCAGAACAGAAAGTAACGCTGCGCCATCGGCAGTACATCGGCCGGTTCACACCAGAGCAGCTGGCCATCGGCCTTGACCTGATAGTTCTGCGGATCGACTTTGATAGTCGGCAGGTAGTCGTTGTGAATCAGGTCGGTCTTCTGCACTTCGCGACAGCCTCTAACCACACCAATCTTCTTCTTCAGCCCGAGTTGTTCGGGCACTCCGGCATCTAGCGCCGCCTGGCTGATAAAGGTGAAGCTGGTGGCGTGACGGCTGCCGCCATAGCTGGCGAACATCGGTCGGTAGTGCACCGGCTGCGGTGTCGGAATCGAGGCGTTGGCGTCGCCCATCAGGCTGGCAGCAATGGCGCCGCCCTTCAAAATCAGCGTCGGTTTTACCCCGAAGAACGCCGGGCGCCAGAGCACCAGGTCTGCCCATTTCCCGACCTCAATTGAACCCACTTCATGGCTGATGCCGTGGGTGATCGCCGGGTTGATGGTGTACTTGGCGATGTAGCGTTTGACCCGGAAGTTGCTGTTGCCTTCACCGTCGCCGTCCAGCGGGCCGCGCTGTTTGTGCATCTTGTCTGCGGTCTGCCAGGTGCGCGTGATCACTTCGCCAACGCGGCCCATGGCCTGGCTGTCGGAGCTGATCATCGAGAACGCGCCGAGGTCATGCAGGATGTCTTCGGCGGCGATGGTTTCGCGGCGGATACGGCTTTCAGCAAACGCTACGTCTTCGGCAATGCTCGGGTCCAAGTGGTGGCAGACCATCAGCATGTCCAGGTGTTCATCGATGGTGTTCTTGGTGAACGGCCGGGTCGGGTTGGTCGAGCTGGGCAGCACATTAGGGAAGCCGCAGGCCTTGATGATGTCTGGCGCGTGGCCGCCACCAGCACCCTCGGTGTGATAGGTGTGAATGGTGCGACCCTTGAACGCGGCCAAGGTGGTTTCAACGAAGCCGGACTCGTTCAGGGTGTCGGTGTGGATCGCCACCTGCACGTCGTACTGGTCGGCCACGCTCAGGCAGTTGTCGATGGCGGCCGGGGTGGTGCCCCAGTCCTCGTGCAGCTTGAGGCCAATGGCGCCGGCCTTGACCTGCTCGATCAGCGGCTCTGGCAGCGAGGCGTTACCTTTGCCGGTAAAACCCAGGTTCATCGGGAAGGCATCGGCGGCCTGGAGCATGCGCGCCATATGCCAGGGGCCCGAGGTGCAGGTGGTGGCGTTGGTGCCGGTGGCCGGCCCGGTGCCGCCGCCAATCATGGTGGTGACGCCGCTCATCAACGCTTCTTCGATCTGCTGCGGGCAGATGAAATGGATGTGCGTGTCGATGCCGCCAGCGGTGAGGATCATGCCCTCGCCAGCGATCACCTCGGTGCCGGCGCCGATGGCGATGGTTACGTCGGGTTGGATGTCCGGGTTGCCAGCCTTGCCAATGGCGGCGATGCGGCCGTCCTTGAGACCCACGTCAGCTTTGACGATGCCCCAGTGATCGATGATCAGTGCGTTGGTAATCAGCGTGTCGACCACATCGGCGGCGCACAGTTGGCCCTGGCCCATGCCGTCGCGGATCACCTTGCCGCCGCCAAATTTCACTTCTTCGCCGTAGGTGGTGAAGTCTTTCTCCACCTCAATCCACAGTTCGGTATCGGCCAGGCGCACCTTGTCGCCGACGGTTGGGCCGAACATATCGGCGTAGGCTTGGCGGGAGATTTTCATGGGTTCGCCTTCAGATTCAATTGGGTTTGCAACCGTTCGCTGCGCTCACTTTCGCGGGCAAGCCCGCTCCTACAGGTGAACGAATTTCCCTGTGGGTATGCTTAATCCAGCTCACCCATCACCCGCCCGGCAAAGCCGAACACGCGGCGATGGCCGGCCAGGTCGACCAGTTCGACTTCACGACTCTGCCCGGGCTCGAAGCGCACCGCAGTACCGGCCGGGATATTCAGGCGCATACCGCGCGCCGCGCCGCGATCAAAGCTCAGCGCATCGTTGGTTTCGAAAAAGTGGTAGTGCGAGCCGACCTGGATCGGCCGGTCGCCACTGTTGGCTACGGTCAGGCTAAGGGTGCGGCGGCCGGCATTAAGCTCGACTTCGCCATCCTGGATCTGGTATTCGCCGGGAATCATAGTTGGGGTCTCGACAAGGTTTTGTAGTAGATGGCGTTTGCTCGGTACTGCCCGTCAGGCCCGCAGGCGTAGTCAGGTAGCCCGCCGATGCAGGTGTAGCCTTGGGCTTGGTAGAAGGCTTCGGCTTCGCTGCCGGCTTCGGTGTCTAGGTACAGTAAGCCGCGTTGCAGCTCGGCTGCTTCGCCTTCCAGGCGCTGCATCAGGCTGTTGGCGATGCCACTGCGGCGGGCGTTGCTGTGTACCAGTAACTTCTGCACCTCGGCGCGGTTGAGGCCGTTGGGCTTCTGGCAAAGCACCAGTTGCACGCTACCCAGTATCTCGCCCTGTTTATGGGCCAGCCAAAGCAGGTGAGTGCCGTCGCGCAGCCCGGCTAGGACTTGGTCGAAATAGACGTCGGCTGAATCAGTATCCAGATCGGCGAGAAAGCCAACAGAGGCGCCGTGGGCGACGGAGTCGAGCAGCAGGGCCAGCAGGCCTTGGCGATACGACTCAAAATCTGCTGCCGCGAGGCGCGCGATGCTCAGCATCAGGACCCACTCCGCTCAGGGTTAAGCATCAGCTGCATAAAGGTCAGGTCCAGCCAGCGGCCAAACTTGCGGCCGACTTGCGGCATCTGGCCGCTGGTGACGAAGCCGAGGCGTTCGTGCAGGCGAATCGAGGCGCTGTTGCCGCTCTCGATGGCGGCGACCATAACGTGCAGACCTGCCGTTTGGGCGCGCTCGATCAGCGCCTGCATCAGCCGCGGACCGAGGCCTTGGCCGCGTTGGTCGCTACGTACATACACCGAGTGCTCGACGGTATGGCGAAAGCCTTCGATGGCGCGCCAGGTGCCATAGCTGCTGTAGCCGACGACCTCTCCAGCAGCATCGTGGGCTACCAGTACGGGGAAACCGGCGGCGTTGCGTTCGCTCAGCCAGGCCTGGCGGTTGGCCAGGTCGACCTGGGTTTCGTTCCAGATCGCCGTGGTGTTGAGCACGGCGTCGTTGTAGATGGCCAGGATGGCGGGCAGATCGTCTGCGGTCGCGTCTTGAATAACCATGTTCAAGCGATCGGTTGGTGGACGGTGACCAGCTTGGTGCCATCCGGGAAGGTGGCCTCGACCTGAATCTCCGGGATCATTTCCGGGATGCCTTCCATTACCTGATCACGGGTTAGCAGGGTGGTGCCGAAGTGCATCAGCTCGGCCACGGTCTTGCCGTCGCGGGCGCCTTCCAGCAGTGCGGCGGAGATATAGGCCATAGCTTCCGGATAGTTGAGCTTTACCCCACGGGCGAGGCGGCGTTCGGCGACTAAACCTGCGGTGAAAATCAGTAATTTGTCTTTTTCGCGGGGCGTCAGGTCCATCAGTCAGGTACTCCAGATTCGTGGGGGCACGGCAGCGCGCCCGAGCAATTCAGGGCGCAACAAGCGCCAAAGTTCGATCAGCCAGGCGCGGGCGTGCAGTGCTTCACTGGCCAGGCAGCGGGCGACGAGCAGGCCCGGTAATTGAGTCAGGTCGCCGCGCACTGGTGTAACCAGGTTGCGGCAGCGTTCCAGCAGGTCGTTGTCGATTTCGCCGCTGATCAGCAGGGTGGCAAATACCGGTTTGCCGTCCAGGCCGATGGGTGAGGCGAGCAGGCCATCGTCGCCGACCACTCGCTGGCGTTCATGCCAGAGCAGCTGGCCGTCGCGGCGGATATTCAGTTGGGCTTGGAAGTGCCCAGCATCGAAGCGTTCGCCACTGGCTGGGCGGCCGAGGGCGACGATGTCCCAATAGAGCAGCTTGGCATCGCCGAGCAGGTCGATATCGGTGGTCAGTTCAGCCTGGGCGGCGGCATAGACGATGGTTTCCTGCGGCAGCCATTCCAGGGTGGCGCCGGCTTCGACACGTAGCCTGAGGTGCTGGTAGGCCGGGCCGGCCGCACGGTACCACTTGGCTGCGCCGGGGCTAGTCAGTTGGGCCCAGGCGTTGGCGCCGACCGTGGCAGAAATATCCAGGCGATCACCGCCGGCAATTCCGCCGGGCGGATGCACGATGATGTGCTGACACACCTCTGGCCCTTCGGCATACAGATGCTTTTGCACCCGCAGCGGGCCTTTATGGCGGCGTAGGGTCGGGCGGGTGGCATCGCCATCGCGGCCGTAGGCCAGCTCCAGTTCGGCCAGCCAGCTTGGGGTGAAGATGCTCGCGGGTGCGTTCATTGCTTCACCTTCTGGCGCCGCTGCCACCAGCTCTGGCCGGCGGAATAGAGCGTCAGTAGCAGCAAGCCGAGGCTGACCAACAGCCACCATTGCAGGTGCATGCCGTAGTAGGGGGGCGCGTGCATGAAACCGCTAAACCAGAACGCGGCGATGACCAGGGCGAGCACGCTGGCGCACAGGGCACGGCCCCATGATCGGCAATAGGAGGCGGGACGCAACACCGCGAGCAGAAGCAGGCACTCGGCCAGGATAATGGCGCAGAAGACCAGTACCGACTGCTGTGGGTAGTCGGGGTCCATGCCCGGCGGCAGATGGCGACGCATCCAGTAGTCGGGCATAAAGCCGCCCCAAACGACCATGGCCAGGCCGATTGCAGCGGTCAGCGGTAGCAGCAGATGGCGCCAGATCATCATTAGGTACTCAGGCCCATAAGCGATAGCGAGGCGCCGATTATGCGCAAAGTGCAG
>JAHJXZ010000028.1 GCA_018827205.1 Gammaproteobacteria bacterium | reverse complement strand
CCGTTTTAGCGCGATGCTGCGTTTCTCGATGGCTCATTTAGCCCACTAAACCTCGCATCTCGTGCCTTGCCTCGCGCTAAAACTGGCTCCGGCGCGGCCGCGAACGAAACGGCAACAGACCCTAGTTACAGCGTCGATTTGTGGATGACCTGCAGGCTCATATGCTCCAGCAGCTTGTTCATATGGATGAACTGGGCGAAGCGCTTGTCCTGGGTCTGGCCGTGGTAGAAGCGGTAATAGATCTGCTGCACGATGCCGGCCAGACGGAACAGGCCGTAGGTGTAGTAGAAGTCGATACTCTTGATCTCGATACCGGCGCGCTGCGCGTAATAGTCGGCGAACTGCTGGCGCGTGAGCATGCCGGGCGCGTTGCTTGGCTGGCGGCGCATTAACTGCACGGGGGCCGGGTCCGCCGCCTCAATCCAATAGGCCAGGGTGTTACCCAGGTCCATCAGCGGATCGCCGAGGGTGGTCAGCTCCCAGTCGAGCACACCGATGATGCGCATCGGGTTTTGCGGGTCGAGGATCACATTGTCGAAGCGGTAGTCGTTATGCACGATGGCCGGTTTGGGGTGGTCGGCTGGCATCTTGTCGCGTAGCCAGGCCTTGACCGGCTCCCACAGTGGTGCGTCCGGGGTTAGGGCCTTCTCGTAGCGATCACTCCAGCCGGCGATCTGCCGCTGCACGTAGCCCTCGGGTTTGCCCAGATCACCCAGGCCGCAGGCCTGGTAATCGACGCGGTGCAACTCGACCAGTTTGTCGATAAAGCTTTCGCAGAGGCTGCGTGTCTTGGCTGCATCGAGCTGAAGCTCGGCGGGCATCTCGGAGCGCAGGATGATGCCCTTGACCCGCTCCATGACGTAGAACTCGCCGCCGATCACCGACTCGTCAGTGCAGTGCACATAGGCTTTCGGGCAGTAGGGAAAGCCCGCATTGAGCTGATTGAGGATGCGGTACTCGCGGCCCATGTCGTGGGCCGATTTGGCCTTGTGACCGAACGGCGGACGGCGCAGGACGAATTCCTGGTCGGGGTACTCGAGCAGGTAGGTGAGGTTCGAGGCGCCGCCGGGAAACTGGCTGATGCGCGGCTCGCCGGTCAGGCCAGGGATGTGGGCCTTGAGGTAGGGGTCGATGCGCGCGGCATCGAGTTCTTCACCCTCACGAATCTGGGTGGACTGGTCGGTAAGCGCCATACTTATCCCTTCTACTTATGATTGGGGCTCGAGACTATTCGCTAATCTAATGTGCGCCTTGGGTGCTCACAAGACTGCACTGTCGTTATAGGCCAGCGTGTTGCTGCTCAATCAGGCAACCTGATTGGCTTTGGGACTGATCTCTTGTCGTCGAAAGCGCGGCCGTGCACGAAACGGCAACAGCCTCTGAATTCAGGCGAAAAAAAACCGGAGCGCAAGACTCCGGTTCTTTCTAGTCGTTACGCCTATCGGCTCAGACCGGGAACAGCTCGCCCAGCTTCATGGCCAGCATCATGTCGCCTTCGGCGCGCAGCTTGCCGGCCATAAAGGCCTGCATGCCGTCGGTTTCACCGCTGGTAATGCCTTTGAGGGTTTCGGTGTCCATGATCAGGGTGACGTTAGCGTCCGGGCTGTCGCCTTGCTTGACGTCACAGGTGCCGTCTTTGACGATCAGATAGTGGTTTTCGCCATCTTCGATGTTGAACTGGAATACCAGATCCAGGCCGGCAGCGGCGCTTGCGTTGAACTTGGAGTGCATGGTTTGGACGATGTCTGCAACGCTCATGGTGTCTTCCTTTCTTGGGAGTTGTCTCGCGCCCCGATGGACGCAATCAATGGGCCGGACTCAGCGGTAGGTGATGAGCTCCGGCGCCTTCAGCAGCTGCAAGTGCACGTGGCTGTTGAAGGAAGCCAGGGTGACCTCGCTGCCGCGAAACTTCAGGCAGCTCAGTGATGTATTGACGATCTGCCAGTTCAGCTCGAAGGCCTGGGCCACGGGAATTCCGGTTACCAGGTGGAGCAGGGCGGTGATGGTGCCGCCAGAGGTGAATACGGCGATGTTCTGCTTGGTGTCCGCGCGTTGTAGCAGGCGCTGCAGGCCGTCTTGCACCTGCGCGCTGAATGCTTGCCAGCTCTGCAGCTCAGCGGTGTCGTGGTGGCCGGAAATCCAACGGCCAATCAATGTGGCAAACAGCCGCTGAAACTCAGCGCGGTGTTGCGCGGCGTTACGCAGGATATGCAGAGCTTCCGGCTCCTCGGGCAGCAAGGCAGGCAGCAGGGCACGAATGACCGCGTCGGCATCGAATTCATTGAAGGCAGGATCGACTTCCAGCTCGGCGGGCTGCAGGCTGGCCGCATGCAGCTGGGCCAGCGCAGTATTGGCGGTATGCTGCTGGCGTCGCAGGCTGCCGCTGATGCAGCGGTCGAGGCGAATACCGAGTTGCGCCAAATGGGCGCCCACTACTTCAGCCTGGCGCACGCCTACCGGCGACAGCACATCGTAATCGTCGGCACCGAAGGAGGCCTGGCCATGTCGAATCAGGTAGATGCTGCCCACGTCCGTTGTCGTCCCGGTACGTTGAAAGTTCCGCGAGGGTAGGGGGGAAGCCGGGCGGCTGTCAACGAAAAAACATACGCTTGTTTGAATTCGCGTTGCTAGCCTGTCGGCTGGCCGCGATGCCGGGGCGTCGGTATGCTGGACTGACTTCGACGGCCTGCGTTAGGGCAGGCGTCGTGACACTGAGGAGCAATGCGTGGAGTTCTTTTTGGAATATGCCGGTTTTCTGGCCAAGACAGTCACTGTAGTGGTGGCTATTGTCGTCGTGCTGGCGGCTATTGCTGCTGCCCGCAGCAGGGGGCGGCGAGGTTCTGGGCAGTTGCAGGTGAACAAGCTCAATGACTTTTACAAGCACCTGCGTCAGCGCCTGGAGTCTGCAGTGTTGGACAAGGCCCAGCTCAAGGCCAGCCAAAAGGCTGAGGCCAAGCAGGCCAAGGCGGCAAAAAAAGCTGGTGAGCAACGCCCTCGGGTATTCGTGCTGGACTTCGAGGGCGATATCCGCGCCTCGGCCACCGAAAGCCTACGCCATGAAATCAGCGCTCTGTTGAGCATGGCTACCCCTAAGGATGAGGTAGTGCTGCGCCTGGAAAGCGGCGGTGGCATGGTCCACAGCTATGGGCTGGCGTCATCGCAACTGGTGCGTATCCGTCAGGCGGGCGTGCCGCTGACCGTGTGCATCGACAAGGTAGCGGCCAGCGGCGGTTACATGATGGCTTGCATTGGCGCGCGCATCGTCTCGGCGCCGTTCGCCATTCTCGGCTCGATTGGCGTGGTCGCGCAGTTGCCCAATGTTCATCGCTTGCTGCGCAAGCATGACATCGACGTGGAAGTGCTTACCGCCGGTGAGTACAAGCGTACCCTCACGGTATTTGGCGAAAACACCGAAAAGGGCCGGGAAAAATTCCAGGAAGACCTGGAGACCACCCACGAGCTGTTCAAGAACTTCGTGGCCCGCTATCGTCCACAACTGGATATCGATGAAATTGCCACGGGCGAAGTCTGGCTCGGCACGGCAGCACTGGAAAAACAACTGGTCGATGAGCTCAAGACCAGCGACGAGTACCTGGCCGAACGGGCAGTCGAGGCAGATCTGTTCCATTTGCACTTCGCCGAGAAAAAGACTCTGCAGGAGCGTGTCGGCATGGCGGCCAGCGTCGCCGTCGAGCGTTTTCTGGTCAATGGCCTGAGCCGGCTCAATCTCCAGCGCTTCTGGTAACCACAAGCATACCGAGGGGAATACGATGACCACTTTCACCGCGCTGCAGGCGCGCGAACAAACGACCCAGGGTTTCGAGCAGGTGATCGTCGAGCGCGATACGGCCGCATTGCCCGCAGGCGAGCTGCTGATCCGCGTGCGCTATTCCTCGCTCAACTACAAGGACGCCCTCTCGGCGACGGGTAATCGTGGGGTAACCCGCGAGTTCCCACATACGCCGGGCATCGACGCAGCCGGTGTGGTGGAAGCGTCGAGCGTGGCAGAGTTCGCGGTTGGTGATGAAGTGATCGTCACCGGTTACGACCTGGGCATGAATACGGCGGGTGGCTTTGCCCAGTACATTCGCATTCCGGCGAGCTGGGCGCTCAAACGCCCGCAAGGCCTGAGCCTGCGCGAGGCCATGGTGTTGGGTACGGCGGGCCTGACCGCGGCGCTGTGCGTCGATAAGTTGGAACAGGCCGGTGTTACGCCGGGGGATGGGCCGGTACTGGTCACTGGCGCGACCGGTGGCGTCGGTAGTGTGGCGGTGGCCCTGCTGGCCACTCTCGGTTATGAGGTGGTGGCAGCGACCGGTAAAGCCCAGCAGAGCGATCTGCTGACGCGTTTGGGCGCAACTCGGGTGATTGCGCGCAGCGAGTTGCAGGCCGGTAGCGAGCGACCGCTGCTCAAAGAGCAGTGGGCCGCGGCGGTCGATACCGTGGGTGGTGAGATTCTCTTCAATGTGGTCAAGGCCCTGCGCTATGGCGGCAGTGTGGCCTGTTGTGGTTTAACCGCTGGGACCGCATTCAGCGGCAGCGTGCTGCCGTTCATCCTGCGTGGGGTCAACCTGCTGGGCGTCGACTCGGTGGAGTTACCGCTGGTAGTCAAGGCTTCGATGTGGGACCGCCTGTCGCTGCAATGGAAGCTTGATCTGGAGGCGCTGGTCACTGAAATCGGCCTGGCCGAGGTGCCGCAGGCTATCAGCCAGATTCTCGCCGGGCAGATCGCTGGACGAGTGCTGGTGCGCGTCGACTGACAGATTGAGCACGCAGAAAAAAGCCCGCCAGGTTTTGGCGGGCTTTTTCGTTAGACTCAGGCGCGGCGGCGAAACAGTGGCAGCGGCTGATCACCGGAGGCCTGGTAGACCTCGCTGAACTCCGTGAAGGCCTTCAGCGCATCCACTGGGTCCTTGTCAGCCCGCAACGCAAAGGCGTCAAAGCCGACCCGCTGGTAGGAAAACAGCTGGTCGCGCAGCACATCGCCAATCGCGCGCACTTCCCCGGTATAGCCGTAGCGCGTGCGCAGCAGGTAGGCCGTGGAGCAGTGGCGACCATCGGTGAAGGCCGGGAAGTTCAGGGCGATGACCTGGAAGTTGTCCAGCTGGTCGGCGATTTCTTCGATCTCTTCGCCGGCATCCAGCCAGACGCCAAGGCCACCGTCGCGGGCCTTGAGGGCGTGGCCGTGCTCGACCCACAGCGCCAGCGGCACGATCAGGTCGTCGCAGTTGGGGATGCCGTCGAGGGTGGCGTCCTTGGGCAGCAGATGCCAGGTTTCGTCGAGAATCTGGCCGTTCTTAATGATTCGCTGCATACACACGCTCCTTGAACGGGTCGACGCCGATGCGGCGGAAGGTGTCGAGGAAGGATTCTTCTTCGGTACGGCGTTCGACGTAAACCTTGACGATCTTGTCGATCACGTCGGCCATGTCGGCTTCGGCGAAGGATGGGCCGAGGATCTGCGCCAGGCTGGCGTCACGACCAGCGCTGCCACCCAGGGAGACCTGATAGAACTCCTGGCCCTTCTTGTCCACACCGAGGATGCCGATATGGCCCACGTGGTGGTGGCCGCAGGCGTTCATGCAGCCGGAAATATTCAGGTCGATATTGCCGATGTCGAACAGGTAATCCAGGTCGTCGAAACGGCGCTGGATCGCCTCGGCAATTGGGATCGACTTGGCGTTGGCCAGGGAGCAGAAGTCACCGCCCGGGCAGCAGATGATGTCGGTCAGCAGGCCGACGTTCGGCGTGGCAAAACCGTTTTCACGCAGCTCGCCCCACAGGGTAAACAGCTGGCGCTGCTCGACGTCAGCCAGAATGATGTTCTGGTTGTGGCTGTTGCGCACTTCGCCAAAGCTGTAGTGATCAGCCAGGTCGGCGATCACGTCGAGCTGCTTGTCGGTGACGTCGCCTGGCGCCACGCCGGTGGGCTTGAGGGACAGGGTCACGGCCACGTAGCCAGGCTTCTTGTGGGCGAAGGTATTGCGCTGGCGCCAACGGGCGAAGCCGGGGTGTTCGGCGTCCTGCTGGGCGAGTAGGGCGTCTTCGTCCTGCAGGGGCAGGTAGGCGGGGTCGATGAAGTGGGCGGCAACGCGGGCCACTTCCGCCTCGGTCAGGGTGGTCGGGCCATCCTTGAGGTGCGCCCACTCGGCATTTACGCGCTCGGCGAATACCGCTGGCGTCAGGGCCTTGACCAGAATCTTGATGCGCGCCTTGTACTTGTTGTCGCGACGACCATAGCGGTTGTACACGCGCAGGATGGCGTCGAGGTAGCTGATCAGGTGCTGCCACGGCAGGAATTCGTTGATAAAGCTGCCAACTATTGGCGTACGCCCCAGGCCGCCGCCGACCGAAACGCGGAAGCCCAGCTCGCCGGCGTCGTTGCGTACCGCCTCCAGGCCGATGTCGTGCACCTCGATGGCTGCACGGTCGCTGACTGCACCGTTTACGGCAATCTTGAACTTGCGCGGCAGGTGGGTGAACTCGGGGTGGAAGGTCGACCACTGGCGAATGATTTCGCACCAGGGGCGCGGGTCGACGATTTCATCCTTGGCCACGCCCGCGAACTGGTCGGTGGTGGTGTTACGGATGCAGTTACCGCTGGTCTGGATGGCGTGCATCTGCACGGTGGCCAGCTCGGCGAGAATTTCGGGGACGTCTTCCAGGTCCGGCCAGTTGAACTGTACGTTCTGCCGGGTGCTGATATGGGCGTAGCCCTTGTCGTAGTCGCGGGCGATCTTGGCCATCATGCGTACCTGCTGGGAAGAAAGCAGGCCGTAGGGCACGGCAACGCGCAACATCGGGGCGTAGCGCTGAATGTACAGACCATTCTGCAGGCGCAGGGGGCGGAACTCTTCGCCACTCAGCTCACCTGCCAGATAGCGGCGGGTCTGATCACGGAACTGCTTGACGCGGTCCTCAATGATTTGTTGATCGTACTGGTCATATACGTACATGAAGTGTCCTGTTATCAGGCTGCTTACAGCAAGTCTGCGCGCACGGCCGCGCACTCCTGTCGGAGCCGGAGGAAGATACCAGCTCAGGGATATACGCAAAAGTGAAGTTTGAGTATATGGAAAGAACGTTGGGTTCTAAGTGAGGCCAAGAGCATAACTGGGGTGCTTGAGCAACCGCTCTGTCTGGTCTTAACTGAGGGTGTAGTGCACCTACAATCACAACAACAGGGGGCGTTCATGACCAAGCATTCCGAGTCCGATCACAGCGACAGTGCCGTTGATGCCAAGGCCATCTTCATGCTGATTCTTATCGCAGTCGCCACTGCCGTGTTCTGGGTGAGCGGCCAATAAGGCACCTGGCCTGCTGCCCGCTTTGCGGCGGGCAGCATCTTTGCTTCCCAGCGAGTATCCGCTGCTGTCTACCAAACCCTTATACTGCGGCCAGGCTTTGGGGGTGTGCATGTTCAGGTGGGTGGTGCGGTACTTGTTGTTAGCAACTTTGCTGATGCTGGGTGGGGTGGTGCAGGCCTCTGTGGTGAAACCTGCATCTGTGGTTTTTCTTAATCCTGGCCACGCCACTGAGCCGTTCTGGGTTAGCTACAGTGAGTTCATGCAGGCTGCGGCGCGTGATCTGGGCATGCAGTTACGCATCGTTTATGGCGCCCGTGACACAGGCAAGCTGCTTGCGGCCGCGCACTAGATTCGCGACTCAAGCGATCCACCCGACTACCTGCTGTTCGTTAACGAGCAGTATATCGGCCCCGAAATTCTGCGCCTGTTTGCCGAGGCGCCAATCAAGGTCTTTGCCCTGCACAGTACCCTGACGGCAGAGCAACAGGCCCTGGCTGGTGCCAGCCGTGAGCAATACCGCAACTGGATAGGCAGCCTGGTGCCCAACGACGAAGAGGCCGGGTACCTGATGGCCAAGGCGCTGATCGAGACGCTGGATCAGCGCTCTGGCGAACTGCTGGCTCTGTCCGGTATGCGCCAAACACCTTCTGCCAGCCTGCGCGAACAGGGGCTGGCGCGTGCGCTGGCAGAGCATCCGGAAGTGCGGCTCCAGCAGTTGGTGTATGGCGAATGGAAGCGTGAGCGCGCCTACGAACAAACCCGCACCTTGCTGCAGCGACGGCCAGGGATCGATTTGATCTGGTCGGCGAACGATGAAATGGCTTTCGGTGCGCTACAGGCTGTGACCGAACAGGGGCTGGTGCCTGGCAAAGATGTTTCTATTTCCGGATTGAACAGCTCGGCCCGAGTGTTACAGGCGCGTATCGACGGACATATCAATGTGTTGGTCGCGGGCCACAACAGTCTGGGTGGCTGGGCAATGGTCATGCTCTACGACTATCACGCCGGCTATGACTTCAGTCAGCATGGCGGCAAGGATCAGGTTGCACCGGTGTTGCAGCTGATTAACGCTGCCCAGGCTCGGCAATTGCTAAAGCGTCTGGCAACGCCCGGTTTCGGTATCGACTTTCGCCATTACAGCGTGGCCCATCAGCCAGGCATGAAACGCTATGACTTTAACCTGCATGCGCTGCTGGATTGATTTCACAAGCCAGCTGTGTAGAGCACGAGTTTGACGATCACGATAATCACCAGGACAAACACTGCGGTAAACAGAAGGCCCAGAATAATGAAATGGCTGGGCTTGCCGCGGCTGAAGTCACGACTACGGTTTTTGCCGCTTTGTACACCTATTGCGGCTGCCAGCACGCTGTGCAGCATCTGCCGGAAGGTAAGGGGCGTGTTGGAATCATCCTGTTCGCTCATGGGCAGGCCTCCTGGGATCGTACTCTAAGCGTAGACCTTCATGCGGCAGATGATGGGGTATAACCAGACATCGATATGAAGGAACCAATCGCATAGCCTTTCTTCAGAGAGTTAGGGCCTGTTGCCGTTTCGTTCGCGGCTCGCGATGAAACGGCAACAGGCCCTAACTGATACGAAAAAGCTATCGAAGCCATGGGGCTGCTATGGCACCTGGCTTGTTCTAGGGCAACAGTCGCTGCGGTAGTCTTATTCCCTGCTTATCAATGAAGCGAGCCTTATGGACACCCTGCATAACCAATACATGACCTTCCGCTCCGCCTGGGTGGCTCAGGCGCGTAGCAACCCCTGGATTACCGTAGGCTTTGCCATTGCCCTGCTGGCTGTGATCGCACTGCTGATCGGCAGTGCGGCAAATGCCATGGGTCAGCCAGCCGACAACCTGCGTTATGCACTCTATGGCGGTTTCGCCGGTTTTGCCGCAACAGCATTTGGCGCGCTGCTGGCTATTGGGCTTGGCGGGATATCGGCGCGGCTGCAGGACAGCATGCTGGGTTTCGCCGCCGGGATGATGCTTGCGGCCAGTTCGTTTTCCCTGATTCTGCCAGGGCTGGAGGCAGCCACTTCCCTGACCGATAGCAATATGCTCGGCGCCGCTACTGTGGTGCTGGGCCTGGCGCTTGGCGTGCTACTGATGCTCGGCCTCGACTACTTCACCCCACACGAACATGAAAGCACCGGACCCTGTGGGCCCGATTGCGAGCGAATCAACCGGGTCTGGCTATTCGTCTTCGCCGTGACCCTGCATAACCTGCCCGAAGGCATGGCGATTGGCGTGGGCTTTGCTGCTGGCGATCTGAGTGTGGGCATTCCACTGGCCAGCGCCATTTCCATCCAGGATATTCCGGAGGGCCTGGCAGTCGCCCTGGCGTTGCGTACCACCGGCCTGTCCGCCGTCACGGCCTCATTGGTGGCGATGGCCACAGGCATCATGGAACCGATCGGGGCGCTTGTCGGTATTGGCTTGTCCAGCGGCTATGCGCTGGCCTATCCCGTGAGTATGGGGCTGGCAGCAGGGGCAATGATTTTTGTGGTGTCCCATGAAATTATCCCGGAGACGCACCGTAATGGTCATCAGACCTCAGCCACCTTGGGGTTGATGGGAGGCTTCGCAGTTATGATGTTTCTCGATACGGCCCTGGGTTAATTGTCTGCCTTGGTGTTCACAGCGTGAGAAAGTCCGGCAGGGAGGCAGCGGTTGAACAAACAGGCAAACAGTGTGATGCGACGGGCCATCTTGCTACTTCTCTTGCTGGGCAGCGCGCCTCTGGCGCAGTCTCAGGTGCTCAACGTCTATATAGGGCAGGGGCAGATGCCGTTCGCCGATGGCACCTCTGCACGCCCGGGCATCTTTGCCGAGCTGATGCAGGTGCTGTGCGTACGTGCCGGTTTCGATTGTCGGATGCGCAAAGTGCCATGGCGGCGTGTATTGAGCGAGGCGCAAGACGATCCTCAGGCGGTGGTGCTCAATATGGGGCGTATTGCCGAGCGCGAGCATGCCTTTCTCTGGCTGCTCAATGTACTACCCACCGCCTATGTCCTGGCCAGTACACAGCAGGCCTATGACACGCTGGAACAGGCACTGCATGCCGGGCCTGTCGCCGTCATGAGTGGTACGCCCAGGGCGCACGAATTGCGGAGCATGCGCGAGCCTAGTCGAGAGGTCGTGGAAGTCACTGATCCTGAGCAGGCTGCACATCTGATGCGAGTAGGGCGCTTGGCTGCCTGGTATGAGATCGATTTGCGTATCAGCTACCTGTGGCAACGGCTAGGTAATGCCGAACAGCCGTTGTTGACGGGGCAGGCCATCGCCACCACCCACAGTTACATAGCGGCCAACCTGGCGTTGGAGAACGCCGCGGATGTGCAAGAACGTCTAAATACCGAGTTTCGCGCAATGCATGCCGATGGCAGTTGGCGGGTGATTCTGGAGCACTACCTGCCTCCTGAAGGCGTCGAGCAGCTGCTGCGTGCCAGGTAGCAGTTGCCGCATTGCCACGTCATACTAGCGCGCTGATTTGCAGACTTAAGCGGCGTGGAGCGGGTAATGAAATACATACACCAACGTGAGCACCTCAACGAAGATGACGTCGTCGTCATTGAGTGCTCGCAGACCTGCAACATTCGCCTGATGAACGACGCGAACTTCCGCAGTTTCAAAAACGGAGGCCGGCACACCTACCACGGTGGTGCCTTCGATAAGTTTCCGGCGCGCATCACCGTACCCAGCAGCGGCTTCTGGAATATCACTATCGATACGGTAACGCGCAAAGCGATCAGCGTGACTCGCAAGCCGACCCTCAAGCATTCGATCAAGATCTTGCGCCGCTCGACTTCAGACCTGCGCTGAGGCGTTGACGAAACAGGGCCGAACCTAGCGGGAGAACGTATCGGGGGCGCGGTAGAGGCCATGCAGCGGCTCTTGTGTCTCGTTCGCCTGCACTGACCTCGGGACAATCTGCTGAAGTTTGTCCACTTTCCCTGAGCCTTTGAGCACGATCACTTCCCCTGGCATTGCCGTTTCCTGCAGCAGGGTATCGAGTGCCTCGAGAGTGGTCGCCCGCAACACACGGCCTTGGGCGAGATCCTCGTCACTGGCTTTTATGCGCGACTCCAGCTCGCCAAAGAAAATTACCCGGTCGGCGTACTGACGTGCCAGGCGGTAAGCCTGGTTGACGCGTGGGCTCTGCGCGCCGGGATAGTCCGAGAGTTTGCCCAGCACGATCGTGCGCCGGCTCGCCGCTGGGAACAGTCGGGTGAGTGCGAATGCCAGCTCCAGTGTGGCAAATGGCGCTTTGACCGTATCGCAGGCATACAGGCGCTGGTCGGGCAAGGTGTGCAGCGAGCAGCGTCCCTCCAGTTGCTGATAGCGTGCGGCGCGCGATGCCAGCACATCCATGGGCTGGCCTTGATGGTGGGCACAAGCGATGGCAGCTAAGGCGCTGACAATGAAATGGCGGCCCAGAAAACCTATATCGAAGGCGGTACTTTTACCGTCATGCAGGCAGTCGAACAGCAGCCGGCCCTGTTCGCTGTTGCGCACGTTAAGCGCGCGGTAGGTCGCGTCCGGGTGTTCGCCGTAGGTCACCGATTGCCCAGGCGCGAGCGCCGCGATAGGCGCCAGCAGTGGGTCATCCAGGTTGATAAAAACGGTGCCACCATTCGCGAAGGCGGCATGCGCCAACCGTGATTTCTCCGCCGCTGTTGCATCCAGACTGCGGTGGTTGCTGTAGTGATCCTGCGAGACCAGTGTGAGTATCGCCAGATCCGGCCGTACAAAGCGACAAGAGTCATCAATTGCGCCGGGGGCATGTCCGCTGATCTCGAAGATGGCGTAGCGATCCTGGGGTGTGAGATAGCGCATGCGCCGCACAATGGATTCGCGCGTATTTTCGAACAGTGACAGCGCGCAGGTTCCCTGGCTCGACAGCAGATGGTGGAGAAATGCCGACGTGCTGCTTTTTGCTCCGCTGCCAGTTATCCCAATGAAGGTCGTGGCACTGCATTTTTCACGCATCTGCAGCGCTAAGCGCTCGGCAATCTCTGCTCTGCTCGGTATTGGAGCGCCTGTTAGGCGAGCCTTGAGCTTGTTCCAGGAGTAGGTCAGGTCCATTGCTCAAGGCCTTTTATCGTCAGTTGTCGTAGCCCAGATTCGGCGCCAGCCAGCGTTCGCTGACATTCAGGTCCTGCTTCTTGCGTGCGGTGTAGCTTTCCACCTGGTCCTTGTCGATCTTTCCGACGGCGAAGTACTGCGCCTGTGGGTGAGCGAAGTACCAGCCGGATACGGCGGCAGCCGGGAACATGGCGTAGTGCTCGGTGAGGAACACACCGCTGGCGCCGGCCTTGTTGAACTCTGCCGCCGGGTCGAGCAGGGTGAACAGGGTCTTTTTCTCGGTATGGTCCGGGCAGGCAGGGTAGCCGGGAGCAGGGCGGATGCCTTTGTAGGCTTCCTTGATCAGCTCGTCGTTGCTCAACGCTTCTTCCGGGTCGTAGCCCCAGTAGTGGGTACGCACCTCTTTGTGCAGCCATTCGGCGCAGGCCTCGGCCAAACGGTCGGCCAGGGCTTTGACCATGATCGAGTTGTAGTCGTCGCCGGCGTCCTGGTAGGCCTTGGCCACTTCTTCGGCACCGATGCCAGCGGTGGTGATAAAGCCGCCGACGTAATCGGTGATGCCGCTGTCTTTCGGCGCAACAAAGTCGGCCAGGGAGAAGTTCGGCTTGCCGTCCGGCTTGATGGTCTGCTGGCGCAGGTGATGCAGGGTGGCCAGTTTCTCGCCGTTGTCGGCGTAGACGTCCAGATCGTCGTCGTTCACCTGGTTGGCTGGCCAGAAACCGAACACGGCGCGGGCGCTGATCAGCTTCTCGTCGATCAGCTTCTTCAGCATTTCCTGGGCGTCGGCATAGAGCGCGGTGGCGGCTTCGCCAACCACCTCGTCGGTAAGGATGCGCGGGAACTTACCGGCCAGGTCCCAGGAGATAAAGAACGGCGTCCAGTCGATATATTCGGCCAGCACCTTGAGGTCGATATTTTCCAGCACCTTAACGCCGGTAAAGCTCGGCATAGTCGGCTGATAGGTCGCCCAGTCGAACTTGGGCTTGTTCTCTACCGATTTGGCGTAGCTCAGACGCTCGGTGCGAGCGCTGCGGTTGGCAGTGCGTTCGCGTACTTCGATGTAGTCCAGACGGGTACGCTCGACAAAGTCTGCCTTGAGTTCCTTGGACAGCAGCTGAGTGGCCACACCCACCGCGCGCGAGGCGTCGGTGACGTAGACCACCGCATCGTTCTGGTACTTGGGCTCGATCTTCACCGCAGTGTGGGCTTTCGAGGTGGTCGCGCCGCCGATCATCAGCGGCAGACTAAAGCCCTGGCGCTGCATTTCGCGGGCGACATGCACCATCTCGTCGAGCGACGGGGTGATCAGGCCGGACAGGCCGATGATGTCGCACTTCTCGGCAATCGCGGTTTGCAGAATTTTCTCTGCTGGCACCATCACGCCGAGGTCGACGATGTCGTAGCCATTACAGCCCAAGACCACGCCGACAATATTCTTGCCGATATCGTGCACATCGCCTTTGACCGTGGCCATCAGGATCTTGCCCTTGGCTTCCGGCTTGTCGCCTTTTTCCAGCTCGATAAAGGGGATCAGGTGGCCGACCGCCTGCTTCATTACCCGGGCGGACTTGACCACCTGGGGCAGGAACATCTTGCCCGCACCGAACAGGTCGCCGACCACGTTCATCCCGGCCATCAGCGGGCCTTCGATCACTTCAATCGGCCGCGCGCACTGCTGGCGGCACTCTTCGGTGTCTTCGATGATATGGCTGGTGATGCCCTTGACCAGCGCGTGCTTGAGGCGGTCGACCACGTTCCAGGTGCGCCACTCTTCGGTTTCGACTTCCTTGACGCTGCCGTCGCCCTTGTAGTTGTCGGCAATCGCCAGCAGCGCTTCGGTGGCACCTTCGTGGCGGTTAAGCACCACGTCTTCCACGGCGTCGCGTAGCTCTTTGGGAATCTCGTCGTAGATTTCCAGCTGACCGGCGTTGACGATGCCCATGGTCAGGCCGTTCTGGATCGCGTAGTACAAAAACACCGAGTGAATCGCCTCACGCACCGGGTTGTTACCACGGAAGGAGAACGACACGTTGGACACGCCGCCGCTCGACAGAGCGTGGGGCAGGTGGTCGCGGATATAGGCGCAGGCCTCGATAAAGTCGACCGCGTAGTTGTTGTGCTCCTCAATGCCGGTGGCCACGGCAAAGATATTCGGGTCGAAGATGATGTCTTCCGGCGGGAAGCCGACTTCGTTAACCAGAATGTCGTAGCTGCGCTGGCAAATTTCGCGCTTGCGCGCGGCGGTGTCGGCCTGGCCGGCTTCGTCGAAGGCCATTACCACCACGGCGGCGCCGTAGCGCTTGCACAGCTTGGCGTGGTGTTTGAACTGTTCGACGCCTTCCTTCATCGAGATCGAGTTGACGATGCCCTTGCCCTGGATGCACTTGAGGCCGGCTTCGATCACTTCCCACTTGGAGGAGTCGATCATGATCGGCACGCGGGAGATGTCTGGTTCGCCGGCGATCAGATTCAAGAAGGTGACCATGGCCTTCTGCGAATCGAGCATGCCCTCGTCCATGTTGATGTCGATCACCTGCGCGCCGGCTTCCACCTGCTGCAGGGCGACTTCAAGGGCTTCGGTGTAGTTGTCCTCGCGGATCAGCCGGGCGAACTTGGCGGACCCGGTGATGTTGGTGCGCTCGCCGACGTTAATAAACAGCGAGTTGCGGTCGATGGTGAAGGGCTCCAGGCCCGACAGGCGACAGGCCTTTGGAATATCCGGGATCACGCGCGGCGGGTACTTGCTTACCGCTTCGGCAATCGCCTGAATATGCGCCGGCGTGGTGCCACAGCAGCCGCCGACGATGTTCAAAAAGCCGGAGGCGGCGAACTCTTCAACCACGGCGGCCATCTCGGCCGGCGTTTCATCGTACTCACCGAAGGCATTCGGCAGGCCGGCGTTGGGGTGGGCGGAGACGTGGGTGCCGGCTTTGGCCGACAACTCTTCCAGGTACGGGCGCAGGTCTTTGGCACCCAGGGCGCAGTTCAGGCCCACGGAGATCGGCTTGGCGTGGTTGATCGAGTTCCAGAATGCTTCGGTGGTCTGCCCGGACAGGGTGCGGCCGGAGGCGTCGGTGATGGTGCCGGAAATCATGATCGGCAATTCGACGCCATCATCCTCGAACACCTGTTGCACGGCGAAAATCGCTGCCTTGGCGTTGAGGGTGTCGAAGATGGTTTCGATCAGGATCATGTCCGCGCCACCTTCGATCAGGCCGCGGGTGGCTTCTACGTAGTTTCCCACCAGCTCATCGAAGGTGACGTTGCGGTAGCCGGGGTTGTTGACGTCGGGGGAGATCGAGCAGGTACGGCTGGTTGGACCCAGGACGCCTGCGACAAAGCGCGGACGATCCGGGGTTTCCAAGGTCTTGGCATCGGCCACTTTACGGGCCAGGCGCGCGCCTTCAACGTTCAGCTCATAGGCCAGGGCCTGCATGCCGTAGTCGGCCTGCGACACCTGGGTGGCGTTGAAGGTGTTGGTTTCGAGGATGTCCGCGCCGGCATCCAGATAGGCTTTCTCGATCGCGCCGATGACGTCCGGGCGGCTGAGAATCAGCAGGTCGTTGTTGCCTTTGACGTCGCTCGGCCAGTCGGCAAAGCGCGCGCCACGGTAGTCCTCTTCCTCCAGCTTGTAGCTCTGGATCATGGTGCCCATGCCGCCGTCGAGGATCAGGATGCGCTCGGAGAGAGCCTTCTGTAGGGCGTGAAGGCGGGCATTACGATCGGACATGGGGAGCTACCTGAGGCGCGGAAACAAAGGTGGCGATGATAACAAAGCTGCGCGCTTTTGCAGTGGTCTGTACTTTCACATGAATCCTATTCATGTTCGCGGGCTAACCTTTACTGGCTGGAGCCAGCTAAAATCGGCCCTCAAGCCCTTTTAGAGACGTTTTCATGTTCTGCCGCTTACTGCTTGGCGCGTGTTTTTTGTTCATCGGCTCATTGCAAGCCGCTGAGCCCATCTCCTACAGCCGTGACGTCCAACCGATTTTCACCAAGAACTGCGTGGCCTGCCATGCCTGCTATGACTCGCCATGCCAGCTGAACTTGGGCAGTGCCGAGGGCACGCTGCGCGGTGCGAGTAAGGCGGCGGTATATAACGGCACACGCAGAGAAGCGCAGGCTACGACCCGCTTGTTTGTTGATGCCCATGGCACTGCGGCCTGGCAACGTAAGGGCTTTACCTCGGTGCTGGATCAACAGGGCAGTCAGGCCGCGTTGATGACGCGCATGCTGGAACAGGGCCATCAGCAATCCTTTACCGCCAATAGCAAACTGCCGGTGCAACTGGATATTGGCATCGACCGCGCCAATCAATGTCCATTGCCCGAAGAGTTCACCGAATTTACCCGCAAGAGCCCGCTAGTCGGCATGCCATTCGCGGTTACCGGATTGAGCGAGACCGACTATCAGACCCTGCAACGCTGGCTTGCCCAGGGCGCGCCGGTTGATCAGCAGGCCGTGCAGGCCAGTGCCGCAGAAGAGCAGCAAGTGGCCACCTGGGAAGCCTTTATGAATGCTCACGGCGCGCGTGAGTCATTGGTTTCGCGCTGGCTATACGAGCACCTGTTTCTGGCTCATCTGTATTTTGCTGGTGGCGAGCCGGGGCATTTCTTTCAGCTGGTGCGCTCACGTACGCCCAGTGGGCAGCCCGTTAATATCATCGCCACGCGCCAGCCCAATGATGATCCCGGCACCGATTTCTATTACCGCTTGCAGCCGGTGCAAGGGGTCATTGTGCACAAGACCCATATCACCTATGGGCTTAGCGCGGCGAAATTGGCGCGGATCAAGGAGCTGTTCTTCGCCAGCAATTGGCAGGTCGACGCCGTGCCTGGCTATGGCATCCAGCGCCGCGCCAATCCGTTTGAAACATTTGCGGCTATTCCGCCGCAGGCGCGCTATCAATTCATGCTGGATAACGCGGAGTACTTCGTACGCACGTTTATCCGTGGCCCGGTGTGCCGTGGTCAGATCGCCACGGATGTGATTCGCGATAATTTCTGGGCGCTGTTCCAAGACCCGAAACACGATCTGTATCTCACCGACCCTGAGTATTGCGCCGAGGCCACTCATCTATTGGCAATGCCAGGGCAGTTGGACGGCATTAGCGACATGCTGGGGTTGTGGCGCTCATACCGTGATAAGCGCAATGCCTACGAGGCGCTGCGCATGCAGCGTTATGCCGATGCGCCGGCAGCGAGTTGGTCGCATATCTGGGCCGGTAACGACAATGCCTTGTTGTCGATCTTCCGTCAGCACGACAGCGCCTCGGTGGGCAAAGGGCTGGTTGGCGAAGTGCCGCAGACTATCTGGTGGCTGGATTTCCCTTTGCTTGAGCGCACCTACTATCAACTGGTGGTTAACTTTGATGTGTTCGGCAATGTTTCCCACCAGGCGCAAACGCGGCTGTATTTCGACCTGATCCGCAACGGTGCCGAGGTCAACTTTCTGCGTTTGATGCCTGCTGAGTCCCGCAAGGGCTATTTGGACGATTGGTATCAGAGCAGCGGCAAGCTGAAGGTCTGGCTGGATTATCAGTCGATCGACACTGACAGCCCGAACGCTCTGCAACTACTCGGTAGCGACCCAAAACGCAGTTTTGTAACCGCGCTGCTTGAGCGTTATGGCAGCCTGAATGCTCGCCCGGACCCGATCAACCGTTGTGACGGTGCGCATTGTCATCGCTCAGGTATCGCGGCCGATTTTCAGCGTGCTGAGCAGTCGTTGAGTCGTCTGACCGGCAAGCCCGGTGCCGCACTCAAGGTGATCGAGCAGCTGCCCGAGGCTACCTTGCTAAGGGTGCAGCTCGCCAATGGTCAGCGTGAGGTGTACAGCCTGCTGCGTAATCGCGCGCACAGTAACGTGGCTTTTATGCTGGGCGAGGAGCTGCGTTATCAGCCCGCGCTGGATACCTTGACGGTGTATCCGGGTGTGCTCAGTAGCTACCCGAACTTTATCTTCAACGTTCCAGCGGAACAGGTGGCGGCGTTTGTTGCAGCAATGGAGCAAGCGCGTGATCAAGCCGCGTTCGAGAGCGTGGTTGAGCGCTGGGGCGTGCGCCGCACTCACCCGGGGTTTTGGCGCTATTTCCATGACATGTCGGCGTATATCCAGGAAACCAACCCTGTTGAGGCTGGCGTGCTGGATATGAACCGTTACGAGAACCTGTAGCGGAGCGTTTGTAGCGGGGCGGTAGAGGGCGCACAACTGTGCGCCCCAGGCTACCTGTTGAAGCGCTCTACCAGAGCGTACTGGCCGTGTGCCGTGGCCGTCAGGGCCTCGCTGAGCAGGGCGGTGTCATGCGCTTCGCCAGCAGTCTGATCGGCCAGCTGGGCGATGGTGGTAATGCTGCGATTGACCTCATCAGCCACGGCGCTCTGCTCTTCAGCGGCGGCGGCGATCTGGTTGGCCATGTCAGTGATATTGGCCACGGCGTCGCTGATGCCGGCCAGCGCCTCATCGGCCTGCTGTACGCGCTCAACCCCTTCGTCGGCCTGTTTACGGCCGATTTCCATGGTCAACACGGCCTCTTCGGCGGTGCGCTGCAGCTTGGCGATCAGTTGGTGAATCTGCCCGGTGGATTCGGCCGTGCGCTGCGCCAGTGAGCGCACTTCATCAGCCACCACGGCAAACCCCCGACCCATTTCACCGGCGCGCGCAGCTTCGATTGCAGCGTTGAGGGCGAGTAGGTTGGTCTGATCGGCGATGCCTTTGATCACATCAACCACGCCGCCAATTTCATTACTGTCCTGGGCCAGACGGGTGACCGTTTCACCGGTATCACCAACTGATTGCGACAGGCGTTGAATGGCCTGGCGGGTTTCTGCGGCAATGCCACGGCCGGCGCTGGTCAAGCGATTGGCGTCCTGGGTGGCGATGGCGGTGCGGGCGACGTTGCTCGCCACTTCCAGAGTGGTGGCGGCCATTTCGTTGATCGCCGTGGCGACCTGGTCAGTCTCGTTGCGTTGACGCTCAAGCCCAGCGGAGCTGTTGTGCGCAAGGGTGTCGGCTTGCTTGGCTTGCTTGGTCAGTTGTTCGGCGGTGTCCTGCAGGCGCGTCAGGCAGGTTTTCAGGCGAGCTTCCTGGCTGAGGATAGACATCTCCAGGCGGCCCTGAGCGCCGGGGCTGTCGGTGTACATCTGCGCAATCAGCGGGTCGGAGGTGGTCTGGTCGGCCAGGCGCAGCAGGCGCTTGAGCCCGCGTTGTTGCCAGTTCAGCCCGGCCAGGCCCAGCGGCACTGACAAGCCGGCAGCGATAGCAAAGCCCCAGCTGGAGTCGAGCCAGGCGCCGATCAGAAAACCCACCTGGCTGACTAGGATAAACGGCAGCCAGTTCTGCACTATTGGCAGCCAGCGATCACTGCTGGGGATCGCCGATTTGCCGCTGTTGATGCGCTGATACAGCGCCTCGGCGCGACGCACCTGCTCAGCAGTCGGCTTAACCCGTACCGATTCGTAACCCACCACCTGATTGTTTTCCGTCACCGGCGTGACGTAGGCGTTGACCCAATAGTGGTCGCCACTTTTGCAGCGGTTTTTGACAATACCCATCCACGGCCGGCCCTTCTTCAGGGTGTCCCACATATGTTGGAACACAGCCGCTGGCACGTCTGGATGACGAACCAGGTTGTGCGGCGCACGAATCAGCTCATCGCGGCTAAAGCCACTGATCTCGACAAAGGCGTCATTGCAGTAGCTGATTTGGCCTTTGAGGTCAGTGGTAGAAATCAGCCTTTGCTGGGCTGGAAAAGTGCGTTCACGTTGGGTAATCGGCTGATTGTTGCGCATGACGGCGGTAATCCTTTGGGTCGACACCACATAGTCGGCCATTGCAGCCAGAAATTGAATAGAGAATGCCGCATGTATTTTGCTGCGGCATTGCTCTAGGTTGCCCTGGGCAGGCTTGTGAATCGTCTGCCCAGGCGGCTCAAGTGGCCGCGATCAACTGGCGCAGCACGTAGTGCAGAATGCCGCCAGCCTTGAAGTACTCCACTTCATTGAGGGTATCGATGCGGCAACGCAGTTCAATGCTGTCGCGGCTGTTATCCGCGCGCTGGATATCCAGGGTTAGCGTCATCGATGGATGCAGTTCTGTGCCCTCTAGGCCACTGATCGTCAGTGTTTCCTTACCGTCGAGATTCAGCGTCTTGCGGCTCTGCCCAGGTTTGAACTGTAGGGGTAGTACGCCCATGCCGACCAGGTTGGAGCGGTGGATACGTTCGAAACTTTCAGCGATTACCGCTTTGATGCCGAGCAGGTTGGTGCCTTTGGCCGCCCAGTCGCGGCTTGAACCGGTGCCGTATTCCTTGCCGGCGATCACCACCAACGGCGTGCCTTGCTCCTGATAGCGCATGGCGGCGTCGTAGATCGCCAGCTTCTCGCCGCTGGGCACGTGCAGGGTGTTGCCGCCTTCCTCGCCGTCGAGCATTTCGTTGCGGATGCGGATATTGGCGAAGGTGCCGCGCATCATCACGTGATGATTGCCGCGCCGCGAGCCGTAGGAGTTGAAGTCGACCGGCTCGACGCCCTGTTCACGCAAGTAGCGCCCGGCAGGGCTGTCAGCTTTGATATTGCCGGCCGGGGAGATGTGGTCGGTGGTCACCGAGTCGCCGAGCAGGGCGAGGATGCGCGCCTGCTGGATGTCACCGATATGTGGAGGCGCTTCGGCGATCTTCTCGAAGAACGGCGGATGCTGGATATAGGTCGAATCGGCCTGCCAGGTGTAAGTAGCCGCTTGCGGGACGTCGATGGCTTGCCACTCTGCGTCACCTGCGAATACTTCGGCGTATTCCTTGTGAAACATTGCAGTGCCAACGTTGAGCACCGCTTCGGCAATTTCCGCTTGGCTCGGCCAGATGTCTTTGAGGTAAACCGGTTGGCCGTCCTTACCTAGGCCTAGCGCTTCGCGGGTGATGTCGATACGCACACTGCCTGCCAGGGCGTAGGCCACTACCAGCGGCGGTGAGGCCAGCCAGTTGGTTTTCACCAGTGGATGCACGCGGCCCTCGAAGTTGCGGTTACCGGACAGCACCGAGGCGACGCTCAAGTCGGATTGCTGGATAGCCTTTTCGATTGGCTCAAGCAGCGGCCCGGAATTACCAATGCAGGTGGTGCAACCGTAGCCCACCAGGTCGAAGCCCAGTTCATCCAGGTAGCGGGTCAGACCGGCGGCGTTGAAGTATTCGGTGACCACCTTGGAACCCGGCGCCAGCGAACTCTTGACCCACGGTTTACGCTGCAGGCCTTTCTCCACGGCTTTTTTTGCCAACAGCCCGGCGGCCATCATCACGCTGGGGTTGGAGGTGTTGGTACAGGAGGTGATGGCGGCAATGACCACTGCGCCGTTTTTCAGGCGATGAGTCTGCCCCTCATATTCATAATCAGCTTCACCAACCTGCTTGGCACTGCCAATCGCGGCACCGCCGCCACCTTCGTCGAGCAGGCGAGCTTCCGCGCTGGCACTGGGCTTGAGTTGCAACCCAATAAAGTCGTCGAATGCTTGTTTGACCTGGGGTAGGGCGACGCGATCCTGTGGCCGCTTGGGCCCGGCCAGACAGGCTTCGACGCTGCCCATGTCCAGCTCCAGGCTGTCCGTAAACAACGGCTCAACGCCTGGCTCGCGCCACAGACCTTGGGCTTTGCAGTAGGCCTCGACCAGTTTGACGGTCTGCTGTGGACGGCCGGACAGGCGCAGATAGCCGAGAGTGATTTCGTCGACCGGGAAGAAACCACAGGTAGCGCCGTATTCTGGGGCCATGTTGGCGATGGTGGCGCGATCCGCCAGCGGCAGCGTGGCCAGGCCGTCGCCGTAGAACTCGACGAACTTGCCGACGACGCCTTTGCTACGCAACATTTGCGTGACGGTCAGCACCAAGTCAGTGGCGGTGATGCCCTCCTTGAGCTTGCCGCTGAGCTTGAAGCCGATCACCTCGGGAATCAGCATTGATACCGGTTGCCCGAGCATCGCCGCCTCTGCCTCGATACCGCCGACACCCCAACCAAGAATGCCAAGACCGTTGATCATGGTGGTATGCGAATCGGTGCCAACCAGGGTGTCGGGGAAGGCAAAGGTTTGGCCGTCTTCTTCCTTGGTCCAGACGGTGCGGCCGAGGTATTCCAGGTTGACCTGGTGACAGATGCCAGTGCCCGGTGGCACTACGCTGAAGTTATCGAAGGCGTGCTGGCCCCAGCGCAGGAATGCGTAGCGCTCACCGTTACGCTGCATCTCGATGGCGACGTTTTGCCCGAACGCGGCGGAGCTGGCGAATTTATCCACCATCACCGAGTGGTCGATTACCAGATCGACTGGCGACAACGGATTGATCTTCTGCGGGTCACCGCCGGCCTTGGCCATGGCGTCGCGCATGGCCGCGAGGTCGACCACCGCGGGCACACCGGTGAAGTCCTGCATCAGCACCCGCGCTGGACGGTACTGGATCTCGCGTTCCGAGCTGCGGGTGCTCAGCCAGTCGGCCATGGCTTGCAGGTCAGCCCTGGTGACGGTTTTGTCGTCCTCCCAGCGCAGCAGGTTTTCCAACAGCACTTTCAGCGACATCGGCAAACGGTCGATATTGCCAAGGGATT
Organism: Gammaproteobacteria bacterium; assembly: GCA_018827205.1. Taxonomy (GTDB): domain Bacteria; phylum Pseudomonadota; class Gammaproteobacteria; order Pseudomonadales; family Pseudomonadaceae; genus Aquipseudomonas. The sequence goes on along the minus strand of JAHJXZ010000028.1, from coordinate 34,566 downwards.
TGGCGGCTTCAGGCAGGCTGAAATACAGGTAGGTTTGGCCGTCTACTGCGAGGCTGCGGCGGCTGTTCAGGCTATCTACGGAAGGCATTGCGCATCTCCTGAGGCTTGCCAGGTTGCAAGCCGGATTTATTGCTGCAGAGCCTTCACCCTAGCTCTGCTCGATGAAGCACGCCATTTAGAGGCGGCAGGCGAAACCATCGGTTCTCTAAACTGGACAGGTAGCAAGCGCCTAGGGTTCCCGAGTCCGTTATGATGCGCGCCTTGAGGAGAACCCAGATGACTACCCCGCCGATCAATACCTTGTTAACGCACTGCCGCCCCGGTTTCGAAAACGAGGTGTGTGCGGAAATCGCCGAGCATGCCGCACGTCTGGATGTTGCCGGTTATGCCAAGGCCAAGCCGAGTACCGCCTGCGCCGAATTTATCTGTACCGAGGACGATGGTGCCGAGCGCCTGATGCGCGGTGTGCGCTTCAATCAGTTGATCTTTCCGCGGCAGTGGGCGCGCGGGGTGTTTATCAACCTGCCGGAGCTGGACCGGATCAGTGTGCTGCTCGGCCATCTGGCGGATTTTCCGGTATTCGGCAGCCTGTGGCTGGAAGTGCTGGACACCAACGATGGCAAGGAACTGTCGAATTTCTGCAAGAAGTTCGAGGCACCGCTGCGCAATGCGCTGACCAAGGCCGGCAAGCTGGTTGAGGACGCGCACAAGCCGCGTCTGCTGCTGACCTTCAAGAGCGGTCGCGAGGTGTTTGTCGGTATGGCCGAAGCGAATAACTCGGCGATCTGGCCCATGGGCATTCCACGGCTGAAGTTCCCCCGCGAAGCGCCGAGCCGTTCGACTCTGAAGCTGGAAGAGGCCTGGCACACCTTTATCCCCCGCGAGCAGTGGGATGAGCGCCTGTCCGATGAGATGACCGGGGTCGACCTTGGTGCCGCGCCAGGCGGCTGGACCTATCAGCTGGTCAAGCGCGGCATGTTGGTCACCGCCATCGACAACGGGCCGATGGCCGAAAGTCTGATGGACACTGGCCTGGTCACCCACCTGATGGTTGACGGTTTCACCTGGAAGCCCAAGCAGCCGGTGGACTGGATGGTCTGCGATATTGTCGAAAAGCCTGCGCGCAGCGCCGCCTTGCTGGAAACCTGGATTGGCGAAGGCCACTGCCGTGAAGCGGTGGTCAACCTCAAGTTGCCGATGAAGCAGCGCTACGCCGAAGTGCGCCGACTGTTGCAGCGTCTGGAAGATGGCTTTGCCGAGCGCAAGATCAAGGTCTCGATTACCTGCAAGCAGCTGTATCACGACCGCGAGGAAGTGACCTGCCACCTGCGCCGCTTAAGCAAATAGTGTCAATGCTTGGCCAGTTGTGGCTGTAACGGCAACAGCTGTGGCCACTCGACGCTTCCTTGCAGTGTGCTGCTGGAGAGCTGCCAGGAGCCGTTGAACAGGTACTGGCCACTGAAACCGCTGATGCGCAGGCCTAGGGTGTCGCCCGGCTGCAATTGCGCGCTGACGGCGGCCAGTTCGGTACTGGCTTGCCCGTTAAGCGGGGTGACTTGCTCGCTGAGTACTTCACTGTGGCCATCGGCGCGCTTGACCACCAGGGCGGCAAACAGCGTCGGCAATCCCTCGGCGTTATCCAGATGCACCCGTGGCACGCCAATCAGTGCGCTGGGCTGCTGAACCTGTTGCAGGGTAATGAGCCGTGAGGGTTGCAACAGCCCGCTGCTAAGCGGCCGAATAGCGGTGGCGGGCAGCTCAATGCGCTGGCTGGACGGCAGTTGTTGCAAGGCCACGCCCTGATCCAGATTTAGGCTTACGCAGAAATCGGGAATGCTCGCGGCCACGCCTTTGCGCCCGCGCAGCTTGTCTTCATACCAGCTGATGATGCTCTGGTAGAGGTTGATCGCCCGACCATCGCAGTGCAGCACCGTCTCGTTATTGAACGGCGGCAGGCCGCTCCAGCGTTGCATGGGTGGCGGCAGAATATGGCCACCCTGCATGCCGAGCAGGCGCACATCGCGCTCGCCCAGTTGCAGGCAATCACGAATTGCCAGGCCCTGGTTGAGCGGGAACAGGGTGTCGCGCATGCCTTGAATCAGCAGGGCATCAGCCTGCGGACGCTGGCCGCGTGCGCAGTAGCTAGTCAGGCTGTGGGCCTTGAGTTCGGCGCGCACCGGCTCGCGCATGCGCCCGTCGGCACTTTTCAGGTAGGGCGTCTGAACGAACTTGCCCAAGTCATAGCCGGTGGACAGGCCCAGGCTGAGCAGTACGCTGGTCCAGCCGACTTTCATGTGGCTGTCCGGGGCCAGGGCTTCACTGAGGTCGTACCAGGTGGCAATCGGCACAATGGCATCAATACGCGGATCGGTCGCGGAGGCCAACAGCTGCACCGCACCGCCGTAGCTTTCGCCGAGCATGCCGACTTTGGGATCGTTCGGTGCATCCATGCTCAGTCGCGTTAAGTTGGCGGCAGCCCAGTCGATCACCGCCAGGGCGTCTTGCACTTCATAGTCGGGATCCATCATTTCGATATCACCCTCACTACCGCCCCAACCGCGCTGGTCGTAGCTGATTACCCAGTAACCGGCCTGCCAGGCTTTGACTGCGGCGCGGCCGGACATCATCTGGGTGCCGTAGAAGCCGTTCGGCCGCGTGACGCGCCAGCCGCCCCAGCCGTGGGTGTGGACGATTACTGGCGCCTGTTCGCCAACCTTCAGCGCGGGTTGGAACACCGTGGCCGACAAGCGGGTGCCGTCGCGAGCATAAATCACGGCGTCGAAATAGGTCGCAGGCAGGTCCTGCTGTGCACTGGCGCTGAAGTCAGGTAATTGGTCGCGAGCGGCGCAGCCGCTGAGCAGCAGGGCGGCAAGGAGCAGGGCAAGGCGCATAAGTGGCTCTTATTGGAATGGTTGGCGCTGCGCAGCCTGCCTGATTGAGCGGCCTGCGGCTGCCCATCCAAGGTTGTGTTGACCTGTTATCGGCTAGAGTCCGCATGCAGACGTTTTCAATTGTCTACTAGATGACCTTGGGGTCAGCTTTGCGCGAGAATAGCGGCTTGTTACTGGAGCCTGCCGATGTCTTTGCAAACTACCGCCATTCCCGACGCCACCCTCGACGCTACCGGGCTGAACTGCCCCGAGCCGGTGATGATGCTGCACAACAAGGTGCGCGATCTGCAGGCCGGCGGCCTGCTCAAGGTGATAGCCACCGATCCCTCTACTCGCCGCGACATTCCGAAATTCTGTGTGTTTCTCGGTCATGAACTGGTGGAGCAGGCCGAAGAGGGCGCGACCTACCTGTATCTGATCCGCAAGAAGCTCGACTAATGCCAAGCGATGTGAGCACTGCTGCGCTCGACCATGCTGCGTTAAAAGCCGGCTCGGACGCTCATTTACAGCCAGTAAACTCCGCGTCCTCGCCGGTTTTTGCCTTGCCTGGCCTTCGCTCGTTGCGTGCTCACAGCACCTGGGGCAACTGGTACTTCGCCTATGGCTCAAATATGAATCCGGCGCGCATGCAGACGCGTGGCTTGACGGTGCTGGAGGCGCTACCAGGGCATCTGCCGGGTTACAGCCTGTGCTTTAACAAGCGCGCCGCGGACCGGGCGCCGGGGCGGGCTTACGCCAATATTCGCCATCAGCGCGATGGGCGGGTGGAAGGCGTGCTCTATCGCCTGCAGGACGCTGGCGAGATCGCCAAGCTGGATCATTTCGAAGGCACGCCGGTCTATTACAGCCGCGAGTGCCTGCCGATTGTCGCGGCCCATGGCGTGCAGCCGGCCTGGGTGTATATCGCCAACCCGGCGTTTCGCGAAGAAGGGTTGCTGCCCAGCGCCGATTACCTGGCCCATCTGCTGGCGGGGCGTGAGTTGTTGTCCGAAGCCTACTGGTCGACGTTGGCGGCCTGGTCAGTCCATCCCGACTGACCAGGCGCCAGGCCGCAGCTGTTCAGCACATCCTGCCAGCTGCGCACATGGCGCGCGGTGGCCAGCTGAAAATCCGCCCATAACGAGGCCTCGTGACTAATCAATTGCTGCAGGTATTCCTGCGTCGCTGGCGGTATATGCGTCACGCTGCTTAGGCTGCGCAGGCTGCTGCTCCAGGCCTGGCCGCGTTGATCCACGAGCGCCAGGTAGGGCTGTAGGCCACCGGCGTAGTACTTGACGAAGATGTTCTGCACGATGCGTGCGCGTTCTGTGGCCTTGCCTGTGGGGCAAAGCGGTCGACCCTGTTGGCGGCTTTGCAGCATAGCGCTGCCCTGGTTGAGGCTGTGGGTCAGGCTGGCCAGGCTGCTGATCAACTGGCCGCCCTGGTCACTGGCGTGCAGGGCAAAGAACAGCAGATTCAGCTGCTCGGCACTGGGCGGTAACGCGGCGGGCAGAGCGCTACCGATGGCCGCCAGCTGTGCCAGGGCATCCAGCGCAGCACTGTCTTCGTCGGCATCCGGCGGCAGGGTCTGATCGGCAAAGCGCAGGTAGCGTTCGACTTCCGGGCTGGCGTTCAGGGCATTCCAGAACACGCCAGGCAGTTGCGTGCGTTTTTCCTGCGCCAGTTGCTCAAGGGTGTTGCGCAGTGGCTGTTGGTCCTGACTGCGCAGGTGTTCGCTGCAGTCATCCAGGGCGCGCAGCAGATCGCCTTCGTAGGCCAGGCGGCTGCTGGGCGCCAGTTGTTTGCCCAGGCTGTTGTTGCGCAGGCTGATTTGCTGTTGCAGGGCAGGGCAGCGACGCACATCGACTAGAAGGTCCAGCAGGCTGATGCGCAGTTCGGCAATTTCTATTAGACGTTCGCGGCGGGCCGGTAGGCGGTAGCGGGTCAACTCGCTGGGTTCGAAGGTCGTTGCCGGTTCTACATCCAGAGCGTTACTCAAACGCTGCAGGTAATCGGCCTGCAACGCCAGGCCATCATCGGCAGGCGTGCAGGCGCACAGACAAAGTGCAGTGATCAGAAGCAGTAAGCGGGCGTTCATCAGGCCATCTTAGCGGCTCGGATACGTTTGCGCGCGCTACTGGCCAGGCGCACGGCGAGCATGCCGCCAGCGCAGGTCAGGCCAACCACCAGACCTTGCCAGAGCCCGCTGGGGCCACTCGGCTCACCGAACCAATCGGTTAGACCGAGCGCATAACCCACCGGCAGGCCGATACCCCAATAAGCGAACAAAGTCAGGATCATGGTGACGCGGGTGTCCTGATAGCCGCGCAACGCGCCGGCGGCCGTCACCTGAATGGCGTCGGAGAACTGGAACAGCGCTGAATACACCAACAGGGTGGTCGCCACAGCGATCACTGTGCGGTCCGGGGTATATATCTGCGCAATCTGTTCTCTTAACAGCAGCATCAGGCTGGCCGACAGGCAAGCGTAGCCAAGCGCTGCCGCCATGCTCACTCCAGCCGCAAAGCGCGCTTCACGCGGCTCGCCACGGCCCAGTGCCTGGCCGACCCGCACGGTGGCGGCCATACCCAGGGAGTAGGGAATCATAAACACCATGGAGCTGAAGTTCAGCGCGATCTGGTGCCCGGCTACTACGGTGGCGCCCAGGCCGCCGATCAGCAGGGCGATCACCGCGAAGATGCTCGACTCGGCAAACACTGCGATGCCGATGGGGAGGCCGACTGAGAGCAGGCGCTTGAGCACCGTCCGCTGTGGCCATTCGAAGTGGTTGAAGATTTTACTCGGCTGATAGAACGGCGCCCATTTCACCCACCAGAGCATGCTCAGGAACATAAACGTCATCACCAGGCCGGTGGCCCAACCGCAGCCGACGCCGCCCATGGCCGGTAGCCCGAGCTTGCCGTAGATAAAGATGTAATTGAGCGGAATGTTAAGCGCCAATCCACACAGGCCGATGACCATGCTCGGCCGGGTATGCCCTAGGCCGTCGCTGAAGCAGCGCAGCACGTGGTACAGCGCCACGGCCGGAAAGCCGCAGGCCACGGCGCGCAGGTAGCCCATGGCGGGCTCAATCAGTGCCGGGTCGACATCCATCAGGCTGAGGATGATTTCCGCGTTCCACAGCATCACCGCCGCTGTCATGCCCACCGCCAGCGCCAGCCAGAGTGCCTGGCGCACCAGCGGGCCGATCTCGGTATGCGCGCCTGCGCCGAAGCGCTGTGCGACCTTAGGGGTGGTGGCCAGCAGAATGCCGGTCATCAGCAGAAATACCGGTACCCAGATCGAATTACCCAACGCCACGGCAGCCAGATCCTGCGGGCTTACCCGGCTGGCCATCACGGTGTCGACGAAGCCCATGGCAGTGTTGGCCAGCTGGGCAATGATGATCGGCGTTGCGAGCTTCAGCAGGCTGTAGAACTCGGTGCTGACGCGTTGCAAGCGGGTTTGGGCGAGCATTGTGGGTGTGTCCGGCAGTGTGTCAGGAAACCGCGCAGTCTACGCCCTGACGGCTTGGTCAGGAAACCTTGTTGCACAGTGTTTCAGCGCAACGGGCGCATTGCGCTACTCAGCGTAGCCAAGCGGTGCAGGCAGGTTAGAATGCCGGCCTGATTTGTGGAGTCCCTCATGCAGATAGTCGCCGACGAAAACATTCCCCTACTTGATGAATTCTTTGCCGGTTTTGGCAGTATTAGCCGTTTGCCCGGCCGCAGCATCGATGCGGCCGCTGTTGCCAATGCTGACCTGCTGCTGGTGCGTTCGGTAACTCAGGTTGATCGCGCGCTGCTCGAAGGTTCAGCAGTGAAGTTTGTCGGCACCTGCACCATTGGTACCGACCATCTGGACCTCGATTACTTCCAGCAGGCTGGCATCACTTGGGCCAGCGCGCCGGGCTGCAATGCCCGTGGCGTGGTTGACTATGTGCTGGGCAGCCTGCTGGTATTGGCTGAGCAGCAGGGTGTCGATCTGGCTAGCCGCACCTATGGTGTGGTCGGCACGGGGCAGGTTGGCAACCGTTTGCTCAAGGTGCTACGCGGTCTTGGCTGGCGGGTGCTGGTCTGCGATCCGCCGCGTCAGGAGGCGGAGGGTGGCGATTTCGTCAGCTTGCAGCAGGTGCTGGATGAATGTGACGTGATCAGCCTGCACACGCCGCTGGAGCGTCTGGGCGATTACCCGACGTATCACCTGTTCGATCACGCGCGTTTGAGCGCGCTCAAACCAGGCAGTTGGCTGATCAATGCCAGTCGCGGTGCGGTGGTGGATAACCAGGCCTTGCGTGAATTGCTGCTGCAGCGCACTGATCTGCAAGTGGTGCTGGATGTCTGGGAGGGCGAGCCGCAGGCGGACGTCGAACTGGCCGCGTTATGCCGCATCGCCACACCACATATTGCCGGCTACAGCCTCGACGGGAAGCTGCGCGGCACGGCGCAGATCTATCAGGCGTTGTGTCAGCACTTGGGCGTTGCGCCCAGCGTTGAACTGCAGCAACTGATGCCTGCCCCTTGGCTAAGTGAACTGACTGTCGATGCCGGCGCTGATCCGGCTTGGGCTCTAGCCAGTATCTGCCGCGCCGTGTATGACCCGCGCCGCGATGATGCGGATTTTCGCCGCAGCTTGCAGGGCGATGCGGCAACCCGACGTGCGGCTTTTGACGGGCTGCGCAAACACTACCCAATGCGCCGGGAAATCGACGGGTTGGAGGTATGCGTAAAGGGTGATGCTCCAGCGTTGGCCAGCCTGGTGCAGGCGTTGGGTGCGAGGTTGAATCAGCTGTAGCGAAGGGCAGCGAATGCTGCCCTGGCGGGAAACTTACTTACGCTTGCCGGCTTGCTGCTGGGCTTTTTCCAGTGCATTGCAGGCTTGCTGGATCATCTCTTCGGTGATCGGGATTTCACGGCCCTGGGCGTCGATGACAAAGCCACCAATCGGCATTGTTGTGGCTTTTTGCAAATTCTGTTGTTGGCTGTGCATGGCTTGTCTCCTCATCGGTTAGCGCGATTTTATGAGTGTTAGATGAAGGCGCTATGACAACTGCGACGGCAGAAAACCGCCGCAAGACACAGGGCAAATTAGCCATTGCAGGCACTGTGCCAGGGCCGGCAGTTATTGAGCAGGCAGGTATTGAATTAGAGGGTGTTATGGGGCTTTTCCATATTGGCTTGATCATCAACCCATTGGCCGGGCTGGGCGGCCCTGCGGGGTTCAAGGGCAGTGACGGCATGGCCGAGCAGGCCCTGGCACTGGGGGTTGAGGCCAAGTCGGCGCTGCGTACGCAAACCGCCCTTGAAGTGTTGTTGCCGCTGCGTGAGCGCCTGGAATTCGTCACCTTTCCCGGCGCCATGGGCGCTGATTTGCTGGCCGAGATGGGTTTTACCCACCGTGTGGTTGGTGAGCTGGGCGCCGGCCCAAGCAGCGCCGCCGATACCCGTCAGGCTGTTGAGCTACTGCAGGGTGCTGGCGTGGCGCTGATTCTGTTCGCCGGCGGCGATGGTACGGCGCGTGATATCTGCGCGGCGGTAAGCGATGGCCAGCCGGTACTGGGTATTCCGGCCGGGGTGAAGATTCAGTCCGGGGTCTACGCCATCAGCCCGCGCGCGGCCGGCGAATTGACTGCGCGGCTGATTGAAGGCGGCCTGGTGCGCCTGAGCAGTGGCGAGGTACGCGATATCGATGAAAGCGCCCTGCGCGAAGGCCGCGTGACCGCGCGCTGGTACGGCGAGCTGACGGTGCCGCAGGAGGGCGGCTATGTGCAGCAGGTCAAGCAGGGAGGTGTGGAGTCCGAAGAGCTGGTGCTCGGTGATCTGGCCGACTGGCTGCAGGACAGCTGGGAAACCGATGTGCGCTATGTGTTCGGCCCCGGTTCGACCCTGCATGGGCTAGCGCAAAACCTCGGCGTGCAAACCACCTTGCTCGGTGTCGATGTGATCGAGAATGGTCAGCTGCTGGCCAGTGATGTCACCGAGGCGCAGCTGTTCGAGCTGATTGACGGCCACCCGGCGCGTTTGCTGGTGACTGCGATTGGTGGCCAGGGCCATATTATCGGCCGCGGCAACCAGCAGATCAGTCCGCGGGTGCTGCGCGCCATCGGCCTGGAAAATCTGCGGGTGGTCGCCACCAAGCGCAAGCTCGGCACGCTGGAAGGCCGGCCACTGCTGGTGGACAGCGGCGATGTCGCGCTGGACGATGCCTTTCCTGATGTCGTGCGCGTGTGGGCCGGTTATAAGGAAGAGCTGCTCTATCCCGTGGGCAAGTAGCAGCTGAACTATTAAGGAGGCCTTATGCGGGCAATTCTGCTATTCGCGCTGAGTATTCTGCTGAGTACCCACGTCTGGGCGCTGCAGGCCGATGCCTTGGTCACGGCGGCCCGCGAGCAGGTTGGCGTGACCTTGGGCTATGACCCGGCCTATCGCCGCCTGAGTTACCCCAATGGCGATGTCCCGCTGAATACCGGCGTTTGTACCGATGTGGTGATTCGCGCACTGCGTCAGCAGGGGCTGGATTTGCAACAGGCAGTGCATCAGGACATGCGCGCGAATTTTCGCCTGTATCCAAAGAACTGGGGGCTAAGCCGGCCCGACAGCAATATCGATCATCGCCGTGTGCCGAACTTAATGACCTGGTTTAAGCGCCAGGGCTGGTCGCTGGCGCTTGGTCGGGATGCCGAGCGCTATCGGCCTGGTGATATCGTCACCTGGGACCTGGGCGGCGGCCTGATCCATATCGGCATTATCAGCGATCGCCAGGCCAGCAGCGGCGTGCCCCTGGTGCTGCACAATATCGGCCGCGGCACCCAGGAAGAGGACATTCTCTTCAGCTTTAAAATTACCGGCCATTACCGTATCCCCGCAGTCTGAGGGTTGCGCAGAAGGAGTTGGACATGCAGGAGCAAAGACTTCCACCCCTCATCCAGCCTGGCGAGCGCGTAGTGCTGTTCGACGGGGTGTGCAAGCTGTGTAACGGTTGGGCAAAGTTTCTGATTCGCCATGACGTTGAGCAGCGCTTTCGCCTGGCCTCGGTGCAGTCGGCTGAGGGCCAGGCGTTATTGGAGTTGGGCGGTTTGCCAACCGATCATTTCGACAGCATGGCGCTGATCGAGAATGGCCAGATGCTGCTGCGTTCGGATGCGGTGCTGCGCATTGTCGCCCAGCTGCCTAATCCATGGCGCTTGCTGGCCTGGCTGCGGTTGATTCCACGGCCCATACGTGACTGGTGCTATGACCGTATTGCGTTAAATCGCTACCGGCTATTTGGTCGCTACGACAGTTGCCTGATACCAAACGCCGATCATGCCCGGCGCTTCTTGCATGACTGATCCCCGTTTACAGCAGATCGCCTGGGTTGCGCGTATCGCCCTGGCCCTGGTGTTTATCTGGCACGGCCTGGTGCCGAAGATTCTCTGGTTGAGCCCGGATGAGCTGGCGATGATTCAGGCCCATGGTTTGCCGGCTCCTGAATGGGTGGCGCGTATCGCCGGTCTGGCGGAAATCATCCTGGGTTTGTTGCTGCTTTGGCGGCATTGGCGCTGGCCTCTGCTGCTGGCCGGTGTGCTGTTGATTGGGCTGCTGCTTGATGTGGCGCTATTCAGTCCCCATCTACTGCTGCAGGCGTTCAATCCGCTGTCCACCAATCTCGCCGCCTTGGCGCTGTGTTGGCTGGCCTGGCGGGCGGAAACGCCGCAGTCGCCGACTTATTAACGGGCGTTAGTGCCCCAGCGAGCCCCCATGCTTTCGATCCTGTCTTCCCGTCAGCGCAATGCCCTGCGCATGGCTTGGCGCTTTATCGCGCCGTATCGCGGTCGCGTATTTGGGGCCTTGCTGGCGCTGATGTTTACCGCTGCCATCACCCTGTCCATGGGCCAGGGCATCAAGTTGCTGGTCGATCAAGGCCTGGCGACCCAGTCGCCGGCGGCGCTGCAACACTCAATCGGGCTGTTCTTCGTGCTGGTGCTGGCGCTGGCCATCGGCACCTTTACTCGTTTCTACCTGGTGTCGTGGATTGGCGAGCGTTTTGTTGCGGATATTCGCAAGCGCGTGTTCAACCACTTGATTGAACTGCATCCGGGCTTTTATGAGAGCAACCGCAGCTCGGAGATTCAGTCACGCCTGACCGCTGATACCACGCTGCTGCAATCGGTGATCGGCTCCTCGCTGTCGATGGCGTTGCGTAACCTGATCATGCTGGTCGGTGGCAGCGTGCTCCTGGTGGTCACTAACGCCAAGCTCAGCGGTATCGTGCTGATGGCCTTGCCGCTGGTGGTGGCGCCGATTTTGATTTTTGGACGTCGCGTACGTGCACTGTCACGCCAGAGCCAAGACCGCGTCGCCGATGTCGGCAGCTATGTCGGCGAGGTGCTGGGGCAGATCAAGACCGTGCAGGCCTACAACCACCAGGCTGAGGACAAGCGCCGTTTCGGCCTGTCCGCCGAGGCGGCTTTCGACACCGCCCGCCAGCGCATCGCTCAGCGTGCCTGGCTGATTACCGTGGTGATTGTGCTGGTACTCGGTGCGGTGGGGGTGATGCTCTGGGTTGGCGGCATGGACGTGATCGCCGGGCGAATTTCCGGCGGTGAACTGGCCGCGTTCGTGTTTTACAGCCTGATTGTCGGCTCGGCTTTTGGCACGTTGAGCGAGGTGATCGGCGAGTTGCAACGCGCCGCCGGTGCCGCCGAGCGCATCGCTGAGCTGCTGCAGGCACGTAATGAAATCACCCCGCCGGCATCCGATGCTTTGCATTTGCCGCAGCCAGCGCAGGGCCGTATCGAGCTGCAAGAGCTGCGTTTCGCTTACCCATCGCGCCCTGGCAGTTTCGCCGTGGACGGTATCGATCTGCAGGTGGCCGCAGGGGAAACCCTTGCGCTGGTCGGGCCTTCGGGTGCTGGTAAATCGACACTGTTTGATCTGCTGCTGCGTTTTTTCGACCCGCAGCAGGGGCGTATCCTGATCGACGGCGTGCCGATTCAGCAGCTCGACCCTCGTGAGCTGCGCAGCAGCTTTGCCCTGGTGTCGCAGAACCCCGCGCTGTTCTTCGGCTCGGTTGAAGACAATATCCGTTACGGCAAAACCACTGCCAGCCTGGCCGAGGTCGAAGCTGCGGCCAAAGCCGCGCACGCCCACGAATTCATTATGAAGCTGCCGGATGGCTACCAGACTCACCTCGGCGATGCCGGGTTAGGGCTTTCCGGCGGGCAGCGTCAGCGTTTGGCGATTGCTCGGGCATTGTTGGTGGATGCGCCGATTCTGCTACTGGATGAAGCTACTAGCGCGCTGGATGCCGAGAGCGAGCACCTGATTCAGCAAGCCTTGCCGCCGCTGATGGAAGGGCGCACCACCCTAGTTATCGCCCATCGACTGGCAACGGTCAAAAGCGCTGACCGCATCGCAGTGATCGAGCACGGCAAGCTGGCCGCGATTGGCACGCACAGTGAGTTGGTCAACAGCAGCCCGTTGTATGCGCGTCTGGCCGAGTTGCAATTTAGCAATGAGGCTGAGGTGGTTGGTTAACACCTTGGGCCGGGCATTGTGGGAGGGGCTTAGCCGCGAGCAGGCTGTAGCGGTTTTGCTCCGTCGCGGCTAAAGCCCCTCCCACCAGAGCATGCTGCGGTTCAGCTTCTGTTCAGATATTCAGATAGGTTAAAGCGGCTTGGCTTTGGGGCGGATGGTTGCCGCCGCTCCGGCCGAGGCGAGGATGATCGCGCTGATCGCCAGCCACTGGTTGAGCGTCAGGCGCTCACTGAGGAACAGCAGGCCGGAGAGCGCGGCAATTGCTGGCTCCATGCTCATCAGAATGCTGAAAGTGCGCGCCGGTAAGCGGGTCAGGGCGACCATCTCCAGGCTGTAAGGCAGGGCCGAGGAAAGTACGGCTACGCCGAGGGCGACGGGCAGCAGGTCCACTGAGAACAAGCCGCTACCGGCTTGCCATATGCCAATCGGGAACACCAGCAGGGCCGCGACGATGGTGCCGAGGGCCACAGTCTGCTTGCCGTGTTCGGCGCCGGCTTTTTGCCCGAAGATGATATACAGCGCCCAGCACAGGCCGGCAGCCAGTGCCAGTGCCATGCCGACCGGGTCCAGCGGCACATCGCTTTGCCCCGTGGGTAACAGCAACCATAGGCCGAAAACAGCCAGGGCGATCCAGACGAAATCCAATAGGCGCCGCGACGACAGCAGGGCCAGGCCCAGCGGGCCGGTGAATTCCAGGGCTACGGCGATGCCCAGTGGAATGGTTTTCAACGAGAGGTAGAACAGCAGGTTCATGCCACCCAGCGACAACCCGTAAGCCAGCAGGGAACGGCTGGACTGCAGCGTCAGCTTGGCCTGCCACGGACGCATCAAGATGCACAGGATCAGCGCGGCAAGGCTCAGGCGCAGGGCCGTGGTGCCGCTTGCACCAATCTCCGGGAACAGCCCCTTGGCCAGGGACGCGCCGCTCTGGATCGAGGTCATGGCGATCAGCAGCAACAGGATCGGCAGGATCACCAAGGAGAATTGCGTTGTGCGCGGCATGGCTGTTCCTTTGAGTTATCTATCCAGTAATAAAAAAACCGGCCATTGAGGCCGGCTTTCATGCTCCACGGCTATGGCTTAGCGGTATTCACACAGGTAGGCAGTATCAGCGGCCACCTTGAGCTGAAACTTGCTGTCGGCCGGTACGGTGAACTTGCTGCCGCTGGTGAAGGTTTCCCAGTTGTCGCTGCCTGGCAGTTTCACGGTCAGGGCACCGGCGACCACATGCATGATTTCCAGCTGGTTGGTGCCGAATTCATACTCGCCTGCAGCCATCACGCCAATGGTGGCCGGGCCTTCAGCCATGCCGAAGGCGATGGATTTGACGGTGCCGTCGAAGTATTCATTGACCTTGAACATCTGCAGTTCCTCGATAAGGGGATTAAGAAGGCTGGCCACCAGTAGCGACAGGCCATAGAAAAAGGCCCGCCAGTATGCCCAAGCGGTTTTTTTTCGTCATCTGCTTTGCACAGGCAAAACCAGCGGCAGCAGCCGAGCGGTATTGCGTGCATCGGTCAGGGCGCGATGCTGCTGGCCCTGGAACTGCAAGCCAGCCAGATTCAGCGCCATCTTGAGGCCAATCGGGCTGGGCAGTTGGCGGGCTTCGGCGAAGCGTTTTTTCAGGTTGATATGCGGGATCTGGCTCAGGTAGCTCTCTAGGCCATGGGCGCGCCATTCCTGTTCAAACTGACGGCGGTCGTAGTCGCCCCAGCTGGCCCAGCCCGCCAGTTGCGCTTGATGGGCCAGCAGCCAGCGTTCGAATTGTGCCCACACCGCACTCAGCGGCGCGGCGGCATCGACATCGGCCTGGCTGATCTGGGTGAGCTGACGGCAGAAATGGGTTAGGTGCGGGCGCCGGGTGGGTCGCACAAAGCGTTGGAAGTACTCGATTTCATGGCCGCCAGCGTTGACCAGACTGGCGCCAATTTCGATGATTTCCATATCTGTGACCGGCCAACCGCCTTCTTCGGTGGTGGCTTCTAGGTCGATTACCAGCCAATGCTGCATAAGCCCTCCTTAGCGTGCAGCGAGTATGGAAGCAGTTTCGGCGTTGGGTAAAGCCTGCTAGGTGAGGCTATCCATACAGTTTTGCCCTATGGCTGTACTGGCGCTGGCCCCATGTGGCGGGCATGCTTGCAGCCGGGTTCGCATCTGCTGGGCAGTGCGGATGTGAAGTTAAGCAAAAGCGCGTTGTGAATGGCGCTAGAAGGTAGAGGTGGATATGGCAAAGCTGGCGTTTATCGGGCTGGGTGTAATGGGTTACCCGATGGCCGGGCATCTGGCACGCGCCGGGCATCAGGTGTGTGTGTACAACCGCACCGCAGCCAAGGCTGCGCAGTGGGCCAGCGAATACCCAGGCAGCCACGCGCCAACACCGCGTGAAGCGGCCGAGGGCGCTGAGTTTGTGATGGTCTGCGTGGGCAATGACGATGATTTGCGCGGTGTGGTTCTGGGCGAGCAGGGCGCCTTCGCTGGCATGCAACCCGGCGCGGTGTTGGTCGACCACACTACCGCTTCGGCGCAGGTAGCCCGCGAACTGGCCGAACTGGCAGCCGTACGCCAGCTGGGGTTTCTCGATGCGCCTGTATCTGGCGGTCAGGCAGGGGCGCAGAACGGCGCGCTGACCATCATGGTCGGTGGTGAGGCAGCGACCTACGCGAAAGCCGAGCCGATCATTCAGGCTTATGCACGTATGGCCCGACTGATGGGCGAGGCGGGCAGCGGTCAGCTGACCAAGATGGTCAATCAGATCTGCATCGCCGGGCTGGTGCAGGGCTTGTCCGAGGCGCTGCATTTCGCTGAGTGCGCGGGGCTCGACGCGCATGGCGCGATGGAGGTGATCAGCAAGGGGGCGGCGCAGTCCTGGCAGCTGGAAAATCGCCATAAAACCATGTTGGCTGGCGAGTTCGAGCACGGCTTTGCCGTGGACTGGATGCGCAAGGACCTGTCGATTCTGCTGGCCGAGGCACGCAGCAATGGCGCGCAGTTGCCGGTAACCGCGCTGGTCGATCAGTTTTATGCCGATGTGCAGGGCATGGGCGGCAGTCGTTGGGACACTTCCAGCCTGTTTGCCCGTCTGCGCAAGCGCTAAACCGTATGTGATCGCCTGGCAGCTGAGAACAGCCGTCTATACTGGATTCAACGCCAGTCTGGATTCGGCGCTGTTCTCTCTTTCCCAGGCATACGGGCACTGTTCATGGATGATCAATTTGCATTCCGCGACGACCTCCCCAGCATTACCAGCCAGCCCGTTTGGCGCGTTCTGGCCGTTGATGATGATGCCGACTTCCAGCGCGCCACCGCCTTCGCCCTGAGCGAGTTGGAGCTGCTGGGTGGGCGCATTGAGCTGATTCAGGCCTTCAGCTGCCGTGAAGCCTCGATGCTGCTGGCTAAGCACCATGACATCGCCCTGGTGTTGCTCGATGTGGTAATGGAGACCGAAGACGCCGGCCTGCGCCTGATCAAGGCGTTGCGCGAGGTGATCGGCAATCGCGAAACCCGCGTGGTGATGCTGACCGGCGAGCCTGGCCTGGCACCGGCCCATGAAGTGATGCGTGATTACGACATCAATGACTATTGGACCAAGAGTGAACTCAGCGCTGAGCGTTTGCTCACCGTACTCACTGCGGCGGTGCGCGGTTATGCCCAGCTCAGGGCTGTAGCCACCGCCCGGCGTGGCTTGCAGATGATCGTCGAGTCGAGCAACGCGTTGTTTTGCTCAAAGAATACCCGTGAGCTATCGACCAAGATTCTGTCGGAAATAACCTCGCTGCTTGATCTGCAGACCGAGGGCATTGTTTGCGTGCGCGCCGATGAAGGGAGCGCTACGGCCGAACCGAAGGCACGGATTGTCAGCGCCAGCGGGCGTTTTTTTGATTGCATCGACGGCAACCTGGACGCGCTGCAGCCGCAGGTCGCGGCGGCTGTTCGGCAATGCCTGCAAGCGCAGCAGACCCTGCGTCTGAGCGATTGCACGGTATTGTTCTTTCCGCGCTTTCAGGCAGGCTCTGACTACGCCTGTTACATCGACAGCGCGCGGGCGCTGGATGACACCGAGCTGGAGTTGCTCAAGGTGTTCAGCGCCAGTATCAGTCGGGGTTTATATAACGTCGCGCTGTTCAGCCGTCTGGAGGAGATGGCCTACCAAGATGATCTGTTAAAAATCCCCAACCGCAATGCACTGATTCGCATGCTGGACATGACGCTGAAATCCGAGGCCAAGGACCAGCGCGTGTTGGTGCTTATCGATATCGACAATTTTTCCGGTGCCAATACCGCCTTTGGCACCGGTTATGGCGACTTTATTCTTGGCCTGGTGGCGAAGAAGCTGCGCGACGCCTTCACCCATGAGGTGCTGATTGCCCGGGTGCGTGATGATCTGTTTGCCATCCTCGGTCCGCAAGCGCAGGTGAGTGCCGCAAAAGTCGTAGCTTTGTTTCGCCGGCATAAGCGGCCTTATGAGCTGGGCCAGGTACACAGCCTGAGCAGCGTGACCATGCACTTGGCCGACTTTACCGGCAGCGCCAGCGTGGCGTTGCAGGATGCTCTGCTGACTCTGAAGCAGGCCAAGCGCCTGGGGCATGATCAGCACGGGGTGTATGACCCGCGCCTACAAGGTGCGCATGCTGAGTCCTACCGTATGTTGCTGGCCCTGCGCGATGCAGTGGATGCGGGTCAGATCAGCGTCGAGTTGCAGCCGCAGATCGATATGCAAACCCGCCGTGTTATCGGTGTGGAAGCCTTGGCGCGCTGGCGCAAGGCTGACGGCAAGATGGTCCCTCCGCTGAGTTTTATTCCCCTGGCCGAGGCCACTGGTTACATCCTGCCGCTGGGCGATCTGCTGATGCGTTTGGCCCTTCAGGCAGCGAAACAGCTGGCCGATGCCGGTTATTCGCAGATCCGCGTTGCGGTCAACGTCTCCGCACCGCAGTTGCTGCAGCATGACTTTATCGAGCGGTTCAATTCGCACTTGCAAGCGTCTGGGGTCGCACCCGAGCAGATTGAGGTAGAAATTACCGAATCGGTGGCTATGCGCAATTTCGATAGCGTATGTGAAAAGCTGCGTGCGCTTCGCGCCATAGGCGTGGAGGTGGCCATCGACGATTTTGGCACCGGTTTCTCATCGCTTAGCTACCTGCGTTTGCTGCCGGCAGATCGGCTGAAAATCGACCGCAGTTTTGTTCTTGAAATCGGCGAAATCAGCGACCAGCAGATGATCGCCGAGGCAGTGATCCAGATTGCTGCACGGGTTGGTATGCAGGTTATTGCCGAGGGCGTCGAAACGCAGCAGCAAGCCGACTGGATTCTCGCTCATGGCTGTCGGCAGGCGCAGGGCTACCTGTTTGCCAGGCCGATGGCCTGCGCAGAGCTGCTGCAGTGGCTGGATGGTTGGTCGGGACGTCAGGGGTGATGCGCGAAAACTGGCAAGAACGGTTGTTCAGCGCTCCGGTCAGACGCAACTTGCTGTTGTTGTTTCTACCCTGGACGTTGCTTGTTTTGCTGTTGATGGTATTGCTTCACGAGCGATTGCTGGATGCCAAGTTGGCCCCGTTGCTGCGTGACCAGCAAAACAGTTTGAGTGAGGGGAACGGGGTACTCAACCGGCACTTGGCAACGTTGCGCGGCAATCTTCAGTTTCTCATCCGTCAGCCATTGTTGGCTGAGGTCCTTGCCGACGCCAGTGCGGACAATAGAGATGCCTTGGGTCAGCTGTTTATCGAGTTTGCACGCAGTACTGAATTGTACGAGCAGATTCGTTGGCTGGATGAAAATGGAATGGAGCAGGTCCGAATTGACTGGCTGGATGGTGGGCCAGTTTTGCGTGGGCACGCGCAGCTACAGAACAAGGCGAATTATTACTATTTTGTTGAAGCCATGAGTCTAGGGAAGGGCTCGTTCTATCTTTCGCGATTTGATCTCAATAAAGAATATGGGGCAGTCGAACAGCCTTTTAAACCGACCTTGCGCAGTGCTGCGCCGGTATTCGATGAAGCGGGCAAGCGGCGTGGCATTCTGGTGCTGAATTACCGCGGCCAGGCGTTGTTGCAGCGCCTTAGTCAGGTTTCTGCCAGTTATGGCGGCAACCTTACCCTGGTTGACCATGAGGGTTACTGGATGCTCGCAGTCGACCCGCAGGATGCCTGGGGCTTTATGCTGGGTAAGGTTGATGCAACATTAGCCAGTCGCTACCCGACCAGTTGGCAACGCATGAAGGTGCAGAACAGTGGCGTGTTTAGTAATCATTCAGCTTACTGGGCGTTCAGCCATTTTGACCCCTATCAGCGCGCGGATAAGAGCCTGGATACAAGCGAACAGTGGCTATTAGTCTCGCGTTTACCGAGTGAGCAAGTGCAGGTTTTGCGCGTAGAGGTGCTCTGGCAAGTGCTATTGAGTGCTTGTGTGATGTTGCCATTGGGGTTGATTGTGGTGCTGCGCTTAGGACTGTCAGAGTTCGAGCGCAACCAGGTGCGCGAGGCGCTGGAAGTCAGCAGCCAAGCGTTGCAGCAGAGCAATACTGATCTGCGTGACACGGTGGAACAGTTGCAGCGCGCGCGCGGCGCCTTGATTCAGGCGGAAAAGCTGTCCTCGCTGGGTACCCTGGTTGCTGGCGTGGCACATGAATTGAATACGCCGATTGGTGCCGCCAGCATGGCCGCATCAACCCTCGATAAAGGCAACCAGAGTCTGCAGAAAAGCCTTGATGAAGGGCTGCAGCGTTCGGCGCTGGAGCGCTTTTTACAGCGCAATGATGAAGGCCTGGCAATCATCCTTAAAAGCTTGACGCGTATGGCGCAGCTCACTCGGGCTTTCAAACAGCTGGCCAGCGACCGCGCGAGTACCGAGCGGCGGCGCTTTGATCTGGTTGAGCTGGTGGGCGAGGTCATGCTGCTATTTACTCCCAAACTCAAGCAGTCAAACCACCGGGTACAGCTGGAGTTACCGCAGAGTTTGATGCTAGACAGTTATCCGGGGCCCTTGGGGCAGATTCTGCAGAACCTGATCGACAATGCGTTGATCCATGCCTTCGACTCGGGCATGAACGGCGAGGTCACGGTGCGGGTTGAGCACGATGACGTGCGCCACGAGTGCGTAATTGAAGTCAGCGATAACGGCGACGGCATGAGCGAGGAGGTGCTGGGGAAGATCTTCGATCCCTTCTTTACCACGCGACGCGGGCGTGGCGGTACCGGGCTTGGTCTGCATATCACCCATCAGTTGGCCGTGGATATTCTCGGCGCTGAACTGCAGGTGTGCAGCGCGCCGGGGCAGGGCACGCAGTTTCGCCTGCGCCTACCGCTCGCCTGAATCTGCACTTGGCTGGCTGCCAAGTGGTCTGCGTCCACGTAGAATCGTCGGCCTGTGCCCCGTGCTGTTGTGTCTGAGGTTCTCCTGCCATGAATTGCCGTGCCGGCTGCGGCGCCTGCTGCATTGCCCCCTCGATAAGTTCTCCCATTCCTGGTATGCCCGATGGCAAGCCGGCGGGTGTGCGCTGCGTGCAGCTGGATGCGAATAACTACTGCCTGATTTTCGGCCAGCCTGAGCGGCCTGCGGTATGTTCGGCGTTTCATGCCGCCGAGTATGTGTGTGGCAGCAATACCGCAGAGGCCCTGCAGTTGATTGGTTGGCTGGAGCAGAGCACGGCAGTTGCAGTCTGATACTGTGGGGTAAGGTTATCGACTGCCGGAGGCATGATGGAGCGGTTTACACGGCTGTTCTTGGGGGTTGCTGCATTATTGGCGATGAGTGGCGCGCAGGCGGCACAATGGCGTCTGGTCAAGGATGAGGCGGGAATCCAGGTCTATTTGCAGCAGATTCCTGGTTCAAGTTTTCAGGCATTTCGTGGGGTTACGCGCATGCGGGTGACAATGCCTAGGCTTTTGGCCTTACAGGATGATGTGAGTGCGGCATGTGCCTGGATTCATGCCTGCAGCGAGCAGAAGCTGCTCAAACATGACGGCGATCTGAGTTGGGCCTACAGCCGTTTTCATACGCCTTGGCCGGTGCAGGCGCGTGATTCGATCCTGCAGGTGACTACCACGCGTGATGCCGATGGTAGCGTAACCCGCACCTTGCATGGCGTTGCTGATTATTTGCCGTTGCAGCAGGGCTTTGTGCGGGTCAGTAAGGTGGAAGGCTTCTGGAGCCTTACGCCGCGCGAGGACGAAATCGAAGTGGTCTATCAGGTGCATTCCGAGCCTGGCGGCAGTGTGCCGGCCTGGTTGGCCAACAGCTTTGTCGTGGATGCACCGTTCAATACCTTACAAGGGCTGCGTCAGTTGGCTGAACAACCTTATTCAGCCCAATAAAAAAGGCTGCCCAAGGGCAGCCTTTTTTGTGCGGCGAGAACTGAATTACTTCTTCATGTCGCGCTGCGTGTAGCCGGTGTACAGCTGGCGTGGACGGCCAATCTTGTACGGGCTGGAGAGCATTTCTTTCCAGTGCGAGATCCAGCCGACGGTCCGCGCCAGGGCGAAGATCACGGTGAACATGCTGGTCGGAATGCCGATAGCCTTGAGGATGATGCCCGAGTAGAAGTCGACGTTCGGGTACAGATTGCGCTCTTTGAAGTACGGATCGGTCAGGGCGATCTCTTCCAATCGCATGGCCAGTGCCAGCTGCGGATCGTTGGTGATACCCAGTTCTTTCAGTACTTCGTCGCAGGTCTGCTTCATTACGGTGGCGCGCGGGTCACGATTTTTGTAAACGCGGTGACCGAAGCCCATGAGTTTGAACGGATCGTCCTTGTCTTTAGCCTTGGCGATAAAGGTGTCGATATTGTCGACACTGCCAATCTCGTCAAGCATGGCCAAAACAGCTTCGTTAGCGCCGCCATGCGCCGGGCCCCAGAGGGCAGCAATACCTGCCGCGATACAGGCAAACGGGTTGGCGCCCGAAGAACCTGCCAGGCGGACGGTGGACGTCGAGGCATTTTGCTCATGGTCGGCGTGCAGGATAAAGATCTTATCCATAGCCTTGGCCAGTACCGGGCTGATCGGTTTGATCTCGCACGGGGTGTTGAACATCATGTGCAGGAAGTTTTCCGCGTAGTTCAGGTCGTTACGCGGATACATCATCGGTTGACCCATGGAGTACTTATAGGTCATGGCCGCGATGGTTGGCATCTTGGCGATCAGGCGCATGGCCGAAACTTCGCGGTGATGCGGGTTCTTGATGTCCAGGGAGTCGTGATAGAAGGCTGAAAGCGCGCCTACTACACCGCACATAATGGCCATCGGGTGAGCGTCACGGCGGAAGCCGTTGAAGAAGGTCTTCAGTTGCTCGTGAACCATGGTGTGGTTCTTGATGGTGCTGACGAACTTGGCTTTCTCTTCTGCGTTCGGCAGTTCGCCGTTCAGCAGCAGATAGCAGGTTTCCAGGTAATCGGATTGCTCTGCCAGCTGTTCAATGGGGTAGCCGCGGTGCAGCAGGATGCCCTGATCGCCGTCGATATAGGTGATCTTCGACTCGCACGAGGCGGTGGACATAAAGCCAGGATCAAATGTGAAACGGCCCGTGGCGGTTAAGCCCCGCACGTCAATTACATCGGGACCAACGGTGCCGGTTAAAATGGGCAGCTCGACGGGGGCTGCGCCCTCGATGATCAACTGCGCTTTTTTGTCAGCCATGTTTGGCCTCCTAGTTATGCTTGAAATCATCTGACTGCCCCCCACGCAGGGCCCGCACCACTATAGTGAGATAAATTCGAATGTCAATTTGCGAAAACCCAGGCGGCAGAAGGGTTTGCGGCTAGTTTTCAGGCTTTTAAAGCGGCTCTTTACGCCATTTATTAGAGGTGTGCAATGCGCTTTTAGGTAGGGGGCTTTGCGTTGTCATTAGTAACCTAACTGTCTATACTCTGCGCCCAGCTACCAAGGGCTTTAGCCTGTCTTTTGGTAGTTGTCACTCCTTGGGTGATGGGTACCTGACCAGTGCACTTCCCGACAACTTTGCCCTGATAGTTAGGGGCTCTCAGTGTGATAAAAAAGCCGTGAATAGCCAAAGACCTGTAAACCTAGACCTTAGGACTATCAAACTCCCAATCACTGCTTACACGTCCATTCTTCACCGAATCTCCGGTGTCATCCTCTTTGTCGGTATTGCCATTCTGCTGTATGGCCTCGACAAGTCGCTGTCGTCCGCAGAGGGCTTTGCCCAGGTGCAGGAATGCTTGACCAGCCCGCTGGCCAAGTTTGTGATTTGGGGTCTGTTGTCCGCTCTGCTGTACCACCTGGTGGCCGGTGTACGCCACTTGATCATGGACATGGGCATCGGTGAGACGCTGGAAGGCGGCAAGCTGGGTTCGAAAATCGTTCTCGTCGTGTCGACGATCGTGATCGTGCTGCTGGGGGTGTGGATATGGTAACCAACGTCACGAATTTCTCGCGTTCGGGTCTGTATGACTGGATGGCGCAGCGTGTATCTGCTGTCGTCCTCGCGGCTTATGTGCTGTTTCTGCTTGGCTTTATTGTGTGTAACCCGGGTCTGGGTTACGCCGAGTGGCAGGCATTGTTCTCCAATAACGCAATGCGTATTTTCAGTCTGTTGACCTTGGTAGCGCTCAGCGTTCACGCCTGGGTTGGCATGTGGACAATTTCCACCGACTACCTGACGCCGATGGCGCTGGGTAAGTGGGCGACTGCCGTGCGTTTTCTGTTCCAGGCTGCGTGTGGCGTTGCCATGTTCGCGTTCTTCGTCTGGGGCGTGCAGATTTTTTGGGGTAACTGATCCATGACAAGCATTCGCACTCTTTCATATGACGCCATCATTATTGGTGGCGGCGGCGCGGGTATGCGCGCTGCACTGCAGTTGGCTCAGGGTGGTCATAAAACCGCAGTTGTGACTAAGGTCTTCCCGACCCGTTCGCACACTGTGTCCGCTCAGGGTGGCATCACCTGCGCCATCGCCTCGGCCGATCCGAATGATGATTGGCGCTGGCACATGTATGACACCGTTAAAGGTTCCGACTATATCGGTGACCAAGACGCGATCGAGTATATGTGTTCCGTAGGTCCGGAAGCCGTATTCGAACTCGAGCACATGGGCTTGCCATTTTCCCGTACTGAGCAGGGCCGCATTTATCAGCGCCCGTTTGGCGGTCAGTCCAAGGGGCCGGATAACCCTACTCAGGCAGCCCGTACCTGCGCTGCAGCTGACCGTACCGGTCACGCACTGCTGCACACGCTGTACCAGGCCAACTTGAAAGCCGGCACTTCGTTCTTGAACGAATGGTACGCGGTCGATCTGGTGAAGAATCAGGATGGTGCCGTGGTCGGCACCATCGCTATCTGCATTGAAACCGGCGAAACCGTTTACATCCGCTCCAAGGCCACTGTTCTGGCCACCGGTGGTGCTGGTCGTATCTATGCCTCCACCACCAACGCTCTGATCAACACCGGTGACGGTGTGGGCATGGCTCTGCGTGCTGGCGTTCCGGTGCAAGACATCGAAATGTGGCAGTTCCACCCGACGGGTATCGCAGGTGCCGGTACGCTGGTAACCGAAGGTTGCCGTGGTGAGGGTGGTTACCTGATCAACAAGCACGGCGAGCGTTTCATGGAGCGCTATGCGCCAAACGCCAAAGACCTCGCTGGTCGCGACGTAGTTGCGCGCTCGATGGTCAAGGAAATCATTGCCGGTAACGGCTGTGGTCCTGATGGCGATCATGTGATGCTCAAGCTCGATCACCTGGGTGAGGAAGTGCTGCACAGCCGCCTGCCTGGTATCTGCGAGCTGTCGAAGACCTTTGCTCACGTGGATCCGGTTGTTGCGCCAATCCCTGTTGTGCCAACCTGCCACTACATGATGGGCGGCGTGCCGACCAATATTCATGGTCAGGCGATCACCCAGGATGCCAACGGCAACGACAAGATCATCGACGGTCTGTTTGCGGTCGGTGAAGTGGCCTGCGTATCGGTACACGGTGCTAACCGTCTGGGCGGTAACTCGTTGCTTGACCTGGTGGTGTTCGGTCGTGCGGCCGGTATCCACTTGGAGAAAGCGCTGAAAGAAGGCGTGGATGCGCGTGGCGCGTCCGAAACGGACATTGAGCAGTCGCTCAAGCGTTTGGCTGGCGTCAATGAGCGCACCACCGGCGAAGACGTTGCGCCGCTGCGTAAAGAACTGCAGAACTGCATGCAAAATTACTTCGGTGTATTCCGCACCGGTGAGTACATGCAAAAGGGCATCGAACAACTGACCGACCTGCGTGAGCGTATCTCGAACGTTAAAATCGCAGATAAGAGTCAGGCGTTTAACACTGCGCGTATTGAAGCGTTGGAGCTGCAAAACCTTCTCGAAGTGGCTGAAGCCACCGCGATCGCTGCTGAGGTTCGTAAAGAATCCCGTGGTGCTCACGCCCGTGAAGACTTTGAAGAGCGTGACGACGAAAACTGGCTGTGCCACTCCCTGTACTTCCCAGGTGAGAAGCGCGTCAGCAAACGTGCCGTCAACTTCACGCCGAAAACAGTGCCGGCGTTCGAACCCAAGATTCGTACTTACTAAGGGTGGCCGATATGTCGCAAGCCAATCTGTTGCAAGTAAGCGTTTATCGTTACAACCCGGAGCAGGACGCTGCGCCGTTTATGCAGGACTTCCAGGTCGATACCGGTGGTAAGGACGTTATGGTCCTTGACGTGCTGGCGTTGATCAAGGAACAGGACCAGGGTTTTTCTTACCGTCGTTCCTGTCGTGAGGGCGTATGTGGCTCTGACGGCATGAATATCAACGGTAAGAATGGCCTGGCCTGCATCACGCCGCTTTCGGCTGCTGGCCTTAAAGGTGGCAAGCTGGTGATCCGTCCGCTGCCTGGCCTGCCGGTCATTCGTGACCTGGTTGTTGATATGAGCATCTTCTACAAGCAGTACGAGAAGGTGCAGCCGTTTTTGCAGAACGATACGCCGGCCCCGGCCATTGAGCGTCTGCAGACTCCGGAAGAACGCGAGAAGTTGGACGGTCTGTATGAGTGCATTCTGTGCGCCTGCTGCTCCACCAGCTGCCCGTCGTTCTGGTGGAATCCAGACAAGTTCCTCGGCCCAGCTGCATTGCTGCAAGCTTATCGTTTCCTGGCGGACAGCCGTGACACCAAGACCGAAGAGCGTCTGGCGTCCCTGGATGATCCGTTCAGCGTGTTCCGTTGCCGCGGCATCATGAACTGCGTGAACGTTTGCCCTAAGGGTCTCAACCCGACCAAGGCGATCGGCCACGTACGCAACATGTTGTTGCAGAGCGGTACCTGATTCACGGTTGTTTGCTAGACCTGTAATACCTGCGGCGCTGCTTTCAACCCAGCGCCGTAGTTTTAGCCAAGGCTGCTGCTCACAAAGCGGTGGTTCTTAATTTGAAAAATATGACGACCAGCAGGGGCATCCGGGCTGGTGCCCGGACTATCTGCGGGATCCGTAGTGGCTTACCAGTCGCTGCTTCAGGACTGAATAGCCGTGCGGTTTCTTCGCCGGTGGTGTCCCCTTACCGAGGGTGACCAAGCATGCAAGAAAGCGTGATGCAGCGCATGTGGGACAGTGCCCACCTATCCGGTGGTAACGCTGCCTATGTGGAAGAGCTCTATGAGCTTTACCTGCACGATCCCAACGCTGTGCCAGAAGAGTGGCGCACTTACTTCCAGAAGTTGCCGACCGACGGCAGCGCCGCCACAGACGTATCGCATTCAACGATTCGCGATCATTTCGTCTTGCTCGCTAAAAATCAGCGCCGCGCCCAGCCGGTGTCCGCTGGTAGCGTCAGCAGTGAGCACGAAAAGAAGCAAGTCGAAGTGCTGCGCCTGATTCAGGCTTATCGCATGCGTGGCCATCAGGCTGCCCAGCTCGATCCGCTTGGCCTTTGGCAACGTCCTGCGCCGGCTGATCTGGCAATCAATCACTATGGTCTGACCGATGCCGACCTGGACACCACCTTCCGTACCGGTGGGCTGTTCATTGGCAAGGAAGAGGCTACTCTGCGCGAAATTCGCGATGCGTTGCAGCAGACATATTGCCGCACCATCGGTGCCGAGTTCACCCATATCGTTGATTCCGAGCAGCGCAGCTGGTTCCAGCAGCGTCTGGAAAGCGTCCGTGGTCGTCCACAATTCTCGGTTGAGGTGCAGAGCCACCTGCTTGAGCGCCTGACCGCAGCTGAAGGTCTGGAAAAGTACCTGGGCACCAAGTATCCGGGTACCAAACGCTTCGGTCTGGAAGGCGGCGAGAGCCTGATTCCATTGCTCGATGAAGTGATCCAGCGTTCCGGTTCCTACGGCACCAAGGAAATCGTCATCGGCATGGCCCACCGTGGTCGTCTCAACGTGTTGGTCAACACCTTCGGCAAGAACCCGCGCGACCTGTTCGACGAGTTCGAAGGCAAAAAAACCGAAGGCCTGTCCTCCGGTGACGTGAAATACCACCAGGGTTTCTCCTCCAACGTAATGACCGCTGGCGGCGAAGTGCACCTGGCGATGGCGTTCAACCCGTCGCACTTGGAGATCGTTTCTCCAGTAGTCGAAGGTTCGGTGCGCGCCCGTCAGGACCGTCGCAACGATGCCGTTGGCGAGAAAGTTCTACCGGTTTCCCTGCACGGTGATGCGGCATTCGCCGGTCAGGGTGTGGTCATGGAAACCTTCCAGATGTCGCAGACCCGTGGCTTCAAGACGGGCGGCACCATCCACATCGTGATCAACAACCAGGTTGGCTTCACCATTAGCAACCCGCTGGACTCGCGTTCCACCGAGTACTGCACTGATGTGGCGAAGATGATCCAGGCGCCGATCCTGCACGTTAACGGCGATGACCCGGAAGCGGTGCTGTTCGTCACCCAACTGGCTGTCGATTACCGCATGCAGTACAAGCGTGACGTGGTCATCGACCTGGTTTGCTACCGCCGCCGCGGCCACAACGAGGCCGATGAGCCGAGCGGCACTCAGCCGATCATGTATCAGCAAATCACCAAGCAGCGCACCACCCGTGAGCTGTATGCCGACGCGCTTACTGCAGCGGCGGGCCATTCTGTTGAGCAGGTTCAGGCCAAGATCGACGACTACCGTACTGCGCTGGATAACGGCCAGCATGTGGTCAAGAGCCTGGTCAAAGAGCCTAACAAGGAACTGTTCGTTGATTGGCGTCCTTACCTGGGCCACGCCTGGACCGCGCGTCACGACACGCGTTTCGAGCTGAAAACCCTGCAGGAACTGTCCAACAAGCTGCTGGAGATTCCAGACGGCTTCGTCGTGCAGCGCCAGGTTGCGAAAATTCTCGAAGACCGTCAGAAGATGAGCGCAGGTGCGCTGCCGATCAACTGGGGCTACGCCGAGACCATGGCATACGCCACCCTGTTGTTCGAAGGCCACCCGATCCGCATGACCGGTCAGGACATCGGTCGCGGCACCTTCTCGCACCGTCACGCAGTGCTGCACAACCAGAAGGATGCTGGCACCCATCTGCCGCTGCAGAACCTTTATCAGGGGCAGCCGCGTTTCGATCTGTACGATTCCTTCCTCTCGGAAGAAGCCGTACTGGCCTTTGAATATGGCTATGCCACCACCCAGCCGCAGTCGCTGGTGATTTGGGAAGCACAGTTCGGCGACTTTGCCAACGGTGCCCAGGTGGTATTCGACCAGTTCATTTCCAGTGGCGAGCACAAGTGGGGCCGCCTCTGCGGTCTGACCATGCTGTTGCCGCACGGTTATGAAGGGCAGGGGCCTGAGCACAGCTCGGCGCGTCTGGAGCGCTATCTGCAGCTGTGCGCCGAGCACAACATGCAGGTTGCCGTACCGACTACCCCGGCGCAGATCTACCATCTGCTGCGTCGCCAGGTTATTCGCCCGCTGCGCAAGCCATTGGTCGTATTGACGCCGAAGTCGCTGCTGCGCCACAAACTGGCCATCTCGACCCTGGAAGATCTGGCCGAAGGCTCGTTCCAGACCGTGATTCCGGAGATCGATGCAATCGATCCGAAGAAAGTCGAGCGCCTGGTGCTGTGCAGCGGCAAGGTCTACTACGACTTGCTGGAGAAACGCCGAAACGAAGGCCGCGAAGACATCGCCATCGTGCGTATCGAGCAGCTCTATCCGTTCCCGGAAGACGATTTGAACGAGGCTTTGGCTCCGTATAAGCACCTCAAACACATCGTCTGGTGTCAGGAAGAGCCGATGAACCAGGGCGCCTGGTACTGCAGTCAGCATCACATGCGTCGCGTGGCGACAGCGCACAAGAAAACGCTGTTCCTTGAGTATGCCGGTCGTGATGCCTCTGCTGCACCTGCTTGTGGTTATGCATCGCTGCACGCTGAACAGCAGGAAAAACTCCTGCAAGACGCCTTTACTGTTTAACGCCTTCGCGCAACAGGCGGCCAACAGGGCCGCCTGCTAGAAGAAACCGAATTTAAGGAACCACACACAATGGCTATCGAGATCAAAGCCCCTACTTTCCCGGAATCGGTTGCCGACGGCACCGTGGCCACTTGGCACAAGAAGCCGGGCGATGCGGTCAAGCGCGACGAGCTGATCGTCGACATCGAAACCGACAAAGTAGTGATCGAAGTGCTGGCCGAGGCCGACGGCGTCCTCGCAGAAATCATCAAGAATGAAGGCGATACCGTCCTCAGCAACGAACTGCTCGGCACCCTGGGTGAGGGCGGCGCTGCTGCACCTGCGCCGGCTGCTGCTCAGACTGCTGCCGCTGCACCTGCCGCTGCTGCTCCGGCTGTTGCCGCAGGCGACGATCAGATTCTTTCGCCAGCTGCGCGCAAGATCGCCGAAGAAAATGGTATTGACCCGAACAGCATCGCTGGCACCGGCAAAGGCGGTCGCGTAACCAAGGAAGACGTGGTTGCTGCCGTTGAAGCGAAGAAGAATGCGCCAGCTGCTGCACCTGCTGCCAAACCTGCCGCGCCAGCTGCTGCCTCTCCAGTATTCGCCACTGGCGACCGTACCGAGAAGCGTGTGCCGATGACCCGTCTGCGCGCCAAGATCGCCGAGCGTCTGGTCGAAGCACAGTCCTCCATGGCCATGCTGACCACCTTCAACGAAGTCGACATGACCGAAGTCATGGCGCTGCGTTCGAAGTACAAAGACCTGTTCGAGAAGAGCCACAACGGCGTACGCCTGGGCTTTATGTCGTTCTTCGTCAAGGCTGCGACCGAAGCGCTGAAGCGTTTCCCCGCAGTCAACGCCTCGATCGACGGCACTGACATTGTTTACCACGGTTACGCCGACATCGGTGTTGCCGTATCCAGCGACCGTGGTCTGGTCGTTCCTGTGCTGCGTAACGCCGAGCTGATGAGCCTGGCTGAAATCGAAAACGGCATCGCCACCTTTGGCAAGAAAGCCAAAGACGGCAAGCTGTCGATCGAAGAAATGACCGGCGGCACCTTCACCATCACTAACGGTGGTACCTTCGGTTCGATGATGTCGACACCGATCGTCAACCCGCCGCAAGCTGCGATTCTGGGGATGCACAACATCATCCAGCGTCCGATGGCAGTGAACGGCCAGGTGGTTATCCGTCCGATGATGTACCTGGCGTTGTCCTACGATCACCGCCTGATTGATGGTAAGGAAGCCGTGACCTTCCTGGTGACCATCAAGAACTTGCTGGAAGACCCGGCGCGCCTGCTGCTGGATATCTAAAAGCCAGTTTCTCCCACGGCGGCCCTCTAATCAGGGCCGTCCGGTTTATTCGAGAAGGAATACGTTATGACCCAGAAATTCGACGTGGTAGTCATCGGTGCCGGCCCTGGCGGCTATGTAGCCGCCATCAAAGCAGCTCAGCTCGGTTTGAAGACTGCATGCATCGAGAAGTACCAGGATAAAGAGGGCAAGGTTGCGCTCGGTGGTACTTGCCTGAACGTCGGCTGCATTCCGTCCAAGGCGCTGCTGGATAGTTCTTGGAAATACTACGAGGCGAAGGACCACTTCGCCATTCACGGTATCGAAGCCAAGGGCGTAACCATCGACGTACCGGCAATGATTGGCCGTAAAGCCAACATCGTGAAGAATCTCACCGGCGGCGTCGCTACTTTGTTCAAGGCCAATGGTGTGACCCTGCTCGAAGGTCACGGCAAGCTGCTGGCGGGTAAGCAGGTTGAAGTCACTGGTTCTGATGGCAAGACGCAGATCGTCGAAGCTGAGAACGTGATCTTGGCCTCCGGCTCCAAGCCGATTGACATCCCACCGGCTCCAGTTGATCAAGATGTGATCGTCGACTCCACCGGTGCCCTGGAATTCCAGAGCGTACCTAAGAAGCTGGGCGTGATCGGCGCTGGCGTAATCGGTCTGGAGCTGGGTTCGGTCTGGGCTCGCCTGGGTGCTGAAGTGACCGTGCTGGAAGCGCTGGACAAGTTCCTCCCGGCTGCCGATGAGCAGATCGCCAAGGAAGCGCTGAAAACCTTCACCAAGCAAGGTCTTAGCATCCGTCTGGGCGCTCGCGTTACTGGGTCGGAAGTTAAGAAGAAACAGGTCACTGTCAACTTCACCGACGCCGAAGGCGAGCAGAAGATCGTATTCGACAAGCTGATCGTTGCAGTTGGCCGTCGTCCGGTAACCACCGACCTGTTGGCTGCCGACAGCGGCGTTGACATGGACGAGCGTGGCTTCATCTTCGTTGACGACCAGTGCGCCACCAGCGTACCGGGCGTTTACGCCATTGGTGACGTGGTGCGCGGCGCGATGCTGGCTCACAAGGCGTCGGAAGAGGGCATCATGGTTGCCGAGCGTATCGCCGGCCACAAAGCCCAGATGAACTACGACCTGATCCCATCGGTCATCTACACCCACCCGGAAATCGCATGGGTTGGTAAAACCGAGCAGCAGCTGAAGACCGAAGGCGTTGCCGTTAACGTCGGCACCTTCCCGTTCGCTGCCAGCGGTCGCGCCATGGCGGCCAACGACACCGGCGGCATGGTCAAGGTCATCGCTGATGCCAACACCGACCGCGTACTGGGTGTACACGTAATTGGTCCAAGCGCTGCCGAACTGGTGCAGCAGGGTGCAATCGGTATGGAATTCGGCACCAGCGCCGAGGATCTGGGGATGATGGTCTTCTCCCACCCGACGCTGTCCGAAGCACTGCACGAAGCTGCTCTGGCAGTGAATGGCCACGCCATCCACGTCGCCAACCGCAAGAAGCGTTAAGTCGTTGTTTGTTTGAGCGGATGCCTTCACCGGCATTGTGTACCGGTCAAGGTGCAGCTCAACAGGAAGAACCACGGCCGACTGCCCGCGTACAGCTCAGGTTCTGCGCGGAACGTCAGCCGGATTGCTGCAGAAGCAGTCACAGGTGGTGCGGCATCACAAGTGCAGCACCGTATGCGCAATACCTAAACGAAGACGGTAGACAAGCATGAATCTCCACGAGTATCAGGGTAAGCAGCTGTTCGCTGAATACGGCCTGCCCGTATCCAAGGGCTTCGCGGTAAACACCCCGGAAGAAGCCGCAGCAGCCTGCGAAAAAATCGGTGGCACTGAGTGGGTCGTTAAGGCTCAAGTTCATGCCGGTGGTCGCGGTAAAGCTGGCGGCGTGAAGCTGGTTAAGAGCAAAGAAGACGCCAAGGCCTTTGCTGCCAACTGGCTGGGCAAGCGTCTGGTGACTTATCAGACTGATGCCAATGGTCAGCCGGTCAATCAGATCCTGGTCGAATCCTGCACCGACATCGCCAAGGAACTGTATCTGGGCGCCGTTGTAGATCGTTCGAGCCGTCGTATCGTGTTCATGGCTTCCACCGAAGGTGGCGTGGACATCGAGAAGATCGCTCACGACACCCCTGAGAAGATTCTCAAGGCCACCATCGACCCGCTGGTCGGCGCTCAGCCGTTCCAGGGCCGTGACCTGGCTTTCCAGCTGGGTCTGGAAGGTGATCAGATCAAGCAATTCACTCAGATCTTCGTTGGTCTGGCCAAGCTGTTCCAGGACTACGACCTGGCTCTGCTGGAAGTGAACCCGCTGGTGATCAAGGCTGATGGCAACCTGCATTGCCTCGATGCCAAGATCAACATCGACGCCAACGCTATGTACCGCCAGCCAAAGCTGCGCGCTATGCACGATCCGTCCCAGGACGATCCGCGTGAAGCCCACGCTGCCAAGTTCGAACTGAACTACGTTGCCCTGGAAGGCAACATCGGCTGCATGGTCAACGGTGCTGGCCTGGCCATGGGTACCATGGACATCGTCAACCTGCACGGCGGCAAGCCAGCCAACTTCCTCGACGTAGGTGGCGGTGCAACCAAAGAGCGCGTGACTGAAGCCTTCAAGATCATCCTGTCCGACAGCAACGTCGCTGCGGTACTGGTGAACATCTTCGGCGGTATCGTTCGTTGCGACATGATTGCCGAAGGCATCATCGGTGCAGTGAAAGAAGTCGGCGTGAAGATTCCGGTTGTCGTTCGTCTGGAAGGCAACAACGCTGAACTGGGCGCCAAGGTTCTGGCTGAAAGCGGCCTGAACATCATCGCGGCAACCAGCCTGACCGACGCTGCTCAGCAAGTCGTCAAAGCTGCGGAGGGCAAGTAATGAGCGTCCTGATCAATAAAGACACCAAGGTTATCTGCCAGGGCTTCACCGGCTCGCAGGGTACTTTCCACTCCGAACAAGCCATTGCCTACGGCACCAAAATGGTTGGCGGCGTGACTCCGGGTAAAGGCGGCACTACTCACCTGAATCTGCCGGTGTTCAACACCGTGCGTGAAGCAGTTGAGCAGACTGGCGCCACTGCCAGCGTGATCTACGTTCCGGCTCCGTTCTGCAAGGACTCGATCCTTGAAGCGGCCATGGGCGGCATCAAGCTGATCGTCTGCATCACCGAAGGCATCGCGACCATCGACATGCTCGAAGCCAAGGTCAAGTGTGACGAGCTGGGTGTGGTCCTGATCGGCCCTAACTGCCCAGGCGTTATCACTCCGGGTGAGTGCAAGATCGGTATCATGCCGGGCCACATCCACTTGCCAGGCAAAGTAGGCATCGTGTCGCGTTCCGGCACCCTGACTTACGAAGCCGTTAAGCAGACCACTGACGCCGGTTTCGGTCAGTCCACCTGTGTTGGTATCGGTGGTGACCCGATCCCAGGCTCCAACTTCATCGACATCCTGAAGCTGTTCCAGGAAGACCCGAAGACTGAAGCGATCGTGATGATCGGTGAGATCGGCGGTTCGGCTGAAGAAGAAGCGGCTGCCTACATCAAGGCTAACGTGACCAAGCCAGTTGTGTCCTACATTGCCGGCGTTACTGCGCCTCCAGGCAAGCGTATGGGCCATGCCGGCGCAATCATCTCCGGCGGCAAGGGTACTGCAGACGAGAAGTTCGCAGCCCTGCAAGACGCTGGTGTGAAAACCGTGCGTTCCCTGGCTGACATCGGTAAGGCCCTGGCCGAGCTGACCGGTTGGGAAGTGAAAAAAGCCTAAGGCTTTTTGATCTGAGAAAAGGCCACCTTCGGGTGGCCTTTTTTATTGCGGCCTGGGAAGAACTGTTGCCGATGCGACAGCTTTTTTCACCAGTCCGACAGCCTGACCTGCGTCAGTGCCGCTGCTGCGTCAATTTCGTTAGGCTTGCAACTATTAGCACCTGCTCCGCCACAAGCGGCTCAGGGTGCTGCAGTGGCCCCGCTTAACCGGCTGGGTGACGTTTCCCCCGATCCATCGGGAAACCCTCGGAACTTTTAACTTTCTGCCTGTGGTATTCCCTTCTATGACTCGTTTGAAAGGCTCGGATCTCCTGGCCCTCGGTTTCATGACGTTTGCGCTGTTCCTAGGCGCCGGTAACATCATCTTTCCACCCAGTGCCGGCATGGCAGCGGGTGAAAATATTGGCCCGGCGGCGCTGGGTTTCCTGCTCACGGGCGTTGGTTTGCCGTTACTGACTATTGTCGCGCTGGCTCGCGTTGGCGGTGGTATGGCGCTGTTGACCGCTCCGCTGGGCAAGCGTGCCGGTGTGCTATTTGCGGTAGCGGTTTACCTGGCTATCGGCCCGCTGTTTGCCACGCCACGCACTGCGGTGGTGTCGTTCGAGATGGGCGTTGCGCCGTTCAGTGGCAATAGCAGCACGTCCTTGCTGCTTTACACCTTGGCCTACTTTGCCGCCGTGCTGTTTCTGTCTCTCAATCCTGGGCAACTGGTTGACCGCATCGGCAAGTACATCACCCCGGTGCTGCTGGCGGCGCTGTTGGTCTTGGGCGGTGCGGCGCTGCTGGTTCCCGCTGGG
>JAHJXZ010000246.1 GCA_018827205.1 Gammaproteobacteria bacterium | reverse complement strand
CATCGCGGCGTTAAAAACAGGCTCACAGCCGAAGGCTGAACGTGCTTTAGCACGGCCCCGAAGGGGTGAGCGAAGCGAATCAAATGCTCATTTACAACTCGTAAACTCCGCTTTTGACTCACTGCGTTCGCCCTTCTGGCCAGCCTTCGGCTGTTACTTCGCTGCGCTGCATTTCGCCTGTTTTTGCCTTGCGCTGGCTGCCTCGCCAACGTTTTTCAACGGCCTGCTTCGCGAACTATGACTCTTCGCGGTTGCGCGTCAGCAGGGCCGGCTTTTCGCCACGTGGGCGGGCGCTCGCCAGTTCGTCGAGCTGCTCCGGCGTCGGGAAGCGATCCAGGCGCGAGCCTTTGTGCACGATCACCGGTTGCTTATCGCGTGGGCTTTTCACTGCCGCTTCCTGGCGTGGCAGCTCATCGCGGTTAAGCGAGGTGGTGCGGGTGTCACGCGGCGGACGTGCACGGCCGGAGCCATTACGGCCCTGACCGCCTTGGCCACCAGAACCCGCGCCCTGACGACGACCCTGACCGCCAGCATTGGCGCCACCGCCATTGCTGCGTGGCGGCTTGGCTGGACGAGCACCCAGACCGACGCCATTGCTGGCGCTCGGACCGCTTGGCGCTGCAGGCGCACCGGGCCGACGGCCACGGTTCTGCTGCTTGTTCTGGCTCGGGCTTACATAGTCGGCACGGTTGCCGAAATTATCGATTTCATCGTCGCGGAACTCATCCGGCGCGCGGTCCGGAGGGAGTGCGGGCACAGCCGGTGCGGCAGCGCGGCTTGATGATGCGCCACGCGGCTGTTGGCTGCGGCCGCCCTGGGGTTTGCTGCGGTTGCTGTCGCGACCGCTGTCCTTGCCTTTGTCCTTGCGTCCGCCACCATGGCGATCGCCTTCTGGCTTGGCGCCGCGCGGTTGACGTGGCTTCTGCGGCTCACGCACTTCTGGGCGTTCAGCTTCGACCTTGCTGGCATCAAAACCGAGCAAATCGCCGTCGCCGATCTTCTGCTTGGTCATGCGCTCAATGCCCTTGAGCAGCTTCTCTTCATCCGGGGCAACCAGGGAGATCGCCTCACCGCTACGGCCAGCACGGCCAGTACGGCCGATACGGTGCACATAATCTTCTTCGATATTCGGCAGCTCGAAGTTGACTACGTGTGGCAGCTGGTCGATATCCAGGCCGCGGGCGGCGATATCGGTGGCCACGAGGATGCGCACATTGCCGGCCTTGAAGTCAGCCAGGGCTTTGGTGCGGGCGTTCTGGCTCTTATTGCCGTGGATCGCCACGGCCGGCAGGTTGTGCTTGTCGAGGTATTCGGCCAGGCGGTTTGCACCGTGCTTGGTACGGGTGAACACCAGGACCTGTTCCCAGGCGCCAGCGGTGATCAGGTGAGCGAGCAGGGCGCGCTTGTGGCTGGCCTGGACGCGGAATACACGCTGCTCGATGCGCTCGACCGTGGTGTTCGGCGGCGTCACTTCGATGCGTTCTGGGTTGTGCAGCAGCTTGCCGGCCAGATCCGTGATGTCTTTCGAGAAGGTCGCCGAGAACAGCAGGTTCTGGCGTTTGGCCGGAAGCTTGGCGAGGACCTTCTTCACGTCATGGATAAAGCCCATGTCGAGCATGCGGTCGGCTTCGTCGAGGACGAGGATTTCCACGTGCGAGAGGTCGATGGCGCGCTGGTTGGCCAGGTCGAGCAGGCGACCGGGGCAGGCCACCAGTACGTCGACGCCCTTGGCCAGGGCCTGGACCTGTGGGTTCATGCCAACGCCGCCAAAGATGCAGGCGCTGACGAATTTCAAATCGCGGGCATACAGCTTGAAGCTGTCATGCACCTGGGCGGCCAGTTCGCGGGTCGGGGTCAATACCAGGACGCGCGGTTGTTTCGGGCCGTGACGCTGTTCGCGATCCGGGTGACCGTTGGGGAACAGTCGCTCGAGGATCGGCAGGGCAAAACCGCCTGTCTTACCTGTACCCGTCTGGGCCGCCACCATAAGGTCGCGACCTTGCAACGCGGCGGGGATGGCCCGCTGTTGCACCGGAGTGGGTTGGGTGTAGCCGGCGGATTCGACCGCACGGACTAAAGCCTCGGAGAGACCGAGGGAGGCAAAGGACATGTGTAATCCTGTCTAGTGAGGGCGCAGCCCTATGGGGTGTATTGCCTGGCTTGAATCACGCTTGGGGGGCGCAATCCCGTCCGGTACTACTGGCCTCTGGGGGCTAGCATCCGGGCGCAAGCCTGGCGGGAAGGCCCGAGTATAACAGAGCCGCCGGTCTGTGCGAGTGTCTGCCTGCTCGGTGGTCGCGCGGCGTTGCCGTGCCAGCAACGCCGCGGGTTTCACCGGTTCAGCTGGTCAATTTGTAGCAGGGCTCATAGGCGCTGTTGCCCGGTAGTTTCATCCGATGCTGATCAACGAAGGCCTGCAGCAGCTGGTCGAGCTGCTGCATGATGTCGCGCTCACCGGTGATCTCGTAAGGGCCGTGCTGTTCGATCAGGCGGATGCCCTTGTCCTTGACGTTGCCCGAGACAATCCCGGAGAACGCCCGGCGCAGGTTGGCAGCCAGCTCATGCACTGGCTGTTCGCGGGTCAGTTTGAGGCTGGCCATGTTGGCGTGGGTCGGCTCAAACGGGTGCTGGAAGCTTTCGTCGATCTTCAGCAGCCAGTTGAAGTGGAAGGCGTCGTTATGCTCACGGCGGAACTGTTTGACCGCCTTGATCCCTTCGGCCATCTCCCGGGCAACCTGCTCGGGGTCGTTGATGATGATGCTGTAGCGCTGCTGCGCGGCTTCGCCCAGGGTCGCGCCGATAAATTCATGCAGCTGTTCGAGGTAGGCGGCAGCGCTGCGCGGCCCGGTCATAATCAGCGGGAAGGGGATGTTCTGGTTGTCCGGGTGCATGAGGATGCCGAGGAAATACAGCAGCTCCTCTGCCGTGCCTGCGCCGCCGGGGAAGATGATGATGCCGTGGCCGACACGGACGAAGGCCTCCAGGCGCTTCTCGATATCCGGCAGGATCACCAGTTCATTGACGATCGGGTTGGGCGCTTCGGCGGCGATGATCCCCGGCTCGGTCAGGCCCAGATAACGGCCATGCACGTTGCGCTGCTTGGCGTGGGAAATGGTCGCGCCCTTCATCGGCCCCTTCATCACGCCAGGGCCGCAGCCGGTGCAGATATCCAGGCCGCGCAGGCCAAGTTCGTGGCCGACCTTCTTGGTGTATTTGTATTCTTCAGTGCTGATCGAGTGGCCGCCCCAGCACACGACGATCTTTGGTTCTACGCTGGCGCGCAGGGTGTGGGCGTTGCGCAGCAGGTGGAAGACGTAATCGGTGATGCCCTGAGAGCTGTCGAAATCGACCCGCTTGTTCTCCAACTCGCTCTGCGTGTAGACGATGTCGCGCAGGGCGCTGAACAGCATCTCGCGGGTGCTGGCGATCATTTCACCATCAACGAAGGCGTCGGCTGGGGCGTTGAACAACTCCAGGCGGATACCGCGATCCTGCTGCAGGATGCGGATTTCGAAGTCCGGATAGGCTTCCAGAATGGTCTTGGCGTTGTCGCTGTGCGAGCCAGTGTTGAGGATCGCCAGGGCGCACTGGCGGAACAGCGCATAGACGCTGCCGGAACCGGTTTCGCGCAGCTGCTGCACTTCACGCTGCGAGAGGGTTTCCAGGCTGCCTTTGGGGGTGACTGAGGCGTTGGTCTTTTTTCGTGCGGCCATTGCGGCGCTCCATGGTTGTGATTCCGCGTAAGCCCTACATGGCTAGACGCTTGCTGAAAGTATGGTCGTGACTGAGTACTTTGGACTATGCGCTGACCAGGTAGTGCGTTGCAAAAGGCTACCGTGGTTTGCCGGGCGAGTGTTGAAAAGGCGATGGCGCATGGCCGGATTAAAGAACCATCGGCACCCGCGGGGCGCGGGTGCCGAGGTCGCTGCCGTAAAGCGTTAGCGTGGCAGCTTGAGGTTGTTCCAGATCGCCAGGCTCGGTTCTGCCTGGTTCATGCTGTAGAAGTGCAAGCCTGGTGCGCCGCCTTGCAGCAGGCGCTCGCACATTTCAGTGATGACCTGCTCGCCATACGCCTGGATGCTGTCGGTATCGTCACCGTACGCTTCCAGTTGCTTGCGCACCCAGCGCGGAATTTCCGCACCGCAGGCGTCGGAGAAGCGTGCCAGCTTGCTGTAGTTGGTGATTGGCATAATGCCCGGCACCACTGGGATATCCACACCTAACTTGCGCACACGCTCGACAAAGTAGAAATAGCAGTCGGCGTTGAAGAAGTACTGGGTGATCGCGCTGTCGGCGCCGGCCTTGGCCTTGCGCACGAAGTTGGCGATATCGTCCTCGAAGTTGCGTGCCTG
>JAHJXZ010000245.1 GCA_018827205.1 Gammaproteobacteria bacterium | reverse complement strand
CCATTCACTTCGCCGATGCTCGGCACCAGGTTGTGCAGGTCGGCTTCAGCAGCCTTGAAACTGGCGTCGTTGCGCGCGCAGTTCTTGCGGCCGCCGTTCTGCCAGCACTGGCGCTGATGGCCGATTACCCAGGCCGGCACCACATGCTCCCATTCCAGGCGCTTGGCGCGGTTGAGTTGTTTGCGCGGGCTGTAACCGCAGCTACTGAGGTCGACCCGATTGCCGCTGTAAGCGCAGTGGCAATAGAAGGTGTTGGGCCGTTCGGCATACAGCCGCCAGGCGACTTTCTTCGCGGCGCTAAAGGTTTTTGGGGCATCGGCAAAAGCGGGCAGAGCAACTAACAGGCAAAACAGGACAAGCAGACGCGGCATGGGGCACTCGGCAGCCAAAAAGCTGCGGATCATACCGATTAAAGCGCTCTGCGACGGGCCTTTTGGCGATGCACTGATAAACGGTTGGCAATCTTTTACGTGTGATGCGGTCTGTTGGCAGTCAACCTGAGCTTATGCCGCTAGGTGTTTGATTGTGTTCGAACTCATGTCTTTGAGTAGGAAAACTGGCCAATCTGGATTTTGTTGCTAGCGTTACCCCATCACTCCACAGCGGACGACCTCCTCTGATGAGCACTGTGCAGCGTTTAGCATGGCTGAAAACTGGCCCCGCCTGGTCGGGCGGTAATGCTGTGGCGATGCGGCGCGGGACTGTGATGGCGGCGCTACTTGCGGCGTTAATGGCCATCGGTGGCTGTTCAACCCGGCAGGACCATCAGACCATCGTCAGCAACCGCAGCCCGATCAAACCCTCCGAGTTCTTCCAGAGCCATGCCGACCGCATGGCCACCCTAGGCATGCGCAACAACCTCAACAGCCTCTACCGTTTGATGGACAAATTGTACCTGCGCAACCCGCGCGAATGGCGCAAGACCGGCCTGGCTGATGTGGAGTCTGTAAAGCGTGAGGTGCACCATGCCATCGAGCTGGACCAGCCGCTGCCGCAACTGGGCGGGCGTACCGATGTTGCGGCGCTGAGCTATGCACTTAGCGCCGAATACCAGGGCGACCGCGTGGGGGCGTTTATCTATTCGCTGGCAAGCATGCTGATTACCGCTCACGGTGGACGCACTGAGTATTACCTGAGCGATACGCTGGACCCGCAGTTTATCCATAACGCCGCGCGCAATTTCGAGAAGGCCAGTTGGATGCTCGCCCAGCGCACGGATGCCGGCGGCAAGCCTTGGCTGCTGTCTAACGAGATTTCTGCCGAAGGGCATAACCTCAGCTATGCCGTGGAGTTCGGCAAGATCGTTGCGCGCCTGGATCTGCTTACCGATGTGCTGGATGAGCGCTACCGGCGCATGGGGGTGAGTTATGCCCAAGGGCTGCTATTTATGAATTTCCTGCCGGTGCAGTAAGAATCTAGTTACGGTCTGCTGCGCGTCGGTCCTGTGTCGTTCAAAACAGGCTCGGCTGCTCTCGTACACTCCGCTTGATTCGCTACGCTCACCCTTCGGGTCAGCCTGCGGCTGTTACTTCACTTCGCTGCGTTTCTTACCTGTTTTGACCAGCCGATACTGTTACTACGTAGCGCCTTGCAGGGTTCTAGCTCGCAAGAGCGTAAACAGCTTCACCGCCATCTAGTAGCTTTCTTCCAATCGCTTATTACTCTGCGCGTTAGCCGCTTCGATCTGCTGTTTCAGCTGTTCAGCCTGCTGCTGCAGTTGCGTCGCCTGTTCGGCTTGCAGGCTTGCGGTTGCGGCGGTTTCACCGAGGCCGCAGGCGCTCAGGGTGAGGGCAGTTGATAGCAGCAATAACGGAAATGCGACGCGCATGGTGGCTCCTGAGTAGAGAGGGTGACGGTCTATTGCCAGCGCTGGTAGATATTATCCAGGGTGCCAGCCTGTCTTAAACGCTCCAGCGCTGCCGAGAACTGTTTGGCACGGGCGCTATCATCCTTGGCGAAGGCCACATAGCGTGGCATTTCCACCAGCGGTCTTGGCAGGATATGCACGTTCTTCTCCGCGCGCTGCTCGCGCACGAAATACATCAGCTGTACCCGATCCCCGACTATTACATTAATGCGCCCGGCCAGCAGCATCGACACCAGTTGCCGCGGGTTCTGTGCGCTGGTGTCGCGTGATAGATCAGCTTTATCAAAGTCCGACTGGTAGGCATAGCCGCGTACCTGGCCAATGATATAGGGCGACAGGTCGTCGAGTTCGCTCCAGTCAGTAAGGGTGGTTTTGCGCGAGGTCATAAACACCGTGGAGCCGGTTCGGATCGGCCCGACCAGTTCGTACTGCTGCATGCGCTCAGGGGTTCCGGCGAACTGAAAGGCCATGTCCACTTCGCTGCGATCGATCATGCGCTTGACCCGTTCCCATGGGTACAGGCGCAGGCTGTAGGGAATCTTGGCTTCCTGCATAACGGCCTCGACCAGCTCGACATCCAGGCCGCGCGGCTGATCGTCCTCGATGGTGACGAAGCTGTAAGGCGCAAACTGCTCATCGCCCACCACCTTCCATGGCTCGGCTTGCACAACCAAAGGCAGTAGCAGCATCAGGTACAGTGCAACAACACGCATGAGGTCCTCCAGGCGGGCGCCTCGAACGAGCGATTTGCTCTGTATTGATACTAGCTAATCACTTGACCAGTTGCGCACGTGAGTGACAGGAGAAGTCGTCCATAAGCCACCAATGAAAAAGCCCTGACATGCATGCCGGGGCTCTCTTTGTGCGTTGGCTGCGCTCAGACTTTGCGCACGAACTCGGATTTCAGCTTCATTGCGCCGATGCCGTCGATCTTGCAGTCGATGTCGTGGTCGCCGTCACACAGGCGGATGCCCTTGACCTTGGTGCCGACCTTGACCACCAGCGATGAGCCTTTGACTTTAAGGTCCTTGATCACGGTGACGGTGTCGCCGTCCTGTAGCACGTTGCCCACCGAATCCTTGATGACCTTGGTGTCATCTGCCGCGTCGCTCGCGCCAGTGGCCGACCATTCGTGGGCGCACTCGGGGCATACCAGCTGTGTGCCGTCTTCGTAGGTGTATTCGGAGTTGCATTTGGGGCAGGGTGGCAGCGTGCTCACGGCGGGGTCCTTGCTGGGTCGAGAAGTAAAGGCCGCATATTGTATAGGGTTTTATCGTGCAGCGCCGGGCGCTGGCAATTGTGGCCAGTTCAGCGTGCCACGATCATTGAAACGCGAGGTACCGAACAGGCCGTTGGCCAGTTTGCCGCGCAGTTCGTAGGGCAAGCCATGGCCGTCCTGATAGCCGGCCATGCCCCAGGCCTGGCGCAATGCGGCGTAGGCGGAAAGGCTGACGGGTACGCGCAGGATACTCTCGCCATAACGTGGCACTTGTCCGCGCTGGTTACTGACGCCACTGAGCAGCGGTTGCTGGTTAACCTGCAGCTCCAGGTCTACGCCGTCGAAATCGATGGGCTGGTCATTGGGGTTCTGTACCCTCAGCTTGATCGCGAAGCGCGCTTCCAAGCCCTCGCCAGGTAGCGGCTCAATACCGACCAGCTCGATGCGCAATGGATCGCGCGGCGTCAGGGTGCTGCATGCGGCCAGGGTGAACAGCAGGCTGACGAGCAGGGCGCGGGCGAGTGTGCGATGAAGGGCGTTGGGCATGCTGGGTTTCCACTGCTGAGTAATCACAGAGTAGAAGACCCTGATACTGGGGCGATTACGCCGCAACTGGAGAAATAAGCCTGGGTAGGGATTCGCGGGGGTATGCCCGCCAGCCTGCAATAGCAGGTGCTGGCGGGTTTTCAGCTGAGTATCAGAAGTGCACTTTAACCAGCAGGCTGGCGGTGTTCTGATCAGTCGCACCGACGAAGTTGTCGCTGACAAAACCGCTGTCTTTGATGCCGTACTTGTCCTTCCAGTAGTCGTATTCGATACCGACATACAGCTGTTTCTCGCCCCAGCTCATGGCCTTGCCCAGGTCATATTTGATCTGTGGGTTGAAGTGCAGGTTGGCGTGGTAGCTCTTGTCGTTGTCCACCACCCAATCCATAAAACCGTCGATCACGATGTCGGATTTGCCGACCGGGATGGTGTAGCTCCAAACCGGGGTGATCTGCCAGACATTATCGCCGTCGCGTTTACCATCCGTAGTGCGGTTGTAGAAGTTCAGCGAGAAGTAGTCGAAGCCAGGGATCGCCAGGTCAAAGCCCGGGCCGATCAGGTAGGACTCGACATCGTCCTCACCGAACTCATAGGTGGTGGCCAGCAGTATGTCCTTGATCGGGCCGAATTCCAGTTTGCTGTTGAACAGCTTGCCGAACG
Source organism: Gammaproteobacteria bacterium (assembly GCA_018827205.1). Classification (GTDB taxonomy): domain Bacteria; phylum Pseudomonadota; class Gammaproteobacteria; order Pseudomonadales; family Pseudomonadaceae; genus Aquipseudomonas. Next base: position 6,961 of record JAHJXZ010000245.1, on the reverse strand, counting down.
ACAGGCGCGGCGAGAACTCACCGTAGAAGGTGTGGCCGTCGCCTGCGCCGTTGGTGGCGTCGGTGTTGTACTTGATGGTGTCGACGAAGAAGAACAGGTCACCAACACTCCAGCCACTGGCGTGCTCGAAGGTGATGGTCTGCTGGATTTCCGGGTCGATCTTGTAATCCTGGCCATAGAGGTAGGACAGGCTGTTGTTCTGCCAATACATCAGGTCGCCTGCGACTGCCTGGCCGCCCGCCAGCAGCCCACCGGCCAAAGCCATAGAGGAAAGAATACGGTTCATCGAGTGGTGCTCCCCAAGTGCTGAATTATCGTTTTAAACCTGTCTAAGTGGTCAGGCTGTCGGAGCTTCAGCAAGAACAAGGCCAATTCCTGCATTTGCCTATAGCACGGCCACTAGAGCGCTGCGGGCGCGCACTCTAGTGGTTTCCAGGGGAATGTAAATACGCTGCATGCACTGATAACTGACCGGCTGGACAGATTCAGCCTTAAGTTGGTGCGCCTGCTAGCTTTGTCGCGGCGTGGTGCTGGTGCGACGTTTGATCGGCTTGCGTGCAGGCTTGTCGCTGCTGGGCACATGCAGGTAAGACATCACGCTTTCGGTCAGCTCCGCAGCCAGTTGCACGGCTTCCTTGTTGCGCGCCATGACGCCGGCGACCAGGCCTTCAATAAGGGCGAGTACCGAGGTGTTCGAGCTGATCAGCACCGGGTGATCAGCTGGGGCAAACAGCGCATGTTTGGCGATGGTGGTCAGCGGCGAGGCCGGCGAGTCGGTAATCGCCAGTACGGTTGCGCCCCGTTCACTGGCAAAACGCGACAGTTGCAGCGTATCGAGGGAATAGCGCGGCAGGGAGATCGACAGCAGCACGTCATGTTCGGTGATGGCCGCCAGACGGTAGGCGGCATTTTCGTTGCCGCCTTCCATGCTCACCGCTGTGGCATCGGCGCAAAACGGCACCAGGTTGGCGGCTGCCAGGCCGGCCATATAGGCGCTGTTGCCGAAGCCGAGGATGTAGATCTTGCGCGCCTGGATCAGGCAACTGACAAAGGCTTCAAAGGTATCTGCGCTGTTATTGGCACCGGCGGTGGCCAAATTGCTGCTGGCGATCTGCACCTGTTCGTGCAGGCCGAAAGCGCCGTCCGGGCGATGCGCCAGTTCGTTGCGCAGCTTGTCCACTGGCGACACCATCTGCTGCAGGGTGCTGACCAGCTCGGCTTTCAGCCCGGTATAACCGCCCAGGTCGATGGCCTTGGCCAGGCGGTTGACGGCGGCCGCCGAGGTGGCAGTTTCCACCGCCATTTCCTCGATGGTCAGGGTTGCGGCTTTTAACGGGTGGCGCAGGATAAAGTCGGCCACCTTGCGCAGCGAGGGCTGCAGGTGCGGGGCGATTTCCGCCAGCTTGCGCATTACCGGGGCGGCGTAGACGGTTACGTTCTTGGCAGAAGTCGGCATGGATGGGCTTTCAGCACGTTGAAGGGTTGGGCGTGCGCGCCGGGTCTGGGCGGGCCTGGGTAATAATTCCGGCTGAAGTGTATCCGAAGCCGACCGCGGCTGTGGCAAAGCACGCGGTCGATATGCGCGGCCTATTTCAGGCTGCCGGCGAGAAACTGCTGCAAGCGCTCGGACTTGGGCTGGGCCAGCACTTCGCGCGGGCAGCCGCTTTCTTCGACGCGGCCCTGATGAAGGAACAGCAATTGGTTGGACACTTCGCGGGCAAAGCCCATTTCGTGGGTGACCACCACCATGGTGCGGCCTTCCTGGGCGAGGTCCTGCATGACCTTGAGCACCTCGCCGACCAGCTCCGGGTCCAGTGCCGAGGTTGGCTCATCAAACAGCATCACCTCAGGCTCCATCGCCAGGGCGCGGGCGATGGCCACGCGCTGCTGCTCACCGCCGCTCATATGCGCGGGGTAGGCATCCTTGCGATGGGCGACGCCGACTTTCGCCAGGTAGTGTTCGGCTTTCTCCCGGGCGTCTTTCTTGTTCATGCCCAGCACATGCACCGGTGCTTCCATCACGTTATCCAGGGCGCTCATATGCGACCACAGGTTGAAGTGCTGGAAGACCATGGCCAGGCGTGAGCGCATGCGTTGCAGCTGTTTGCTATCGCTGGCCTTGAGTGCGCCGGTCGCTCGGCTCGGTTGCAGTTTCAACTCTTCGTTATTGAGCAGGATGCGCCCGCTGTGCGGTTGCTCCAGCAGGTTGATACAGCGCAGGAAGGTGCTTTTGCCCGAGCCGCTGGAGCCGATGATGCTGGTGACATCGCCGGCCTTGGCGGTCAGGGATACGCCCTTGAGCACTTCATGGGTGCCATAGCGTTTGTGCAGGTTGTCGATTTGCAAGGTGTACATGGCAGCGGATTCCCTTGTTGTTAGTCGGTAAGCAGACGGCCCTGGCGAATCGGTTGCGTGCCGGCGACCTTGGCCAGCCACAGACCAGGCTGGGCATAGCGCAGGCGCTCGCGGGCGTAGAGGATTCCTGAGGTCGTGGCGTGCACCACGGAGTGCTGATCGCTCAGTGGGTCGATCACCTCGAACAGCGGGTCGCCGAGCTTTACCCGCGCGCCCAGCGGTTGCAGAAAACTCACCACGCCGGGGTGCGGCGCATAGGCGTACTGCGCGCCGGCAAAGGGTGTGGCTTCGCAACAGGTGAACGGCGCTGTGGGCCAGTCGCCACTGATCAGGCCCTGATCAGCGAGAAAGCCAAGAATGTCCTCAGTAATGTGCTGCGCCTGAGTGCAGTCGGTGTCGGCCATGCCGCGCAGCTCGATGGTGGTCGCCATACAGGCCAGTGGAATATTGGCTTCCGAATAGCGTTCGGCCAGGCGCAGCCAGGGCACGGCGCAGGCTTCATCGAAAGAGTTGCCCCCGCTGTCCTCGGCCAGCAACACAGCGCCGGCGCGCAGGCGGGCGGCCAATGGTTGCAGGTTTGGCCAGTGCTGCGGTAAGGCGTAGAGCAACATGATCGATTCAAAGTCACAGTGCAGGTCGAGTACCAAATCGGCGTCGCAGGCCTGTTGCAGCAGCAGGCGGCGCAGACCTTCCAGCTCCGATCTGGCGGATGGCAGCTCGGCAATGGCCTCGCGCATCAGGCGTCGAATCAGCCTCACGTTGGCCTGCGCGTCGTCGTCCAGGCGGCCTTCCAGTTGCGGCGCGATCAGCTCGGCCAGCGCAGGAAAATCGCGGTTGAAGTTCTGCCCGCTGGCCAGATCAAAGCGCCCCTGATGGGTGGCCTGAAACATCTGCCCCAGACCAATCGGGTTGGCCACTGGCACCAGTTCGATAACCCCATTGAGACGGTCCTGTTGTTCCAGTTCGAGTAGGCGCTGTTTGAGTTCCACCGCCACGCGCATACCCGGCAGCTCATCGGCATGCAGGGACGCCTGGATATAAGCCTTACGCGGGCCGCTGCCAAAGCGAAATACCGAAAGCCGGCGTTCCGTGCCCGCCGTGCTCCAGGGCAGCTGGTGCTGAATATGTTCCATGGCGTTCCCTTAGTTTTTGCGCGGGGCCAGGTGGGATAGCCAGCGGCCTTCGGCCAGCTTGAACACGCGCACCAGGATAAAAGTCAGCACCAGGTAGAACAGCCCGGCGGTGATAAAGGCCTCGAATGGCATGTAGTAGCGCGAGCTGACGGTGCGCGCCGCACCGGTGATATCGATCAGGGTGACGATCGACGCCAGCGAGGTGGTGTGCAGCATCATGATCACTTCATTGCTGTACTGCGGCAGCGCCCGGCGCAGCGCCGAGGGCAGCAGAATGCGGCGGTAAAGGGTGAAGCGCGACATGCCCACAGCCCGCGCTGCTTCGATCTCGCCATGGGGTGTGGCCTTGAGGCTGCCCGCGAGAATTTCCGCGCTGTAGGCGCTGGTGTTGATGGCAAATGCCAGGCAGGCGCAGAAAGTGGCGCTGGAGAAGTACGGCCACAGCACGCTCTCCCGTACCGCCTCGAATTGCGCCAGGCCGTAATAGATGAGGAACAGCTGCACCAGCATCGGCGTACCGCGGATCACGTAGGTGTAGAGCCAGGCCGGGCCGTTAAGCCAGGGCGCGCGTGAAACGCGTAGCAGCGCCAATGGGATGGCCAGCGCCAGACCGAGTGCGAGGGCGATAAACAGCAGTTTGAAGGTCACCAGTACGCCGCTGCCATAGAGCGGCAGGCTGTCGGCAATCAGTTGGAAATCGAGCACGGTAGAAGGTCTCGCTTAGAGTTCGGCCAGGCGGGCGCCCACGGAGTAGCGTTTTTCCAGCAGGCGCAGGGCCAGCAGGGACACGGTGGTGAGCAACAGGTAAAGCGCGGCAACCGCGAGGAAAAAGGTGAAGGGTTCGCGGGTGGCGTCGGCGGCGTTCTTGGCCTTGAACATCATGTCCTGCAAGCCCACCACGGAAATCAGTGCGGTGGCTTTGGTCAGCACCAGCCAGTTGTTGGTAAAGCCGGGGATGGCGAAGCGGATCATCTGCGGCACCAAAATCCGCCAGAACACCTGCATGCCGCTCATGCCATAGGCCGCACCGGCTTCGGCCTGCCCCTTGGCGATGGCCATAAAGGCGCCGCGAAAGGTTTCCGAGAGGTAGGCACCGAAGATAAAGCCCATGGTGCAGACCCCGGCGATAAAGGGGTTTATGTCGATGTACTGATCATGGCCGAGCAGCGGAGCCACGCGGTTTACCAGGTCCTGGCCGCCATAGAAGATCAGCAGAATCAGCACCAGATCAGGGATGCCGCGAATAGCTGTGGCGTAGCCTTCGCCGAGCAGTGCCAGACATTTCAGCGGTGACAGGCGAAACGCTGCGCCAAGCAGGCCCAGGGCAATTGCCAGGGTCATGGAAGTCAGGGCCAGACTGAGGGTCAGCCAGGCGCCCTCGAGAATGGTCGAGCCGTAGCCGTGGAGCATGATGGGGTTCCTCACGCAGAGGCCGAATGGCCTGCGCTACAACGAGAAAAAGGTGCCTCGCAGTGGAGGCACCGTGCGCGTTAGCGGTACTTACTTGCCGTAGATATCGAACTCGAAGTACTTGGCCTGCACGTCCTGGTACGTGCCGTTGGCGCGGATTGCGTCGATGGCGGCGCTGATGCGGGCGGCGTTTTCGCTGTCGCCTTTGCGTACCGCGATGCCGGCACCGTTACCGAAGTATTTCGGGTCGTTGAAGTCCGGGCCGACCAGGGCGAAACCCTTGCCGGCTGGGGTTTTGATAAAGCCTTCATCGATATTGATGATGTCCGCCAAGGTGGCGTTCAGGCGACCGGAAGCCAGGTCAAGGAAGGCTTCGTTCTGCGAGGCGTAGCGCACCACTTCAATGCCGGCAGCTTCGAACTGGTCCGAGGCAAAGCGATCGTAGGTGGAGGCGCGCTGTACGCCGACTTTCTTGCCTTTGAGGTCGACCAGCGGGTCCTTGATTTCGCTACCGGCCTTCATCGCCAGCTTGCCGGGGGTGTGGTAGTACTTTTTGCTGAAATCTACCGACTTCAGGCGGTCTTCGGTGATCGACATGGACGACAGCACGGCGTCGACCTTGCGTACTTTCAGCGAGGGGATCAGGCCATCGAATTCCTGTTCGACCCACTCACATTTCACCTTCATTTCCGCGCACAGGGCGTTGCCGATGTCGTAGTCGAAACCACTGATCTTGCCGTCCGGGGTTTTGAAGGCGAAGGGCGGGTAGGCCGCCTCGATACCGATGCGCAGGCTGTCCTGGCTGGCGACGCTGAATGTGCTTACGGCGCTGAGCGCCAGAGCGCCGAGAAGTGCGATCTTGTTCATCTTATTGACTCCTTGATGGGGCGGTTTGGGTTTGCGCTGATCGTCACGCCTGGGCCTGTGATCAGCAGGTACTGCCTGTAGTAATCGCCCCGCCAGATGGCGCGGCATACAGCCTGAAGCCTTGTGGACTTCTGTTCGTTCCGGCCGGGCTAAGTGGGCCTGGCCTGAGGTTTTAGTGTGGACATATGTGACATGTTTATTTTCATAAAGCTACTTATTAGAAATATTTGTGTCAAATGCGTTCTGTCGGATAAATGGTTCAAGCCGCTCTAGCGCGACGGCTAGCTGCTGGTGAAGATTTTTTTGGCGCTGTTGGAGCGACAAGCTGTCGGCGCTAAAGGGTTGATCGGGTTTTCCTGTTGGTATATAAAATTTCACAAAGTGAGATTGTGAAAATTTAAATTCACAGCCGAAAAGCCAAGGCTGGCGTGGTGTTTACCTGCTGCAGGGAGGCGGCTGACGGAGGCGGAAACCAGCTCGCACGACTTCACATAACAAGAGCAATAAGAATGAAAAAGCAGCTCAATACGCGTGTGGCGGTGGCCGCGTTGATCCTTTCCTGTGCAAGCTCTGCAGCCCTGGCTGAAGGCCATTTACTGGCCGTTGGCGGCATGCTGCGCGCGAGCAATTCGCCGGTGTACGCCAAGTTCATCGAACTGGCAGGCGGGGAGAAAGATGCACGCATCGTGATCATGCCAACCGCCAGCGGCAGCCAGAGCTCGAGCAAGCGCTTTATGAGTGAGCTGGTGGCGCTGGGGATCCCGGCCGAGCGCATCAGCATCGTCGGCATCGACAAGAGCAACTACCAGACCACCATGAATGATGCTGCCGTGGTCAAGCCATTGAGCGAGGCGAGCGCAGTGTGGTTTGTCGGTGGTGATCAGGCACGTATTGCCCGCGCGCTGTTCAATGCCGATGGCAGCCCATCGCTGCTGATGCAGGCAGTGCGCAAGGTGTATGACAAAGGTGGCGTGGTCGCCGGTACCAGTGCTGGTGCCAGCATCCTTGGCGCGCAGATGCCCACCGCTTATGGCGTGGTCATGGATACCCTGGACTTCGGCGTGGCCAGCAAGGCCGATCAGCGCGGCGCAGCGGTACTGAAAGGCTCGGGCCTGTTCAGCGGCGGCATCATTGATCAGCACCTTGACCAGATCGAAGAAACCAGCACTGGCCGCGCCGCACGTATGGCGGCCTAT
>JAHJXZ010000244.1 GCA_018827205.1 Gammaproteobacteria bacterium | reverse complement strand
CTGATGGGAGACGACTGAATGAGCAATGACGGCGTGAATGCAGGCCGGCGTCGCTTTCTGGTAGCGGCCACCTCTGTGGTGGGCGCTGCAGGAGCGGTGGGTGCCGCGGTCCCGTTCGTAGGGTCCTGGTTCCCAAGCGCCAAGGCTAAAGCTGCCGGAGCACCTGTAAAGGTGAACGTCAGCAAAATTGAGCCGGGCCAGCAGATGGTTGCTGAGTGGCGGGGGCAGCCGGTGTTTATCGTGCGCCGTACTGAGGAAATTCTCGGTAACCTGGTGAAAATCGAAGGCCAGCTCGCAGATTTCGACTCCAAGGCTTCTGTACAGCCAAGCTATGTCGATCCGAAAACCCGTTCGATCAAGCCGGAAGTGTTGTTGCTGGTAGGGTTGTGCACTCACCTGGGCTGCGCGCCTTCCTTCCGTCCGGAAGTTGCGCCTGCTGATTTGGGTGCAGAGTGGGTGGGTGGTTATTTCTGCCCGTGCCACGGCTCGCGTTATGACCTCGCAGGTCGCGTGTACAAGTCCCAGCCCGCACCCTTGAACCTGCCAGTGCCGCCGCACACGTACGAGACGGATGATGTGATCATCATCGGTGTGGATCAGGAGCAAGCATGATGAGTAAATTCATGGAATGGGTCGATGCACGCTTCCCTGCGACCAAGATGTGGGAAGACCATCTCTCCAAGTACTACGCACCAAAGAACTTCAACTTCTTCTATTTCTTCGGCTCCCTGGCGCTGCTAGTTTTAGTTAACCAGATCGTTACCGGTGTCTGGCTAACGATGAGCTACACCCCGTCGGCCGAAGAGGCGTTTGCCTCGGTCGAGTACATCATGCGTGATGTGGAGTACGGCTGGATTCTGCGCTACATGCACTCCACTGGTGCTTCGGCGTTCTTCGTGGTGGTCTACCTGCATATGTTCCGCGGTCTGCTCTATGGCTCTTATCAGAAGCCGCGTGAGCTGGTGTGGATCTTCGGCATGCTGATCTATCTGATGCTGATGGCTGAAGCCTTTATGGGCTACCTGCTGCCATGGGGTCAGATGTCGTACTGGGGTGCCCAGGTAATCATTTCGCTGTTCGGTGCCATTCCGGTGATCGGTGCTGATCTGACTCAGTGGATTCGTGGTGACTACCTGATTTCGGGTATTACCCTGAACCGCTTCTTCGCCCTGCACGTGGTTGCCCTGCCGATCGTGATTCTCGGTCTGGTAGTGCTGCACATCCTGGCGCTGCACGAAGTTGGTTCGAACAACCCTGACGGCGTTGATATCAAGAAAAAGAAAGATGAGAACGGTATCCCGCTCGACGGCATTGCTTTCCACCCGTACTACACGGTGAAAGACATTGTCGGTGTTGTGGTGTTCCTGTTTATCTTCTGCTTCGTGATCTTCTTCTTCCCGGAAATGGGTGGTTATTTCCTCGAGAAGCCAAACTTCGAAGTCGCTAACTCGTTCAAGACGCCAGCGCACATTGCCCCTGTTTGGTACTTCACTCCGTTCTACGCGATTTTGCGTGCGGTGCCGGACAAGTTGCTGGGTGTAATTGCCATGGGTGCGGCTATCGCCGTGTTGTTTGTGCTGCCATGGTTGGACCGTAGCCCGGTTAAATCGATGCGTTACAAAGGCTGGATGAGCAAGATCTGGCTGCTGGTGTTCTGCGTGTCTTTCGTGATTCTTGGTGTTCTCGGGGTTCTGGCTCCGACTCCGGGTCGTACGCTGTTGTCGCAGGTGTGTACCTTCCTGTACTTCGCGTATTTCATCCTGATGCCGTTCTACACCAGGATGGAAAAAACCAAACCGGTTCCGGAAAGGGTGACGGGCTGATGAAAAAGCATTTTGCAGCACTGATTATTGCGCTCCTGCCAGGTCTTGGCTTTGCCGCTGGTGCTCTTGAGCACCCGCTAGATAAGGTCGATATTGATCTGACCGATAAAGCCGCTATGCAGGATGGTGCGCGTACCTTTGCTAACTATTGCATGGGCTGCCATAGCGCCAAGTTCCAGCGTTACGAGCGCGTAGCAAATGACTTGGGTATTCCGCATGAAGTTATGCTGAATAATCTGGTTTTTAATGACGCCAAGATCGGCGACCACATGAAGATCGGCATGCAGCCATCTGATGCCAAGGCTTGGTTCGGTGCAGCTCCGCCTGACCTGACTCTGGTTGCTCGTGTGCGTGGTAATGACTGGCTATACACCTACCTGCGTACCTTCTATGAAGATACCGCGCGTCCGCTGGGTGCCAACAATATGGTGTTCCCGAACGTGGGCATGCCGAACGTGTTGGTCGGCCTGCAGGGGCGTCAGTACATGGGTTGTAAGCAGGTGCAAGTGGTTGAGGATGGCAAGAAGCTGTTCGATCCATTGACCGGTACGCCGATTACTCATGAGGCTTGCGATCAGTTGGTGGTTGAGCCTAAGACTGGCCAGCTGAATGCTGAAGAGTTCGATGAGAAGATCAAAAACCTGGTCACCTTCCTCGCTTACTCGGCCAATCCAGTCAAATTGCAAAGTCAGCGTATCGGTACCTACGTTCTGCTGTATCTTGCCTTCTTCTTCGTGTTCGCCTATCTGCTCAAGCGCGAATACTGGAAGGACGTGCATTAATTCTTTGCATCTCCGCTGTTGACCTGCGCGCCCCTTTGGGCGCGCAGGTTTTGTACCCTGCCATCCCTGGCGGCAACCCCTGCGGGGCCGTCGCAAGCGACGTCAAAAATTGCTCCGGCAATTTTTTCTGCTTCACATAACTTTATAAGCGAGGAGGACCGCCATGGGCGTGACCAATCGGTTGGCCTGTTACTCCGACCCCGCCGACCACTATTCCCACCGCGTACGTATTGTGCTCGCCGAGAAGGGTGTCAGCGCCGAGATCATCAGTGTCGAAAAAGGCCGTTATCCGGCCAAGCTGCTGGAGGTTAACCCCTACGCCAGCCTGCCGACATTGGTGGATCGCGATTTGGCTCTGTATGAGTCAACTGTGGTGATGGAATACCTGGATGAGCGTTACCCGCATCCGCCGCTGTTGCCGGTCTATCCGGTGGCGCGTGCCAATAGTCGTCTGCTGATTCACCGCATCCAGCGTGACTGGTGCGCGCAGGTAGATCTGATTCTAGATCCGCGTAGCAAAGAGCCAGCCCGTGTGGTGGCGCGCAAAGAGCTGCGCGAGAGCCTTACGGGCGTTTCGCCGCTATTTGCCGATAAGCCGTATTTCCTCAGTGAGGAATTGAGTCTGGTGGACTGCTGCCTGCTGCCGATTCTTTGGCGTTT
>JAHJXZ010000243.1 GCA_018827205.1 Gammaproteobacteria bacterium | reverse complement strand
TTCCAGAATGCCCTTGGTGTAGTCGAGGCGCTCCACGGAGAGGATCAGTTTGACCCCGCTCAATTCCGCACGCAGGCGCTCCATCATTTCCTTGATTTTTGTTGATTCCAGGGCACTGCTGACACGCTTGATATCCAGGCCTACCGGGTGAGCGCCGAGCTTGACCACGCGAGTACCAGTGTCTACGGCAGTGGTCATGCGTTCCAAGCCCACTGCGCAACCATAAGTGATAAAGCGTGGCGCACAGTTCTGTCGGCTGACGGTTTGCAATGGCATCACACCGCGAGCGGCATCGACAAAATTCTCCACCTGGCGCGGAATATGGAAGCCGATGTAGTCGCACTGCAACAGGCTGCCAATGATCTGCTTACGCCAAGGCAGTACGTTGAATACATCGGCAGAGGGGAAGTAGGTGTGGTGGAAGAAGGCGATGCGCAGATCCGGGCGCAGCTCGCGCAGGTAGCCGGGAACCATCCACAGGTTGTAATCATGTAGCCACACCGTGGCGCCTTCAGCGGCTTCTAGTGCGGTGCGTTCAGCAAAGGCGCGGTTGACCTTGAGGAACACCTGCCAGTCATCTTCGCGGAACTGTGCGCGCTCCCAGAAGGTGTGCAGTGTTGGCCAGAAGGCTTCCTTGGAGAAGCGCTTGTAGAAGATGTTGACTTCTTCTTTGCTCAACGCAACCCGTGCGGCGGTCAGCTTCGGGTAGCGTTCGGCATCCACCGTGGTGTGGCTGTCGAAGATTTCGCCGCTGGCTTCATCATGTTCGGCCCAGGCCACCCAGGAGCCCGCGCGGCCATCGCCGAAGAAGCTCAGTAGGGTCGGAATAATGCCATTGGGTGAGGTCGGGCGGCGGCGTTGCAACTTGCCATCGGAGCCGCGAAATTCCTCATAGGGCAGGCGGTGATAAACCATCACCAAGTCGGCTTTGCCCGGATCGGCGACTTGCTTGCCTTCGGCGGCGATGCCCTGTTTACCGAGAAAGCCAAAGTGCACAAAGGCCTCAAGAATGCCGCCACAACCGGCGCGCTCGGCATGAAATACCCGTGAATACTGGCGGGTGGCTTGCAGCAGGCCGTCTTCAGAGGCGCCCACGCACACGCCCTTGAACTGGCCGCTCAGCATGGACAGATCGTTAAGCGTATCGCCAGCAGTGAGTACCTGATCGTTGTCCAGCTCCAGCCAGTCGACCAGCGCCTGTAGGCTACTGCCCTTGTTGACGCCTTTGGGCAGGAAGTCCAAATAGCGATCGGCTGAGTAGAGCAGGTCGCAACCGAGACTTTCGGCTATTTCCAGAAGCTGCGGGTTGGCCGCCTGCTCGGGGCTGCAGAAGTAGGAGCAACGGCGCACCTGCGGTACGTCCTGGCGTTCCAGTGCAAAGCGTTCGATGGCGCTGGCAACCTGGCTGTCGCCGGGCCAGAGGGCATCGACTGCGCTTTGCAGGGGCTGGATGGGTTGCAGGGTTTCGCCGTGTACCAGGCTGGCGCCGACATCGGAGATGATGAAATCTGGTTGCGGCAAGGTCGGATCGGCCAGCAGTGGCAATACCGACTCCAGGCTACGTCCAGTGACATAGGCCAGGCGGATTTCCGGGTGTGCGGCGATAGTTTGGTAAAGGCTCAAGCGATCTTTGGGATCGCCGCCGAGAAAGGTTCCATCGAGATCGGTGGCAAGTAACATGCGCTGTCTTCCTGTCCAGTTAAGTGGGTGCAGTGACGCGCCGACAAAGGCCGACGAGCTGTGTGGCGAATGCGCAATACTGCGTTCGCCTCTTCTTTTTACCCAGGCGTCTGCGGCGCCGGGTTGTGCGGGTCCTCATGTGAATTAGTTGAGTCTGAATCGTCTGCGGGCGGTGCATCGGGCATCAGCTCGAGCACCGTGTGGCTGGTACGCAGCATGGGCATAAAGTGCCCGGCCGGCGCACTGACCAGGTCGCTGACATGGCGCAGGCGGTACAGCGTGTACGCTGCAAGCAGGCCTAGGGTGACGGCGAAATACAGTGGCAGCGCCTGCGCGCCGAGGTGCTGCATCAGCAGGCCGGCGAGCAATGGGCCGCACACCGAACCGATGCCGTTAACCATCAGTAGGCTGCTGGAACCGGCGAGGATTTCATCGCTGTGCAATTGGTCGATCAGTTGCGCCACGGCGATGGGGTAGATGGCAAAGGCCAGTCCACCCCAGATAAACATCAGCCCGAGCAGCAGGCGACCGGCCGGCAGCAGGCTCATCAGCGCGGCCACCGCTACGGCCAGCGCGACCACCCAGAACAGCACCAAACGGCGGTCATGTTTATCCGAGTAGATGCCAATCGGCCATTGCAGCAACGCGCCGCCGAGAATCGTGCTGCTCATCAGCAAACCCACGCCGGTGGCATCGAAGCCGTTCAGGCTGGCGTAGACCGGGGCCATACCCCAGAAAGCACCAAGCGCAAGGCCCGATAGGCCAGCGGCGGCCAATGCCAGCGGGGCGATACCGGCGATCTGGCGCAGGTTGGTGTGCAGGGTGTCCGGTACGCTGGGCTGGATCTGCCGGGTCAGGGTGATGGGCATCAACGCCGCGCTAATCAACATGGCGGCAAGTACGAAGAGCACGAAGTCACTCGGGGACGCCAGGTTAAGCAGTTGCTGCGCAGCGGCCAGCGCGCCAAGGTTGACCGCCATATAGACGGCAAAAACCTGGCCACGTTTATCGTTGGGCACCTGCGCGTTGAGCCAGCTCTCGATCACCATATACAGGCTGACCAGCGCCAGGCCGTAAAGCACGCGCAAACCTAGCCAGACCCAGGGGTTGACGATCAGTACATGCAACAGGGCGGTAATGGCAGCGAGGGCGGCGCAAAAGGCAAACGCACGGATATGCCCAACGCGGCGGACCAGCGGAATCGCCAGCCAGGTGCCAAGGAGAAAACCGACAAAGTACCCGGACATAATCAGGCCGAGCATCGAGGTGGAGTAGCCTTCGGCGACGCCACGCAGGGTCAGTAGGGTGTTGAGCAGACCATTGCCGAGGAGGAGTAACGCAACGCCTCCCAGCAACGAGCTGATAGGGGCAATTAAGGACCACATAGACCCTACCCTAAGCAAAACATGCCCGCTTGGCAAATCGGATAGGGTCGTTAAATCGCTGTGGCTTTTTATTAAGACTATGATTTTGTTGAGGTTAATCTTATTAGTAAGCTCGCTAATTATTTTTCTGAGCGGCTGTTATCGCGAGTAGAGGAATAGGCGGCTTGGGCTCGTTGGTCTGATTGATCCGCTCAATTAGTTGATTGATGGCCTCACGATCACGGCTGTTGTGCAGCTTGTGGTCTGCTGTTTCCTGCACGCTGCGTACATGCCTGAGTAAATCTGTTTTCTGTTGCGGGCGTAGCTGCTGGTAGAGCAGGTTCTTGAAAGCCTGCAGTAGCACGAGCAGTACGCTGGCATCAGCGCCGCCGTAGTTTCGAATAGGGCCGAAGACCAGTAGCAATAACTCATCAAGTGAGAGTTCGTAATGGAACAGGCGGGGCGGCTCATCGTCCAGCGGAGCAATATCCAGGTCCGGCAGGCATAGGCGTTTGCTGAACAGTACGCTGAGCATGTCGATGGCGGTAATCGCGGTACCAGGGTCATTGATGCCTGGGCTGAGGGCCTTGACGGCAATTTCGGAGATTTGCGTGCAGCCAAAGAGGTAGTGAGCGTGAGCGTACTCTTCGATAAAGAAATCAAAGCAATCGAGTAGAGCGTTGGCTATTTCTGGGTCGACCTGACGGTCCAGTTTGAATAACGGGCGCCCGCTCATCACAAAAAAACCGCGGTGGATCATCACCGTCATACGCAGGTCGTGCTGACACAGCAGGGTGTTGATGGCGTTGATATTCAGCTCTTTGAAATAGCCGTTGTGCCGGGAGAACACCTCGTGCCAGTGCTGATCATCCGGCCAACTCGGCATATCGTCGACGCCGGCTAATTTGGCTTCTCTTGCAGTCAGTTTTTCCAGAGTGGTGCGGTAAAGGTTATTGAGGATGTATTCGACCTGGATCGAGCGGGAAATCGAGTGAATGAAGTGTACGAACAGGCCAAGGCAGGCAATGCCCAGGCACAAGGCAATCAGCACGCCTAGGCTGGGTACTTGAGTCGAGTTTTCCTGCTCAATGCTGGTAATCAGTAACAGCGAAAAGAGAATGGTGCCCAGGTAGAAGCCCAGGGTTTTCTGATGGCCTTTATCACTGATCAGGCCTGGTATGACGCGTGGTGACAGTGACGCAGCGGCGTTGTTGAGCACCACCATCACCATGGAGAAGCTGAATACCATCAGCGTCATAATGCCGCCGACCAGCGTGCCGAGAATCAGTCGGGCGTTATCAGCATTACGCACCAGGCCTACATCCACGATCTGTTTGAGCGACATCAGCCAGGGTTGATACTCGATGCTCATCACCAGCAGGCACAGGGCGAAGAAGCTCAAGGCGATCAGCGTTGGGTAGAGCGCCAGGCTGTGCAATGTGCGCTGGTATAGACGGAAGACAATATTGGAGAGACGGGACACAGGCGGCTCGGCGCGATGGGGGTTTAGCGACTATAGCAAGCCTAAGTAACGTGCGGCGTTTGAGCCCCGGGTGACCTGCGGGGCTCAGTCTCGGTTCAGTCAGTGCAAACCCGGGCAATTGCGCTGGCTAGTTGATCGAGGCGATTGGCATCTAAACCCGCCATATTGGCTCGACCACTGCCGACCATATACACGCTGAACTCATCACGCAGGCGTTGCACCTGCAAGGGTGTCAGTCCGGTGTAGGAAAACATGCCGCGCTGCAGCGCAATATGCGCAAAGCGCTCACTCAGGCCGTAAGTCTGCAGGGCTTCAACCAGGCCGGCGCGTAGACTGGCAACGCGCTTGCGCATGGCGTCCAGCTCACTGACCCAGAGGCTGTTCAGCTCGGCGTCCGCCAGAATGCTGGCGACCACTGCGGCACCGTGGGCCGGCGGGGTGGACCACAGATTGCGCGCGATAAAGGCCAACTGGCTGCGCACATCCTGCAGTTTTTCCGCGCTCTCGGCGCAGGCGATCAGCGCCCCCGTGCGTTCTCGGTACAGGCCGAAGTTCTTCGAGCAGGAACTGGTAATCAGCAACTCGGGCAATTCAGCAGCAAACAGGCGCACGGCAAAGGCATCTTGCTCCAGGCCATCACCAAACCCCTGGTAGGCAAAGTCGATCAGCGGCAGCAGTTCGCGGGCTTTCACCACTTCCAGCACGCGCTTCCAGTCGCGCGGAGTGAGGTCGAAGCCAGTAGGGTTGTGGCAGCAGGCGTGCAGCAGCACTACATCGCCTTTGGGCACGTGGGTGAGGGCGGCGATCATCGCCTCGACATTCAGCTGATTGTCCGCGCCAACATAGGGGTAATGGCCGACGCGTAAGCCGGCTGCAGCAAAGATGCTCTCGTGGATCGGCCAGGTTGGGTCGCTGAGCCAGATACCACGGCCCGGCAGGCATTGGACGATAAAGTCCGCACATAGGCGCAGTGCGCCGGTGCCGCCTGGAGTCTGGGTAGCACCGGCACGCTCGGGCAGCAGTGGGTTGTCCGCACCCAGCACCAGCTGGCTGAGCAGGCTGCCAAACAGCGGGTCGCCATGGCCGCCGATATAGCTTTTGCTGGTTTCGCTTTCTACCAGCAGCTGTTCCGCGAGCTTTACTGCACGGGGAATCGGCGTCAGGCCCTGTGCGTCTTTGTACACGCCGACACCGAGATCGAGCTTGGCCGGGTTGCGGTCGGCGCGGTAGGCGTCCATCAGCCCGAGAATGGGGTCGCCAGGTACTCGCACAATGTTGTGGAAATGGCTCACTTGCGGCCCTCGGCATCAGCGGCGAGCACATCGGTACGTGCGGCCATGATGAAGTCGTTGCGGTGCAGGCCGCGCATCTCATGGCTCCACCAAGTCACGGTGACTTTGCCCCATTCGGTGAGCAAGGCGGGGTGGTGGCCAACTTCCTCGGCGATGGCGCCGACCGCGTTGGTAAAGGCCAGGGCATGGCGGAAGGTGCGGAACAGATAAATCCGCTCCAACTCCATATGGTCGCCACGCACTTCGATATTCCAGTCTGGGATTTCACGGATCAGTACGGCCAGCTCCTCGTCGCTGACTTTCGGCGCATCGGCGCGGCAGGCTTCGCATTGGGCTTGGGCAAGTGACATTGGGTTTCTCCAGGGGTCAAAGGTGAGCCGTAGGATGGGGCCGGCGGCGCTCTGTTGAGCATCTCAATCCCATCCTACAAAGGTTATGCCGCTTTCGGCGGAAACTTCGGCGCATGCAAGCCCAGGCGCATGGCCTGCCGCACCATGGCCATGATGTCTTCATGGGCCAGTTCGAACAGGCGCTTGAGTTCGGGCAGCACAAAATACAGCGGCTGCAGGATGTCGATGCGATACGGCGTGCGCATTGCCTCAATCGGGTCGAAGGCCAAGCGCTGCGGCGCATCGGACAGGCAGTAGAGGGTTTCTTTCGGCGAGGAAAGAATACCGCCGCCATAGATGCGCTGACCCTGGCTGGTGTCGAGCAAGCCGAATTCGATGGTTAACCAGTACAGGCGCGCCAGGTACACGCGTTCTTCCTTGCTGGCGGCCAGGCCGAGCTTGCCATAGGTGTGAGTGAATTCGGCGAACCAGGGGTTGGTCAGCAGCGGGCAGTGGCCAAAGATCTCATGGAAGATGTCGGGCTCCTGCAGATAATCCAGTTCTTCGGGCGTGCGGATAAAGGTCGCCACCGGAAATTGTTTGCTGGCCAGCAGCTCGAAGAAGGTCTGAAACGGAATCAGCGCCGGCACCCGCGCTACGCGCCAGCCGGTGGTGGCTTGCAGCACCTGATTGACCTCAGCCAATTGCGGAATGCGCTCATGGGGCAGGGCGAGTTGCTCGATGCCATCGAGGTATTCCTGGCAGGCGCGACCTTCAATCACCTTGAGCTGACGAGTGATCAGGGTGTTCCACACCTGATGCTCGGCCTCCGGGTAATGGATAAAGCCACTGTCATCCGGTTCGCGCGCCTGGTATTGCGTGCTCTTCATCACTGCCTCCTGCTGGGGCTTTGTTGTTTTATTAGACTCAGAGATACGCCAGCTGCAGCAGTTGTGCAGCCCTTGGCCGAGCGTGTGCGGGAGGAATTGGCAGTTATTTCGTAAAGAATTGGTTACGTATGCGCATGTATGGCGAAGTATCGTCTTGCTGCTGCGCTAAGCTGTCACATATTCTTGACGAATAATCCGCCGGCAGCGTCGATTCTTTCGCGCAGCGGCCTAAATAAGAAGCCTGATCAGAGCCCTGCCATGCGTATCAAAGTCCACTGCCAGAACCGAATTGGCATCCTGCGCGACATCCTCAACCTGTTGGTCGAATACGGCATAAACGTCGCCCGTGGCGAAGTCGGCGGCGAGCAGGGCAATGCTATCTACCTACACTGTCCGAACCTGATCAACCTGCAGTTCCAGTCATTGCGGCCCAAGTTTGAAGCGATTCCCGGGGTGTTTGGGGTCAAGCGCGTTGGTTTGATGCCCAGCGAACGGCGTCACCTGGAGCTGAATGCCTTGCTGGGTGCGCTGGATTTTCCGGTGCTTTCGATCGATATGGGCGGCAGTATCGTCGCCGCCAACCGCAGTGCCGCGCAGTTACTCGGGGTGCGGGTGGACGAAGTGCCAGGCATTCCGCTGTCACGCTACGCCGAGGACTTCGACCTGCCCGAGCTGGTACGCGCCAACAAGTCGCGGATCAATGGCCTGCGGGTGAAAGTGAAGGGTGATGTGTTTCTCGCCGATATCGCGCCGCTGCAGACCGAGCATGAAGAGAGCGATGCCATGGCCGGTGCGGTGCTGACCCTGCACCGGGCGGATCGGGTAGGCGAGCGCATCTACAACGTGCGCAAGCAGGAGCTGCGAGGCTTCGATTCGATCTTCCAAAGCTCCAAAGTGATGGCCGCTGTGGTGCGCGAAGCACGGCGTATGGCGCCGCTCGATGCGCCACTGCTGATCGAGGGCGAAACCGGCACCGGCAAGGAGCTGCTAGCCCGTGCCTGCCATCTGGCCAGCCCGCGTGGACAGTCGCCGTTTATGGCGCTGAACTGCGCCGGCTTGCCGGAATCCATGGCCGAGACCGAGCTGTTCGGCTACGGCCCCGGCGCCTTTGAAGGCGCACGCCCGGAAGGCAAGCTTGGCCTGCTTGAACTGACGGCTGGCGGCACGCTGTTTCTCGATGGTGTCGGGGAAATGAGCCCGCGCTTGCAAGCCAAACTGCTGCGTTTTCTGCAAGACGGTTGCTTCCGCCGGGTCGGCAGTGATGAAGAGGTGTACCTGGATGTGCGGGTTATGTGCGCCACCCAGGTTGATCTGTCCGAGCTGTGCGCCAAGGGCGAGTTCCGCAAGGACCTCTATCACCGCTTAAACGTACTCAGCCTGCATATTCCGCCGTTACGCGAGTGCCTGGATGGGCTGCCGCCATTGGTTGAACACTTTCTCGACCAGGCCAGCCGGCAGATTGGCTGCGCATTGCCCAAGCTCGCGCCGCAGGTGCTGGACAAGCTCGGTCACTACCACTGGCCGGGCAACGTGCGTCAGTTGGAAAATGTGCTGTTTCAGGCCGTTTCCCTGTGCGATGGCGGGGTGGTCAAGGGCGAACATATCCGCCTGCCGGATTACGGCGCGCCGCAGCCGCTGGGCGAATTTTCGGTGGAAGGCGGGCTGGACGATATTCTCGGTCGCTTCGAAAAGGCCGTGCTGGAGCGCCTGTTCCATGATCATCCGAGTAGCCGCCAGTTGGGTAAGCGCCTTGGCGTGTCACACACCACTATCGCCAACAAGCTGCGTCAGCATGGGCTGGGCAAGGAGTAGCGCAGCCAGGCGCTGCGCTTGACGATGCCAAGTCCCGCCACTGCAGCTTATGGACTTGGCATCTAGATGCTTTAGCGAGGTGTAGTTGGCCGCGCTCTTGGTCCAGGCAGAATGCCATTCACCGGATTGCTCGAAAGCAGACGGTTACTGGCGATACCGGCGATTTCATGACCACGATCACTCAAGGTGTTCACCACCTGGTTGACCAGTGCGGTGATCAGAATGCCCGCCAATCCGCCGCCGCTGTTTTGTTGCTGCTCGGCTGTGCTGGCCCGTGCGACGCCTTTCCACAGTTCCTTGCCGCTGCGTAGATCGACCAGCGTTGCTGTGGCCGCGACCGCAACCTCGCTGCTGATGATCATGTAGCTGCTGCCGTATTCGGTGACGTCGATATACAGCACTGTATCCGCGGCAAAAATCTCGTGAAGTTTCTTCGGCGAAACCTCGCGAATTTCATCCGCATTCATCAGGCCATTCTGCTTGAAGGTTTCATCGACCACAGCGACAGGCAAAACATAGTAGCCAGCCTCACTCAAAGGCAGCGTGATATGCGAGTAAACGCTGTAGGACGCTTTGACATCTGGTGACTTGTTAACTGGCGGCAGAACCAGGATAGAGGCTGGGCTGCTTTCTTTGAATGCACTGTAATCGTAGGGCTGTTGCGTGACACAACCAGCCAATAGCGCGGCACAAACCAGTGCGGCGAGCGCTTTAAGTGGGTTTAGAAAAGGCATGCTGATCACTTGGCAAATTTACGCATGAGGAAGTCCATGTACTGGGCGGACTCGGGGAACAGGGTTTTCTCGGTCTCGAATTGCTGGCGCACTTGATCGGCTTTGCCGATTTCGGCATAGAGCATGCCGAGATGAGCGTGGAAGCCAGGCGGCAGAGCACGGTCCGCAGCGCGGGCTTTTTGCAGGCTTTCTTCAAGGGCTGCAATCTGCTCTTCAGCGCTGCTGGTGCTCTCGAAACGCTGGTAAACCTGCTGCTGATAGCCATCCCAGTAATAGAGCTGCTGCGGCTGAGACACGCAGCCGCCCAGAGTGATTGCGGCAACCAAGGCGGCTAGAGAAAGTGCGCGACGAGTGAGGTTCATGGGCAATTTCTCCGTGCTCACTTGGCTGGTCGCCAAGCGCCGCTATCAACGCCACTGACCAGATTGTTCACGGCTTCACGAATCGCCAGATCCAGTACTTTGCCGTTGAGCGTCGAGTCATAGCTGGCTGTGCCACCGAAACCAACGATCTCCCGGTTGGACAGGCTGTATTCGCCCGCGCCCTGAGCGGAATAGACGACTTCGGATGTCAGTACATCGACGATATTCAGGTTGACCTTGGCATAGGCGATCTGCTGCTTGCCGCGCCCGAGAATGCCAAATAGCTGGTGATCACCTACTTCTTTACGGCCAAACTCGGTTACATCACCGGTGACGACAAAGTTTGCCCCACGCACCTGCTGAACCTGTTTGGAGAAGCCCGATTCCTGTTGCAGTTCGGCCAGGTTGTCGCGGTCGAGCACATTGAAGCGGTTCGATTGCTGCAAATGAGTGATCAGAATAGTTTTGGCCTGGCCACCGAGGCGGTCGACATTGTCAGTGAAGATGCCGCGCATATAGCTGGAGCGGTTATCGAACTTGCCTACGGCAATCGGGCTGCGTGGGCCACTGTAGTGGCTGCTGGCGGTGGTGACTTTTGCAACTTCCAGGGTGCGCGATTGTTCAGTGGCGCAGCCGCTGAGTATTACAAGCAAGCCTGCGAGGCTGGCAGTGATGATTTTGTTCATACGAATCTCATTGAATTAATAGACAGGGAAAGCAGCAACGGGCCGGGAGCCGTGAAGGAATTTCGCATGGTGCTAACGCTGGGAGCGTTTGCCGCCGCATGTGCTGAGTGCGAATGACGGCATAAGTCTATCCATGACGGTAAGTCCAAAAGGTGGGGAGGGGCGCGTCCTGCGGCGGCGATTCTAATCGGCATCCGAACGCTTTGCTAGGAATGCTGGCTATTTGATGTCGTGCATGCTGTGGCGGTGGTTATGGGCAGCGTTATCCACTCTGATTCGAGCTGCGCAGCTGAGTGTGCTGCGTAGCTTTTGTCGCTAGAGTGTGCTGATCAGCCTATGACCTGATGAACCCGCAGCAAGGATTGCCATGCCCAACATAAACCGCAGTGACGCCCAGCAACGTGCCGATGACATTGGTGTTTTCAACCGCGAGCTGGCGCGCCTTGAGGCGGAACAGGTGTTGAACCTGAGTGACAGCCAGCGCGCTAGCCTGCATGGCTACCAGCAGCAATTGCTCAACAGCTATCTGGCGGCCTTCGATATCGATCACGACATCCAGGCCCGGCAGCTGTCGCTGGGTATGCGTATCGCCTCGTTCCTCGGCGCGCTGGCGTTGGCGGCCAGTGTGTTTTTCCTGTTCTACCAGTTCTGGGGGCTGTTCGGCACTCAGAGCCAGGTGGCGATTCTGCTGACCGCGAGCATCGCTTCGTTTGGTCTGACACTGTGGGTGCAACGCCTCGATAGCTCGGGCTATTTCAGCAAGCTGGCGGCGTTGGTGGCCTTTACCTGTTTTGTCCTGAACATCGTCATGCTCGGGCAGATATTCAATATCACTCCTTCAAACAACGCCTTGCTGCCCTGGGCGCTCTACGCGTTGTTGCTGGCCTATGCCTGTGGTGCGCGCCTGCTGCTTGCGGCCGGGCTGAGCTGTTTGCTGGCCTTTGTCGCCGCGCGGATTGGCAGTTGGGACGGCATCTACTGGCTGGGTTTTGTCCAGCGGCCGGAGAACTTTATCCTGCCGGCGCTGCTGATCTTTGCACTGCCGCGGCTGATTGATCAGCGCCGTTTTGACGGCTTTGCGGTGATCTATCGGGTATTTGGCCTGCTCGGGGTATTTGTGCCGGTATTGGTGTTGTCGCATTGGGGCGCCGGCAGCTACTTCGATTACTCGGCCGAATACATCGAGAATACCTACCAGATTGGCGGCTTTATCCTCGCGGCTCTGGTGATCTGGCTGGGTGTGCGCCGTGAGTGGGCGGATGTGGTGAACACCGGGCTGAGTTTCTTTGTGATTTTCCTCTACACCAAGCTGTTCGACTGGTGGTGGGAGAGCATGCCCAAGTACCTGTTCTTCCTGGTACTTGGCCTAAGTGCGGTGCTGATTCTGCTGGTGCTGCGGCGCCTGCGTAGTCGTCACGGTTTGCTGGGAGGTGTGCAATGAGCGGCGTGCGTGCGCGTTATCTGATTGCCGGCCTGCTGCTGATCGGGCTGGTCAATGCCATTGTCCTGGCGGGCGTAGCCTGGAATCGCCAGCCGCCCGAGGAAAGCCGCTTGCAACTGTCCGAGCGCGAGTTGGTCGCCACTTATGCTTATTGGCGCAAGGACAACAGCAGCCTGGCGCTGCGCCTGGATTACCGCTGGCCGAGCCAGGCGGACGATGATCACTACTACCTGTCGATAAGTGCCGAGAAAATGGCGGAATTAGGCTTCCATGTGCCCACTGAATTAAATGAGCAAACGGTGCGGCGCTATCGCCGCCAGCTGGACCGTGATGCGCTGCTGGTGTTGGAACTCGATGGCCCGGCTTATCGGCGTGAGGTAGCGCTGCTGGTTGCCGCGCATACCGAGGCGCTGCGTTTGCACAATTCGGTGCCGGACAGCCAGGAGCTGCGTGAGGCGGCTCAGCATGCAGCGAATGCGCTGGACTACGAGCAACGACGTGCCAGCCGTCTGCTGGCTGTGGATGTTGGGCTGGATCAGCAGGCCTTACGCATGCGTTATCCCGATCGCGCGCGTTACGCCATTGTGCGCAGCATTATCGAAGCGCAGGTGAGCAGTGTGGCGATTGATTGGACGGGCGAGGGCGAGGATCCGCGCCCGGACAACCAGCGTTGGACTTGGCAGCTCGGCGGCTCAGCCGATACCCCGGGATTACACAGCCTCAATCTGCCCCAGCGCTGGCATGCGACCTTTGACAGCCTACCCCAGCAGGGCGAGCAGTCCGTTGTTGATTACCTGAGTGATCAGAAGCTGTTTAGTGCTGAGGTCGCCTTCGGCCGACGGTTGGAGCCCTGGTTTGTTGATTTAAGCGCCAGAGAAGTGAGCGCATCGCAGCCTACGACCAAGGTGCAATAGCTCGGCGCGGCGTGCTGGGCGAAAGTGGCGGCGTTCCAATCCTGCGTGGTTTGGATGCAAGCGTTTCTCCATTCCTCTCCCTGGAATGATTTGGATGGGCGGTCAGATGACCGCCTTTTTTTATGTTCAGCACACCCATGTGCTTCTCCCCTACGGGGCTTGCGCGCCAAAACGCTCCTGGCGTTTTTGTGGCGTGCCATCCCTGGCCGCCACCCTGCGGGCTGTCGCTTTTCGGCGGAATTAACGGTCCTGTCGATTTTTTATCGCGCCCTTTTCTGGTCACCACCAGTGCTAATCGCGGTGCGACGTTAAAAATTGCGCCCGGCAAATTTTCGCCCTGAAAAAACGTCTGCAACCATGGTCGCAGAGCGTTAAGACCATGGTCGAATGGCTCAAAGGTGGGGTTGTGGATACAAAATGGCGCATAGAACAACAACTACCCACCGAGGTGTTTCTGATGAGTGCTGCGTCCTTGTATCCCGTGCGCCCTGAGGTGGCGGCCCAGTCGCTGACTGATGAGGCCACCTATAAAGCCATGTACCAGCAGTCGGTGATCAACCCTGACGGTTTCTGGCGTGAGCAGGCTCAGCGCCTGGACTGGATCAAGCCGTTCACCAAGGTCAAGCAGACCTCCTTCGACGATCACCACGTCGATATCAAGTGGTTTGCCGACGGCACCCTCAACGTCTCCTACAACTGCCTGGACCGTCACCTGGCTGAACGTGGCGATCAGGTGGCAATCATCTGGGAAGGCGATGACCCGTCCGAGCACGAGGAAATTACCTACCGCCAGCTGCACGAACAAGTCTGCAAGTTCGCCAACGCCTTACGTGGCCAAGACGTGCACCGTGGCGACGTGGTGACCATCTATATGCCGATGATTCCGCAGGCGGTGGTAGCGATGCTGGCCTGTACCCGTATCGGCGCGATCCACTCGGTGGTATTCGGCGGCTTCTCCCCCGAAGCCCTGGCTGGACGCATTATCGATTGCCAGTCCAAGGTGGTGATTACTGCTGATGAAGGTCTGCGCGGCGGCAAGAAAACCCCCGCTGAAAGCCAACGTTGACGATGCACTGACCAATCCGGAAACCAGCAGCATCCAGAAAGTTATCGTGTGCAAGCGCACGGGCGGCTCGATCAAGTGGAACCAACATCGCGACAACTGGCACGAAGACTTGATGGCCGTGGCTTCCAGCCATTGCGCGCCGAAGGAAATGGGCGCCGAAGAAGCACTGTTTATCCTCTATACCTCGGGCTCTACTGGTAAGCCGAAAGGCGTGCAGCACACCACTGGTGGTTACCTGCTTTATGCAGCGCTGACTCACGAGCGGGTGTTCGACTACAAACCGGGCGATATTTACTGGTGCACCGCTGACGTCGGCTGGGTCACCGGTCACAGCTATATCGTTTATGGTCCGCTGGCCAATGGTGCGACCACGCTGTTGTTTGAAGGCATTCCGAATTATCCGGATATCACCCGTGTGTCGAAGATCATCGACAAGCACAAGGTCAATATCCTCTACACCGCGCCGACGGCGATCCGCGCCATGATGGCCCAGGGTGATGCGGCGGTGGCCGGTGCCGATGGATCAAGCCTGCGCCTGCTCGGCTCGGTCGGTGAGCCGATCAACCCGGAAGCCTGGAGCTGGTACTACAAGACTGTCGGCAAAGAGCGTTGCCCAATTGTCGATACCTGGTGGCAGACTGAAACTGGCGGCATCCTGATCAGCCCGCTGCCGGGCGCTACCGCGCTCAAGCCAGGCTCGGCGACCCGTCCGTTCTTCGGCGTGCAGCCGGCGCTGGTGGATAACCTAGGCAACCTCGTCGAGGGCGCCGCTGAAGGTAACCTGGTGATCATCGATTCCTGGCCGGGTCAGGCGCGGACGCTGTACGGCGACCACGACCGTTTCGTTGACACCTACTTCAAGACCTTCAAAGGCATGTACTTCACCGGTGACGGTGCGCGCCGTGACGAGGACGGTTACTACTGGATTACCGGCCGCGTAGACGACGTGCTCAACGTCTCTGGCCACCGCATGGGCACCGCTGAAATCGAAAGCGCCATGGTTGCTCACCCGAAAGTCGCCGAAGCCGCTGTGGTTGGCGTGCCGCACGACATCAAGGGGCAGGGCATCTATGTTTATGTAACCCTGAATGGCGGCGAGCAGCCGTCCGAGCAATTGCGTCAGGAGTTGAAAAACTGGGTGCGCAAGGAAATCGGCCCGATTGCCTCACCGGACGTGATTCAGTGGGCCCCAGGCCTGCCGAAAACCCGCTCGGGCAAGATCATGCGTCGTATCCTGCGCAAGATCGCTACCGCCGAATACGATGCGCTCGGCGACATCTCCACGTTGGCCGATCCTGGCGTGGTGCAGCACCTTATCGATACCCACCGCGAGATGCAGGCTGCCTGACTTCGGTTGAGTCGCTTGTAAGCAACGCCCTGTTTCGGCCACAAGCCGGGCAGGGCGTTGTGCTTTGTGTGGTGTTATCGATTTTCATCTGGGTATTTAGTTGTCACTTGGACGTAACAGCACGCACTTTTATGGGGTGTGTGGGAACGTTTTGCGCCAGGATGGCGCATTGTTTAATCCTGCTGTGAAAATAAAAACTGCCATCAGGCCCCGAAAACAAAGGCTCTTTTAAAAATGGGCGCGTTAATTGCTTTAGCTAATGGTTAACTGTCTTTTTTGTCTCTGCATAAATATCAGGGGCTGTCAATATCCTCGCTATACCCGTCCGGGCCTTTTGTAATTACTTGTCGCATTGAAGAAATATCGACTTTCGAGCTGTCGCTAGAATGCCGCTCACCCGGCTGGGACCGTC
The DNA here is from genome assembly GCA_018827205.1 of Gammaproteobacteria bacterium. Taxonomy (GTDB): domain Bacteria; phylum Pseudomonadota; class Gammaproteobacteria; order Pseudomonadales; family Pseudomonadaceae; genus Aquipseudomonas. The sequence continues at coordinate 3,213 of JAHJXZ010000243.1, read as the reverse complement.
CGGCTCATGCGCAGCGCGCAGCTTGGCGGTGACTCACTACAATTCATGCAAGGCTGGATGCATACCCGAACAATCTCTGCCAACCGATGCCATTCCCATTCGAAGGAGTCACAAAATGAAGAAGATTGCACTTCTCGGCGCACTGGCGCTGTCCATGCTGTCGCCGCTGGCCATGGCTGAAGAGGCCAAGCCTCTGCGTATCGGTATCGAAGCGGCTTACCCGCCGTTCGCCTTCAAAACCCCTGAAGGTGCCATCAGTGGTTTCGACTACGATATCGGCGTCGCCCTGTGCGAAGAGATGAAAGTGGAATGCAAATGGATCGAGCAGGAATTCGACGGCCTGATCCCAGCCCTGAAAGTACGCAAGTTCGACGCCGTACTGTCTTCGATGAGCATTACCGAAGACCGCTTGAAGTCGGTCGATTTCACCAAGAAGTACTACCACACCCCCGGCAAGCTGGCGATGAAGGCCGGCACCGTGATCAACGATCCGCTGGTTGATCTGAAGGGTAAAAAAGTCGGTGTGCAGCGCTCGTCGATCTACGATCGTCATGCCACCGATGAGTTCGAGCCAGCAGGCGTTGAAATCGTGCGTTACAGCTCGCAGAACGAAGCTTTCCTCGATCTGGCTTCCGGCCGTATAGACGCGACCTTGGCCGACGTGGTCAATATCGACGAAGGCTTTATCAAGACTGACGCCGGCAAAGGCTTCGCCCTGGTCGGCCCGGACTTCACCCAAGAGAAGTACTACGGCCATGGCGCTGGTATCGCGGTGCGCAAGGGCGACAAGGAACTGGCGGACAAGATCAGCAACGCCATTGATGCCATTCGCGCCAACGGCAAGTACAAGGAACTGCAAGACAAATACTTTGACTTCAACGTCTACGGCGACTGATTGAGTTCGCTCCGTCGCTTTCACTGAAAGTGGCGCAAGCTGACTATAAATTGAAGCTTGCGCCACTTTTTCGTTGTACTTCCAGGCGCCGTCCGGCGTTTGCATGAGGTAAGCAGAGCATGCTCAACGGCTACGGCTCGACCATTCTGGAGGGTGCCTGGCTCACCCTGATTCTGGCGCTGACGTCGATGGCAGTGGCCATCGTGTTGGGTTTGCTGGGTGCGGCGTTTCGCCTGTCACCAATCAAGTGGCTGGCGCTGCTGGGTGAAACCTACGCCACGGTCATCCGCGGTATTCCCGATCTGGTGCTGATCCTGCTGATTTTCTACGGCGGTCAGGACATGGTGAACCGTCTGGCGCCGATGCTCGGCTACGACGACTACATCGATATCAACCCGTTTATTGCCGGCGTGTTCACCATGGGTTTCATCTTTGGTGCTTACCTGTCTGAGACTTTTCGCGGCGCCTTCATGGCCATCCCCAAAGGTCAGGCCGAAGCGGGCGCGGCTTATGGCATGAGTGGCATGCAGGTGTTCTTCCGCATCCTGGTGCCGCAAATGATTCGCTTCGCCATCCCCGGTTTCACCAACAACTGGCTGGTGTTGACCAAGGCCACCGCGCTGATTTCCGTGGTCGGTCTGCAGGACATGATGTTCAAGGCGAAAAGTGCCGCCGATGCCACCCGCGAGCCTTTTACCTTCTACCTGGCCGTTGCGGCCTTGTATCTGGTGTTGACCAGCGTGTCGCTGCTGGCTTTGCGCTACCTGGAAAAACGTTACTCGGTCGGCATCAAAGCCGCTGATCTGTAAGCGGGGAGCGCAGCGATGATTTTTGACTACAACGTAATCCTGGAAAACCTGCCGCTGTACTTTGGCGGTGTGCTGGTCACCCTGAAAATTCTGCTGATTTCCCTGGCATGCGGGCTGGCTCTGGCCATTCCTCTGGGCTTGATGCGCGTCTCCAAGTCGCCGCTAGTCAACTTCCCGGCCTGGCTCTACACCTACGTGATTCGCGGCACACCGATGCTGGTCCAGCTGTTTCTTATCTATTACGGTTTGGCCCAGTTCGAGGCCGTGCGTGAGAGTTTTCTCTGGCCGTATTTCTCCAGCGCCACCTTCTGCGCCTGCCTGGCGTTTGCCATCAACACCAGCGCCTACAGCGCGGAGATTCTCGCCGGCAGCCTTAAGGCCACGCCGCATGGCGAGATCGAGGCAGCCAAGGCCATGGGTATGTCGCGTTTCAAGCTGTATCGCCGCATCCTGCTGCCGTCGGCCCTGCGCCGCGCACTGCCGCAGTACAGCAACGAAGTGATCATGATGCTGCACACCACCTCGCTGGCCTCGATCGTTACCTTGATCGATATCACCGGCGCGGCACGTACCGTTAGCTCGCAGTATTACCTGCCATTCGAGGCCTTTATCACTGCCGGCCTGTTCTACCTGTGCCTGACCTTTATCCTCGTACGCTTGTTCAAGTTGGCCGAGCGCCGCTGGCTGGCCTACCTGGCCCCGCGCAAGGCCTGAGGAATAGTCCATGCAGCGTATCGACCACACACTGCCTTGGGGCTGTCCCGGCACGGAGCGCCGTTTGAGCGTATTCCGTTTCGGCCAAGGGCCGTGTAAGGCCTATATTCAGGCCTCTCTGCACGGCGATGAGTTGCCGGGCATGCGCGTGGCGGTGGAACTCAAGCGCCGTTTACGTCAGTTGGAAGCCCAGGGGCGGCTGACCGGGGTGATCGAACTGGTGCCGGTAGCCAATCCGATTGGTCTGGGGCAGATGTTTCAGGCGACCCATCAGGGCCGCTTTGAACTGGGCAGCGGAAAGAACTTCAATCGCGATTTCTTTGACCTGGCCGCTGCCATCGCGCCAGCGCTGGAAGACTGTCTGGGCAGTGACGGCCCGAGCAATGTGCGGCTGATTCGCACCGCCATGCAGGCAGCGCTGGAAGCTTTGCCGCCAGCCGGCTCGGAGCTGCAAGGCATGCAGCGTCTGCTGCTCAAGCATGCATGCGATGCCGATGTAGTACTCGATCTGCACTGTGATTTTGATGCGGCGGTGCACCTCTACCTGCTGCCGCAGCAGTGGCCGCAATTACGTTCGCTGGCCGCACGGCTGCAAGCCGGTGCGGCGCTGACTGTTGAGGATTCCGGCGGCAGCTCCTTCGATGAAGCTTGCGCCTTACCCTGGGTACACCTGGCTCGGCAGTTTCCTCAGGCCGCTGTGCCATTGGCTTGCCTGGCGGTGACCGTCGAGTTGGGCGGCATGGCCGATACCGGCAAACCTGAGGCCGAAGCCAGTGCCGAAAATATCCTGGCGTT
>JAHJXZ010000242.1 GCA_018827205.1 Gammaproteobacteria bacterium | reverse complement strand
GGCAGCTGGCCGGTACCTTGCAGCGCCGGCGCCTGGACCAGATACGGCGTGTAGGCTTCTTCGTAGCCGTGCTCGCCGGTGTGCAGGTTGATCATAAATTGCGCCAGCGCGCGGTGCATGCGGGCAATAGGGCCACGCAGCAGGGCAAAGCGCGCACCGGACAGCTTGGCAGCGGTCTCGAAATCCAACCAGCCATGCTGCTCGCCAAGGGCGACGTGATCCTGAATCGTGAAATCGAAACTGCGCGGCGTGCCCCAGCGGGAGACCTCAACGTTGCCCTCTTCATCCTCACCGACCGGTACCGACTCGTGCGGCAGGTTGGGAATATTCAGCAGCAGATTGTCGAGTTCGCTCTGGATGCTATCGAGGTCACGCTTGCCCTGCTCCAGATCACTGCCCATCTGGTCCACTTCTGCCAGCAGCGGCGCAATGTCTTCACCGCGCTGCTTGGCCTGGCCAATGGATTTGGAGCGGCTGTTACGCTCGGCCTGGAGCTGCTCGGTACGGGTCTGCAGCGTCTTGCGCTGGGCTTCAAGCGCTTCAAAACGTGCAACATCAAGGACAAAGCCACGGGCGGCCAGGCGCTCGGCCACTTCATGGAGCTGGGTACGAACGAGTTTGGAATCGAGCATGTTCTGGTCTCAACACATCACAAGGGTTTGCATGGCAGTAGCCATGGCGCGCAATGCCGCGCAGTTTAAGGCTTTAACGGGGGGAAGTGCCAATGGGCGGCGCCATTACTGCCACAGGCGCGCCAAGCTCAGTCCCGCCCAGGTGGCAAGCAGGCTACCCAACACGCTGATTGCCGCATAGCCAAGGGCCAACGGTATCTGGCCGCTTTCTAGCAGGCGCACGGTGTCGAGAGAAAAAGATGAAAAGGTGGTAAGGCCGCCCAGAAAACCAACAATCAGCCCTGCACGCAACTCCAGTGGCAGTTCTGGGCGCAGCAGGAAAAGGCCATACAAGTAGCCGATAAGCAGACAACCGAGAATGTTCACTGCTAGGGTCGCACCGTAGAAATGCTGCGGCCAGTTGGCACTGACCCAGTTGGCGGTGGCAAAGCGCAACAGAGTGCCAAGCATGCCGCCCAGCGCTACGGCAATCACTATACCTATCATGGTTTTCTCCGCTGCCTGGGGCTACTACGGTCCTGGTTATGCAAATGCAGCAGTTTGTCGCGAATCTTCAGCTCCAAACCGCGCGGCACCGGCTGGTAGTACTCGCGCGGCTCGAAGGTTTCTGGGAAGTAATCTTCCCCAGCTGCATAGGCATCGGGTTCATCGTGGGCATAGCGGTATTCGTCGCCGTAGCCCAACTCTTTCATAAGTTTGGTAGGCGCATTACGCAGGTGCAGGGGAACTTCCTGCGAGCCATATTCGGCGGCGTCGCGCATGGCGGCGTTAAAGGCGTTATAAACCGCATTACTTTTTGGCGCGCAGGCTAGGTAGACAATCGCCTGCGCCACAGCCAGTTCGCCCTCGGGGCTGCCCAGACGTTCCTGCACATCCCAGGCATTCAGGCACAGGGTCAAGGCACGCGGGTCGGCGTTGCCAATGTCTTCGCTGGCCATGCGCACTACGCGGCGGGCGATATACAGCGGATCACAGCCGCCATCGAGCATGCGTGTATACCAGTACAGCGCGCCGTTCGGGCTGGAGCCGCGCACGGATTTGTGCAGGGCCGATATCTGGTCGTAGAAGGCTTCTCCGCCCTTGTCGAAACGTCGACGGGTATCACCCAGCAGATTGAGCAGCAATTCGCTGCCAATCTCGCTGCCGTCCTCGGCAAGATCCGCCGCATTTTCCAGAAAATTGAGCAAGCGCCGACCATCACCATCGGCTGCAGCCTGGAGAATCTTGAAGCTTTCTTCTGGCAGGCTCAATTGGCGATCGCCCAAGCCCTTAGAATCACTGAGTGCGCGGTCAACCAGTTTGCGCAGCGCGCTTTCATCCAGGCTTTTCAGTACGTACACGCGAGCCCGTGAGAGCAAAGCGTTGTTCAGCTCGAACGAGGGGTTTTCCGTGGTAGCGCCGATAAAGATCAGTGTGCCGTCTTCCACGTACGGCAGAAAAGCATCCTGTTGCGACTTGTTGAAGCGAT
>JAHJXZ010000241.1 GCA_018827205.1 Gammaproteobacteria bacterium | reverse complement strand
CCGCTCCTACCCGGCTGGCGCTGTACCTGTAGGAGCGGGCTTGCCCGCGAAGCTTTTGCGGTTGGCGCGCAACCGTGTTTGCCCTTGTAGGATGGCGGGGCCGCCTAGGTACAACCCTTCAATTGCTTGCGGGTTAGCTTTAAAACGGTGCCGGGCACTCGAAGCGCATGCGTTCGCCTGTTTGTGGGTGGGTCAGGCTGAGCATGCTGGCGTGCAGGCACAGGCGCGGGTAGGCGGCCAGGGCTTGTTCGTGGGCGTACAGGCCGTCGCCGAGCAGTGGGTGGCCGATCGATAGCATATGTACGCGCAGCTGGTGCGAACGGCCGGTGATCGGTGTCAGCTCGACGCGGCAATGTTCAGCGTGGCGCTCCAGCACTTTCCAGTAGGTCAGCGCATGTTTACCTTGCTCATGGTCAACCACGTGGCGCGGCTTGGTCGGCGGGTCGTAGCGCAGTGGTAGGTCGATGCTACCGCTGTCCAGTTCCGGCTGGCCCCAGCACAGTGCGGTATAGGCCTTTTCGGTTTCGCGGTCATGGAACTGCCGCGACAGCTCGCGGTGGCTGTCGGCGTCGCGCGCCAGGACGATGATCCCTGAGGTTTCCCAGTCCAGGCGATGGACGATGCGCGCTTCTGGGTAGCCGTTTTCCTGCAGGCGGGTGACCAGGCAATCGCGGTTATCTTCCGCGCGGCCGGGTACCGAGAGCAGCAGGGTGGGCTTGTTGATCACCAGTAGGGCGGCGTCCTGGTGGAGGATTTCGACATTCGACAGCGGCATGGGCTTTCCACAAATAGAAACGGCGGCCAGGGCCGCCGTTGCATGCTCTCAACCAATCAACGGTCAGGAAGCGTGATGTTAAGTTCCAGAATGGAACAGCTGCCCTGGTTTTCCAGTGCAACCTGTACTTGATCCGAGTCGATATTCACGTACTTGCGGATCACCTCGACCAGTTCTTGCTGCAGGGCCGGCAGGTAGTCCGGCTGGCTGCGTTGGCCGCGCTCGTGGGCGACGATGATTTGCAGACGCTCTTTCGCAATGGACGCGGTGGTTTCTTTCTTGCGTTCACGAAAGAAGTCAAAAATGTTCATTCACGACCTCCAAACAGGCGTTGCATGAATCCCTTCTTCTGCACATCGAGGAACCGATGTGCCACTTCCTTGCCCAGCAGGCGGTCAACTGCATCGCTGTAAGCCTGGCCCGCGTCACTCTGATCATCGAGGATCACCGGTACACCCTGGTTCGAGGCCTTGAGCACGGCTTGCGACTCCGGGATCACGCCGAGCAGGCGGATGGCGAGAATTTCCTCGACGTCTTCTACGCCGAGCATTTCGCCTTTGATCACGCGCTCTGGGTTGTAGCGGGTCAGCAGCAGGTGTTCCTTGATCGGCTCTTCGCCTTTCTCGGCGCGGCGCGATTTGCTCGCCAGCAGGCCGAGCATGCGGTCCGAGTCACGGACCGAGGACACTTCCGGGTTGGTCACGACAATCGCTTCATCAGCGAAGTACATGGCCAGATGCGCGCCTTTTTCGATACCGGCCGGCGAGTCGCAGACCACGTATTCGAAGGTTTCGCGCAGCTCATTAATGATTTTTTCGACGCCTTCCTGGGTCAGCGCGTCTTTGTCACGTGTCTGGCTAGCAGCCAGTACGTAGAGATTTTCCAGGCGCTTGTCTTTGATCAGGGCTTGCGAGAGGGTCGCTTCACCGTTGACCACGTTGACGAAGTCATACACCACGCGGCGCTCACAGCCCATGATCAGGTCAAGGTTACGCAGGCCGACGTCGAAATCGACGATGACTGTCTTGTGCCCGCGCAGGGCGAGGCCGGTACCGATGGCAGCGCTGGTGGTGGTTTTACCAACGCCACCTTTGCCGGACGTAACAACGAGGATCTTGGCCAAGGTGATTCACCCCAAAATGTAGAAAATACGCAGGTTTCCGTGGCCTATCTCAGGCTTCCGGGTGCCCTGTCTGTGTCCTTGAAAAGTGGCGGCAGTATCCGTTAAAGGCGGGTGATGTTCAACACGTCACCCGACAGGCTGACATGCACCGCTTCGCCCCAAAGTGGGTCGCGGCGCAAGTCTTCGGCCACCTTGTACTGACCGGCGATGGAGAGCAGTTCCGCGCCCATCTGTTGGCAGAAAATCCGTGCCTTGAGATTGCCCTTGATGCCAGCCAGTGCTCGGCCACGCATCGGTGCGTAAACATGGATGTTGCCATCGGCGAGAAGTTCCGCACCGGCGCTGACCGGGGCCAGGACGATCAGGTCGCCGCCCTGGGCATACACCTGCTGGCCGCCACGCACCGGGCTGGTGATGATCTTGCTGGGCTTGAATTCGGGTTCGGCAGGTTTTTCCGGCTTCGGTGGTGCCAGGTCGATGGGCCGCTCGCGGGCGCCGGATGGCGGCAGTACGGGCAAGTCCAGCGCTTCGGCGGCGGCGATATCGGCTTCGCGGTTGGCGCGGATCGCCAGGGTGCGTAGGCCATGCTTACGGCAGACCGCCATCAGCTCGGCCAGATCAAGCACGCCTTCGCCTTCGGGCAGCTTGTCCAGGGCCAGCACCAGCGGGGTGTTGCTGAAGAAGGCTGGGGCCTGAGCGACTTTTTCGCTGAGCTGCTGGTCGAGGCGGGCGAGGTCGTTGTGCGCCAGTTCCATCACGGTGATGGCCAGCATGCTGCCTTTAAGCTGGAATACAGGGTCTTGCTCGAGGAGATCGGCTTGGCTCATGGTCTGCCTGGGGCGGCCTTATAGCGGCTTTATAGAAGTAGCCCGGACTTATAGCGAGAACGCCGCGAGCTCGCAAGTTGCGCGCCGCGAAACCAGGCAGCAAGCAAACTCCTGATAGAATGCCGCGCTTTATTGCGTGCCTCGGACCTGTGTTATGGATCGCCCTGTATTTCGCGCTTATTTCCTGCATCCACGTTTCTGGCTGTTGTGGCTGGGCCTGGGCCTGCTGTGGCTGATTGCCCTGCTGCCTTACAAAGTGCTGCTGTGGCTGGGACGCTGCCTGGGCAGTGTGATGTATCGCCTGGCCAGTTCGCGGCGCAAGATCGCCGCGCGCAACCTGGAGCTGTGTTTCCCGCAGATGCCAGTCGCCGAGCGCGAGACCTTATTAAAGGAAAACTTCGCTTCTACCGGGATTACCTTTTTTGAAATGGCCATCGCCTGGTGGTGGCCCGCCGAGCGCCTGCGCCGCCTGGGCAGCATCGAGGGGCTGGAGCATCTGCATCAGGCCGAGGCCGACGGCCAGGGCGTGATCCTCATGGCGCTGCATTTCACCACCTTGGAAATGGGCGGCGGCCTGCTCGGCATGGCGCAGAACATGTATGGCATGTACCGCCCGCACAAGAATCCGCTGTTCGACTACGTGCAGCGCCGTGGCCGCGAGCAACGTCTGCTTGGGGTGATCGGTCGTGATGATGTGCGCGGCATGCTCAAGCTGCTGCGCGCCGGTGGCGTGGTCTGGTATGCGCCGGATCAGGACTACGGCGCACAGCGCAGTGTGTTTGCCCCGCTGTTCGGCGTGCCGGCAGCCACCGTCACCGCCACCAGCAAGTTTGCTCGCATGGGCCGTGCCCAGGTGATTCCTTTTACCCAGCAGCGTTTGCCGGATGGCCAGGGTTATCGTCTGGTGATCCATCCACCGCTGGCGGACTTCCCCACTGAAAGCGAAGAGGCGGACTGCCTGCGGGTCAATCAGTGGATCGAGCAAGCCATCAGTCTCTGCCCCGAGCAGTATTTGTGGGCGCACCGGCGCTTCAAGACTCGGCCGGAAGGCGAGCCGAAGCTCTATAAGAAGAAGCGCTAGGGCCGCCATCCAATTGGCGGGTTGTTGCGGTGAAGTGAGGTTTCTTGGCGCTGGGTTGTTCCGTGTACGCCTGACTGGCTCCTATACTGGCTAAAAATCAGTGGGAAACAGCCTATGCCGCACACTGCTCCAACCAGTCAGCCGGTTACCGGGCTGATTCTCTCCGGCGGTGGCGCACGGGCGGCCTATCAGGTGGGCGTGCTGGCGGCGATTGCCGACCTGCTGCCCAATGCGGCGCACAATCCTTTTCCGGTTATCGTCGGTACTTCGGCCGGTGCGATCAATGCGGTGGGGTTGGCCTGTGGTGCGTTGCACTTCACTGAAGCCGTGCGCCGCCTGACCAGCGTCTGGCAGGGTTTTCATACTAATCAGGTATACCGCAGTGATTGGCCGGGCGTGTTGCGCCAGGCCAGCCGCTTTATTGGCCACAGTTTGCTCGGGCTGGGCGGCCAGGTGCCAGTGGCGCTGCTTGATAGCTCGCCGTTGGCCGAGTTGCTCGGGCGTGAGCTGGATTTCAGCGGGATTGCCGCCGCTGTGCGCCACCGTCAGCTGCGCGCCGTGGCAGTGACTGCATTCGGTTATGAAACAGGCCAGGCGGTGACCTTCTATCAAGGCCGTGCCACTATCGATCCCTGGTTCCGTCATCGCCGTGTCGGTGTGCCGACCCGCTTGGCGCTTGAGCATTTGTTGGCCAGTGCTTCGATTCCGCTGATATTTCCACCGGTGAAAATCAATCGCGAATACTTCGGCGACGGTGCGGTGCGCCAGTCCGCGCCGATCAGCCCGGCCTTGCACCTGGGGGCAACGCGGGTGCTGGTGGTCGGGGTTAGTGGCAACCCTGCGGGCCCGCAAGCTCAGGTGCCGGTGGTGCGTCCGCAGCAAAGCCGGCCGCCGAGCCTGGCGCAGATCAGCGGGCATATGCTTAACAGCACTTTTATTGACAGCCTGGAAAGCGATATCGAGCTGCTTGAGCGGCTTAACCAGATGGGTCGGCTGATTCCTGCGGAAAATCACCCGCGTGGCCTGGGGCTTAAACCGGTGGATGTGCTGGTGATTTCCCCCAGCCAGCCACTGGACCTGATTGCCGCGCGCCATCGCCATGAGCTGCCCAAGGCCTTGCGTCTGTTTCTGCGCGGCCCAGGGGCGACCAAGGCCAGCGGCGCCGGGGTGCTGAGTTACCTGCTGTTCGAGCCGGGGTACTGCAACGAGCTGATCGAACTGGGTTATCAGGACGCCATGGCGCAGAAAGCCCGTTTGATTGAGTTTCTTTGTCTGGACAGTCCGCCGGTACCGGCGGTGATTCCGGTAACCGCCTAGCCAGGCCATCACCTCTTGTTTGATCCCGGCCGCCTGTGCGGCCAAATTCCTTTTCCGCGTGACCGAGAAAACCGCGCCAAGGCCGGTGGCTGCATTTAAACTGCGCCTTCCCGATGCTTTCTGTCGCATTTGCGAAAGCTGCGGTTTTCCTCGGGTTGGCGCTATAAGAAGTTGTCGCATGGCGGCAATGCCGGCCCCGGATCAGTCCCTACAATCCTTCACATCGCCTGCTATTGAATGCAGGTGTTCCTCGTTAGGAGAGCTCAGATGTCCGTTCAGCACGACCCGGTGCAACGCGCCGATTTCGACCAGGTGATGGTGCCCAACTACGCACCCGCTGCCTTTATTCCAGTACGTGGCGCCGGTTCGCGCGTGTGGGATCAAAGCGGTCGTGAGCTGATCGACTTTGCCGGTGGTATTGCCGTCAACGTGCTGGGCCATGCGCATCCAGCGCTGGTCAAAGCGCTCACCGAGCAGGCCGGCAACCTCTGGCACGTATCCAACGTGTTCACCAACGAACCGGCCCTGCGCCTGGCCAAGAAACTGATCGACGCCACCTTCGCTGACCGCGTGTTCTTCTGTAACTCTGGTGCCGAAGCCAACGAGGCCGCGTTCAAGCTGGCCCGTCGCGTAGCCTTCGATAAGTTTGGCGAAGACAAGTGCGAGATCATCGCGGCGACCAACAGCTTCCACGGTCGCACCCTGTTTACCGTCAGCGTCGGCGGTCAGCCGAAGTATTCCGACGGTTTCGGCCCGAAGATCCAGGGCATCAGCCACATTCCGTATAACGATATCGAGGCGCTTAAGGCCGCGGTATCGGACAAGACCTGCGCCGTGGTGCTGGAGCCGATTCAGGGTGAGGGCGGCGTGCTGCCGGCTGACCTGGCTTACCTGCAAGCGGCCCGCGAGCTGTGCGGCAAGCACAATGCGCTGCTGGTGTTCGACGAAGTG
>JAHJXZ010000240.1 GCA_018827205.1 Gammaproteobacteria bacterium | reverse complement strand
CTCGGGAAAAGCGATGGAGGCGAAATAATCGCAGCTGGAGCTGACTACAAAGCCCACCACGTCGCCGTTATGAATATCCAGGCCGCCGACCTCGATCAGGTAGGTGTTCACCGCACTGTCGAAGAAGCTGTAGTAGGTAACGTTGTTGACGTGACCGTAGACATCGTTGTCATGCCAGCGCGTGGTAATCGGCTGGAAGTGCCGGTAATCGCTGCGCAGGTGTTGGGGTTGGCTCATTGGAAATCCTTGTAGTTAGCGGGAAGCACAAGCGCCCATGCTTTTGTAGGAGCGGGCTTGCCCGCGATTTTCCGTGGCACCTTGACCGCCAATCGCGGCCAAGACCGCTCCTACAAGTCGAGATCGCTTACAGATACCAGACAGCGTTAATAAGCCACCTGGTAGATAGCCAAGGCATGGGCCTCAGTCATTTCCTTCGGGTTATTCACCAGCAGGCGCTGTTGCTGCATGGCATCACGGGCCAGGGTCGGCAGCATGTCTTGCGGCACGCCGGCATCGCGCAGACGCGTCGGCAGGCCGCTGCGCACACTGAAATCGGCCATTGCGCCGATAAACTGCTCGGTCTGCTGCAGCACGCTGCCGGCGCGCAGCTGCTCACCCAGCACCAGCGGTGCCAGCTCGGCATACAGCGGCGCGGCCGCATTGGCGTTGAAGCCCAGCACATGCGGCAGCACCAAAGCGTTACTCAGACCGTGGGGAATATGGAAGTGACCGCCCAATGGATAGGCCAGCGCATGCACCGCCGCCACCGGCGCATTGGCAAACGCCTGGCCGGCCAGGCAGGAGCCCAGCAGCATGGCCTGCCGCGCCTCACAGTTGCCTCCGTTGTGCACCACTTCATCCAGATTGGCCGCCAGCAGGCGCAGTGCCTCGCGCGCCAACAGGTCGGACAGCGGATTCTTTTTCAGCGCACTGGTATAGGCCTCAATGGCATGCACCATGGCGTCGATACCTGTGGCAGCGGTAACTGCCGGCGGCAAGCCGAGGGTCAGCTCGGCATCAAGCAACGCCAGGTCCGGCAGCAGCAACGGCGAAACAACGCCCATCTTGGTGGTTGCACCGGTAGTGATAATGGAAATCTGCGTCACTTCCGAACCGGTGCCGGCGGTGGTCGGCACGAGGATCAGCGGCAGGCGCTGCCCCCGGGCATTGCCGACGCCGTAGATCTGCGCCAACTCTTGGCCGCAGTCGGGATGAGCCAGCAGCGCCACCAGCTTGGCCACATCCATCGAACTGCCGCCGCCAAAGCCAACGATCAGCTGCGCCTTCAGTGCTCGTGCCTGCTCGACCGCGGCCAGCAGAATCGCCTCGGGCGGGTCGGCGACCACCTGATCAAATACCTCGACCGTCAGCTCGGTACGGACAAAGCCCGGCAGCACCTCGCCGAGCAGGCCGAGTTTGCTGATACCCGGATCAGTGACAATCAGCACCCGCTGCGCGCCGCGCTCGCGGCAAAGGTCAGCCAAGCGCCGCGACGCGCCGATCTCGCAAAGAATCTGCGCGGTGGTGGCAAAGCTAAAGGGCAGCATGGGGTGATCCTCTTGTTGTAATAAATGGCGCGCGCGTAGCGTGGATTGCTCCCACGCTACGCGCTTCAATCAGAAGGCGAAACTCGCCTCATCCATGGCCATCAGGCAGTCGGCACCGCCCAGCAAGGACTCGCGATGGGCGCTGGCCCGCGGCAACACCCGGCGCAGGTAGAAATCGGCAGACTGCAGCTTGGCCTGATAGAACGCCGCTTCATCGCTGCCCGCCTCCAGGGCATCCTGCGCCCGCGCTGCAGCCTGCAGCCAGAAACCGGCCAGCAACACATAGGCCGAATACTGGAGAAAATCCACCGACACCGCGCCAATCTCCTGCACATCGCGCTGGCTGGCGGCAATCACTTCGCTGCTCAGCTCGCGCCATTCGCCCAGACGCGCCTGTACCGTTTTAGCCAGCGCGGCCAGGCTCGGACGATCAATCTGGGTATCGCACATCTCACTGAACTCGGCCTGCAACGCCGACAGTTCAACACCACCGTCGCCGAGCACCTTGCGGCGGATATAGTCCAGCGCCTGAATGCCGTTGGTGCCTTCAT
>JAHJXZ010000239.1 GCA_018827205.1 Gammaproteobacteria bacterium | reverse complement strand
GTGCGCGCCCGCGCGGCCAACCCCAAGTGGATCGACGGCATGAAGCGCCACGGCTACAAGGGCGCGTTCGAACTGGCGGCGACCATCGACTACCTGTTCGCCTTCGACGCCACCAGCGAACTGGTCGACGACCACCAGTACGCGCTGCTTACCGATGCCTATCTGCTCGACAAAAGCACCCGTGACTTTATCCAGCAGCACAACCCAGGTGCCCTGCAGGATATCCTCGAACGCCTGCTCGAAGCACAGCAGCGCGGCCTCTGGCAGGCGCCGGGCGAGTACCGTGATGTGCTGGAAAATCTGCTGATTGATAGCGAGGAAGCATGAGCGAGACCAAACAGCCACATCTAACAATGCAGCAACGCGTGCGGCAGCGGCTGGTGAGTTGGTGGCGCAGACCAGTGACCCGTAAGGAGCGCATCAGCGCCGCCGGTGTCGGCTTGTTTGGTGGTTTCTGGCTGGGCCTGCTAGCAGGTCTGGTTTTCGGCTCGCTGCCAATTCCGCTGGTTGACCTGCTTATTTGGGCTGGGCTTGGTGCTTGCGTCGGTGCGTTGCTGGGCGCCATCTGGCCCAGGGTTATTGGCATCGTCTTGCTGCCTTTTGCCGTGTGCGGCATCGGCCAGTGACCCTTCATTTTTTAGCGAAACGGACCCTGCCATGACCGATAGCCACTTCCCCCTTGCCGCCGTGGTCGGCGCGGATGACCTGAAACTGGCGCTGTGCCTGGCGGCGATTGATCCGGCGATTGGTGGCGTGCTGATCGAGGGGGCGCGCGGTATGGCCAAGTCGACCCTGGCCCGTGGCCTGGCCGACCTGCTGTCCAGCGGCACCTTTGTCACCCTGCCGCTGGGCGCGAGCGAGGAGCGCATCGTCGGCACCCTCGATCTCGACGCCGCGCTGGGCGAGGGTCGCGCGCAGTTTTCCCCCGGTCTGTTGGCCAAGGCCAATGGCGGCGTGTTGTATGTGGATGAGGTCAACTTGCTGCCCGATCATCTGGTCGACTTGCTGCTGGATGCCGCCGCCAGCGGGGTCAACCATATCGAGCGCGACGGCATCTCCCATCGGCATGCCGCGCGCTTTGTGTTGATCGGCACCATGAACGCTGAAGAGGGCGAACTGCGCCCGCAGTTGCTCGATCGCTTCGGCCTTAACCTGGCCCTGGACGCCCTGCCGCAACCGGTCCAGCGCGCCGAGATCGTCCGTCGCCGCCTGGCCTTCGATGCCGATCCGCAGGCCTTTCTGCAACGCTGGCAAGCGCAGCAGGATGAACTGCGCGAACGCTGCCAGAGCGCCCGTGAGCGGCTGGCGGCGATTCCGCTGGATGACGCCGCTCTGGAGCAGATCAGCCAGCGCTGCTTCGCCGCTGCTGTCGATGGCCTGCGCGCCGATCTGGTCTGGCTGCGCGCCGCCCGTGCGCATGCCGCCTGGCGTGGTGTTGAGCAAATTGCGGCTGAAGATATCGACGCGGTGGCAGACTTTGTTCTGCGCCATCGTCGCCGGCAGAACCAACCGCCAGCCGCGCAACCGCCACACTCTCAGCCCGAATCTCAGCCAAACAACAGCGTACCCAGCGAACAGCCACAAGCACCGCTAGGCGAAGGACAGTGGGGCGAATTACCTGCCCAAGTGCAAAGCGCAGGCGTAAGGCGTGAACCGCCACGCTGGACAAAAAAGCCCTAAGCATCCGCCCGCGCACAGCCCCAGGCGCGGATGCCCGGGCCGCTCCCGGCAAACTCGGCAATGGTCGCAACGGTGCCAGTCGCAGTGGTGCGACTGGCCGTATCGACTGGCCTGCGAGCCTGCTTAAAGGTCGCCCGCGTAGCCGACAGGATCTTGTTCTGCGCCCGCGCAGCAGCAAACCCGCTGAACTCTGGCTGGTGATCGTTGATGCCTCGGCCTCGACCCGCCGGCATGGCGCGCTGAGCAAAGCCAAAGGCCTGCTCAGCGAAGTCTTCGAGCAGGCCCGCCGCCAGCGCGCGCGCCTGGCTTTATTGCACGCCACCGGCCGCCAGGCGCAATGGTTGTGGCAGGGGCAGAAAGCCTCTCAGGCCTTGCAGCAGTGGCTAAGCGAGCTGGGCGCGGGCGGCGGCACGCCGTTGTTCGCGGCCATACAACAGGCCGCCGACTGGCAGGCGCGGCGTCAGCGGTTACACCCGGGCGAAACGCAGCGGTTGTTGATCATCACCGATGGCCGTCTGTGCGATTGGCCGGCGTTAGCGCCAAGTATCTGCCCGGCGCTGCTGGTGGACATTGAAAGCGCGCCAATCCGCCTCGGTCGCGCCCTGCAGCTGGCGGCTGAGCTGGGCGCAGACTACCGACATATCGATTCGCTGCCGACACTGGCCGGCAGCCTGGAGACAACCCCATGAAAACCCTTCTGATAATCGGCATCGGTGCCGGCGACCCGGACTACCTGACCGTGCAGGCGATCAACGCGCTGAACCGCACGGATGTGTTCTTCCTGATGGACAAAGGCAGCGCCAAAGACAGCCTGATCGGCCTGCGCAAAACCATCTGCGAACGCTTTATCCAGGGCCGCGACTACCGCTTTGTCAGCGCCGACTGCCCGGAGCGGGTGCGCGATGTGCCGGACTATCACGGCAGTGTGGTCGATCTGAATCAGGACAAGCAGCAGGTGTTCGAGGGCATGATCCGCGAGCAGATGAGTGATGGCGAAACCGGGGCATTTCTGGTCTGGGGCGATCCGGCGCTGTACGACAGCACCCTGCGCATCGTCGAGCAGATCGTCGCCAAAAGCAGCGAGCAGATTGAGTACGAGGTGATCCCCGGCATCACCAGCCTGCAAGCCCTGGCGGCCAAGCATAAGGTCTGCTTTAACAGCATCGGCCAGGCCTTCCAGATCACCCCGGCGCGCCGCCTGGCTGAAGGCGGCTTTCCCGAAGGCGTGGACAGCGTACTGGTCATGCTCGACGCCCAGGACACTTACCAACACTTTGTCGAACAGGCCATGCACATCTACTGGGGGGCCTATATCGGCACCCCGGACGAAGTGCTGATCGCCGGGCCGCTGAGTGAGGTCGCCGACACCATCCGCATCCGCCGCGCTCAACTTCGCGAGCAGCATGGCTGGATTATGGATAGTTATTTGCTGCGGAGACTGGAAAAGGAGAGGGCGTGAGGTGCTTGGTGGACAAGCAAAGTGTTGTCCGCCGTGACTATTTTCTGGAGTTTGATTTCGACTTATTGCTGCTGGGCGTATCAGGCAGCAATCGGAAAATTGCAGGTCGGTTGCGTCTAAATATTTAGGGACGATTCAGTGGTTCCCGGTGCCGTTTGTTGGCAGATTCCGTAATGGTGATAGCGCGACTGCGGCCACATTGGCCGTGAAGGCAATGGGTTGCGCTCGTTAGGGCTGGCCTCTATCAATGGCGATGGTGCCGGACGTACTGTGTTGTCCGTATGAGTCAGACGACACTTTTTGAATTATTTGGGGTGTAGTTAAAGATAATCTGATTGCGACCACGGCGTTTGGCTTCAAACAGGGCATCATCTGCACGTTTGAGTAGTACCTGAACGTCTGAGCTATTGTGTTTGCTGCTGTGAGTAGCACCAATACTGATGGTTAAGTTGACCTGATTACCCTCAACAACACGTGCTTGAAGTTCGACCTTTTGACGCAACCGTTCAGCAATTGTGCGTGCTTCATCTTCAGTGGTGTCGGGCATCACTATAGCGAATTCTTCCCCACCCATACGTCCAATAAAATCGCTTTTGCGCAATTCTATTTCCAGTATACGGGCGACATGTTTCAGTGCTGCGTCGCCAACGGCATGGCCAAAAGTGTCATTGATGGATTTAAAGTGATCTAAGTCGAGCATCATAATTATCACCGGCAAGCTGCCAGTATTTTTTGCCATAAAGGCGGAGGATTCGCGTAAAAAATGGCGCCGATTAGGTAGCTGTGTCAGTTCATCTCGGTCCGCTTGCATCACAAGCTGTTGTTCGCGATGAATAAACAACAGTAATGGTAACAACATACTGGTGATGGTTGTCAGCAGTAAATGGCTTATGAGTATGAGTTGCAAATAGAATTCTACGTCGCGCGTTAGCGTCAGCTGCCACTGATCAATATACAGTTTGATTTCTGCTAGCATAGCTAGCGCATGCAACAACAAAACACCTTGCAACAACCTGGACAGCATGCGATGCGTGGTATTTAAGTTAAGCAGCGAAATACACCAAAAACATGCCAGTGCTATGGCTGTAGCCGTTAGGATTGGCGCGCTGTATGACAATTTATAAGTAAAAAATAGCAGTGTGGTGTACACAGCCAAAATAATAACAAGCATTTTCGTAGGCAAGGCTGTTTCGGAACCAAAAAAGAAGCGCAGTAAACCGGTTGCAATCAGAACGGGTGGTAGGGCTAGTAAACTGTGGGCAAGCCAAACACTGATAAGAGGGGGGACGTGATAGAGGCGAGACGCCGCAAGCAGGCTGGCAAAAACAAAAACTATGCACGATGCAGCCCAATGGTTAAACGCGGGTTGGGCTATATTTAACCTAGCTAACAGCAACATATAACATGCGGCGATACCGTTTATGGTAAGTGTTAGTGTTGCAAGTGCGGTTAAGTTAATGTCAGGCATATTATTCTGCTAAAAATAATTAAGTATCTGCTTCTATAGCTACAGACGGTCCAGCGTTTATAGTTGCTAGCGCATAATAATCTTGTTTCAGTCGGTAGGCGTGTGTAGAGAATTAGCTAGTCGACTAATCTCTTTCCTCAAAAATACTTCAAGCACTTTGCGGTTATTCAATTCATCAAACAGAGTGTTAATACGGGCTTTGAGTCGGCGCTAGTGCAGTGAGTGTAGCCTGCTGGATAATGTAACTGCTATTGATATCAGCACGGCGTAGGGTTCGCAGAGCGCCTTGGGCGCGGCCCGCCCCATCCTACAAGTGCGCGGCAGCCGCTAATGTGGCAGGTCTGGTTAAGCGAGAAAACCGAAGCCGCGCAAGTTTCAGCTTTTGTGGTTACTGGCAATCAAAACCATGCTGGCTGCGGTAGTACTCCACCTGTTCGGCTGGCATGTTTTTAAACAGTGCACAGATGGTGAAGCTACCGACCTGGCGGCCGTTTTTCAGGTAGCCCCAGTCGGTAATCTGCTCGCGGGTAAAGCGCAGTTGCTGGCCCCAGGTCACGCTTTTGACGATGCGTGGCTCGTTGGCCACGGTGCCGATAAAACCCTGCTCAAGCGCGCGGAAGGGCGTGACCCAGAAAGTTTCTATGCCGTTGCTGTCTTCGGCCATGACCTGCACTTTGAAGTCACGGGTATTGGCGGGCGGTCTGGCGGCCAGTGCCAGGAACTTGGTCAGGCCAGCCTGGGCCTGGCGCACGGCAGCTGAGACGGCCGGGTTCTGCCGGTCAGAGGTGACCACTTCATTAGTGTCGCGCGCGCTGGCGTGGCATGTAGCCAGGCCCAGTGCGAGCAGAGGAGCGATAAGGAAGGGGCGCATGCTGATTCCTTTCGTTAGTAGCTTGCCTGCTGTTCTGTGGCTTCCAGCTCTAAGTCCGGGCATTGAGCGGTTTCATCGATCATTTGCCGCTTGCCCCAGTTTTCCAGGCGGGTGTACCAAGGTAAATCACTGTCATCCAGTCGCTCCTTGGCCTCTTCACTGCCGTTGCTGGCGGCCAGTTCCAGCCACAGTCGCTGTTGGTCGCGATTGACGGCTACGCCACTGCCGGTGCTGTAGGCCTCGCTGAGGCTGAATTGCGCGGGGGCATGGTTGCTTTGCGCGGCTTTGCAGATCCAGTAAAGCGCTTTGCTGTCGTCGCTGCTGAAGTGCATGGCGCGCTCATCGCCGCTGGCGGCAAACTCCACACCGCTGTCACGGCTCCAGTACAGCTCACCCAGCAGGTATTGGCTTTGGATGTCGCCCTGGTCGGCCGCTTGTTCAAACCAGTGCATGGCTTGGTAGCGCTCATCCTGATCACCTGGGTTGTCCAGATAGTCGATGCCCAGTTCAACCTGAGCCTGGGTAAAACCCTGCTCGGCTGCCTGGTTCAGCCAGCGTTTGCGCTCGGAGTCGTCACCCGGTAGGAGTTTGTCGCGGTAGAGCATGGCAATTTCAAATGCCGCGCGGCTGACTCCTTGCTCGGCGGCTTTGGCGTACCAGCGTTCACTCTCGGCATAGCGCTGCTGGGTGTAAAACTGGTAGCCCATATTGAACTGGGCGCAGGCATCGCCGGCATGCGCCCGCTGGGCATGGTCCAGGATGTTGGCTTCGTCTGATTGATCAAGCGTCACCGGGCATTGCTTGATC
>JAHJXZ010000238.1 GCA_018827205.1 Gammaproteobacteria bacterium | reverse complement strand
GAGAATTCTTATCGTTTGCGCCTGATAAAACATTGCATACTCCGAATGACGCATCAGTGTAACAAGCAAGTGCTTGGCTGCAACCTGTTGTGACGGTAAAAAAACCTGCGCCATACTGAGCAACGAATAGGACAGGAGTATGACCATGGCTCGCTACGAAATTGCCTTCAGCGCGCAACTGGTTCCGGGTGCGCAGCTGGAGTTGGTAAAAGCCAATCTGGCCAAGTTGTTCCAGGCGGATGAGCAGCGTCTGGCGTTGCTGTTCTCGGGGCGGCGCATTGTGATCAAAAGCAACCTGGATGCAGCCGGGGCGGAAAAATATCGCTCGACCCTGGCGCGTGCTGGAGCTGTGGCCGAAGTGGCCTGCCTGGACGATGAGATCGAAGAAATAGAGTTGGCTGCGCCACCTGCTGTTGCCATGGCTCCAGTTGCTGCGCCGGCTGCGGCACCTACTCAGGCGGCTGCCAGCAGCCAATCAGCGGGGCGCCTGCAGGTAGCGCCACGTGATGAATATATGGCTGCGTTTGCGGAAGTCGATGCGCCAGATTTTGGTATCGCCCCGCTGGGTGATGATGTTCAGGATGGTAAACCGCAGGTGCAGGCTCCTGCCCTGGATTTGTCGCAGTTCAGCCTGGCGCCGCCCGGCAGCGACATGGGCGAAGCGAAAAAAGCCCCAGCTGGGCCGCCACCGGATATCTCCCATCTGAAATTGCAGGATTAGTCTGCAGCGCAGAGAGCCCCTTGTCGGTGCTCTCTGCGTTATCAATACGCCTCGCTAGTCAGAAATAGCTGGCACAGCATTTCTTGAATTTCTGTCCGCTGGCACAGGGGCAGGCGTCATTGCGACCAAGCTTCAACTCGACAGTCGGGTCAATGAAATACCATTGGCCGTTATTGCGTACGAAGGCCGAGCGTTCGCGGTGGCTGTGCGCGCCGCCTGCATCACGCCAGTGCGCGGTAAAAGTGACATAAGCGTGCTGCGGTTCGCCCTCAATCAGCTGTGCCTGCTCGACCTCAAGCCCAAGCCAGGTGCTGCCCAGGCTCCAGGCGCGGATGGCATCGTGGTCGAGCCCTGCTTGCTGGGCTGGTAATGTGCTGTGCGCGAGGTAATCGATCAGTCCTAGGGCGTAAGCGCTGTAGCGTGAGCGCATCAAGGCTTCGGCGCTGGGGGCTGGAGTGCCTGCGTGATAAAGGCCGCAGCAAAGTGTCAGCAATTGCTCGCTGCCGCAGGGGCAGGTTGTGCTGCTCATGGATTTACCACCAGTACTTGCCGAAATTTTCCGGGTTGGCCCAGAACTTGGCGTTCAACCAGTCAGGCACTTGCTTGTAGTCGAGCAGGTCATAGGTAAACAGGTTGAGTGTCTGTTCGTCGCGCTGAAAGCACTCGCTGGCCTGCAGGGCGAGGGCAAAGAAGTCGGTTTCTTGCCAATCACAGGCTTGCAGATCGACCAGCACAGCCATACGGCTGGCATTCAGGTTGCGAATACCACCGAGCAGCTCTAGCCCGGTGCGTTTCGGCAGATGCTCAAGGCAGTCGACAATCAATGCCAGATCGAAACGTTGCGCGGCGACTTCATCAGGCAATGCGCCGGCATCTGCGTGAACGAAGTGGCAACTTGGATGAGTCTGGATAAATGCATCAATTGCAGGTGGTTTTCGGCTACCGACTAGCAGCAGGCGTTCTGGCGTGTAGCGTGCCAATAGGGCCGCAAGGGCTTGCTGGGGTGTGCGGGTGGACGGAGTTGCAGGCATAACGGCTCCTCGCTCAAGTGCGCAAAGACTAACGTGCAAGAGCTGTGCGGCCTAGTGCGGATCGTGCTAGTAATGTGTTTGCATATTCTCTGGCATATTTTGTTGCTGACGTCTTTACTTCGTCAGTATCGGTTTTTGCCGATTTACCAATAGGAGACGTATCAATGAGTATCACCAGGAAAGCATTACCCCTGATTGTCGCGAGTACCTTCTTGACCGGTTGTGCCGGGCTGCAGAAAACGGATTGGCCAACCTGTGCCGCGATCGGCGGTGTGGGCGGTGCTGCTCTGGGCGCTATTGAAAGCTCTACCTGGGCTGGTGGCGGTGCAGTAGTTGGCGCTGGCATGGCCGCTGCGTATTGCTGGGTGCATGGCGCCAGCGATGAGCAGGTTGTTATGGTTGAAGAAGTGGTTGAAGAAGTTGTAGTTGCCGAACCAGCTGAAGCCGTACGTGTAGAGCTGGACGTCAAGTTCGACTTCGACAAGTCTCAGGTCAAACCAGAAAGTTATGGCGATATCAAAAATCTGGCTGACTTCCTGACTCAGTACCCACAAACCACCACCGTGGTCGAAGGTCATACCGACTCCGTTGGTAGCGATGCTTACAACCAAACCCTGTCCGAGCGTCGTGCCAATGCGGTACGTGATGTGCTGGTCAACCAGTACGGCGTAGGCAGTGACCGCGTTAGTGCTGCAGGCTATGGCGAATCGCGTCCAGTTGCGGACAACGCCAGTGCTGACGGCCGCGCTGTCAACCGCCGCGTAGAAGCAGAAGTAGAAGCTCGTCCTTGATAGTCTGATTCCAGGCTTTCTGAAGAAAACGGGCCAGACCCTTCGGGGTCTGGCTTGTGCAGCTTGAAGGGTAGGTCTTTACTCCTTAGTTACCGGCAGTAGCCGGCATTACAGGAGATTTCTACCATGAGAGTTAGATCCATTATGGGGGTAGCCCCCATTCTCTTGGTCAGCAGTGTTCTTTCAGGTTGCGTCACAACTTCCAGTATGGGAGATGCGCCGCTCAACCAAGGGAACTGGCCCCTGTGCAGTGCAATTGGCGGTCTGACCGGTGCTGGTCTGGGCGCAATCGAAAGTTCTACGTGGGCAGCAGGTGGAGCCGTGGCCGGTGCGGTCATTGGCACGCTGATTTGTTACGCCCAGGATGGTGATGAAGACGACGACGGCGTGTTTGACCGTCGTGACCGTTGCCCAGGCACCCCTCCTAATACTCCGGTGCATCACAACGGCTGTCCGATCAAGGAATATGCCAGCATGCCTGCTGAAGTTCAGCCTGATCCCATTGAAATGGTGGATTCGGTTCGGGTGGAGTTGGATGTGAAGTTCGATTTCAACAAATCCGATGTTAAAGCTGACAGCCAGGCCGATATCAAGAGCCTTGCTGACTTTATGAAGCAATACCCGCAAACCACTACGACCGTTGAAGGACATACCGACGCTGTAGGCAGTGATGCCTATAACCAGGGGCTGTCTGAACGGCGTGCCAATGCGGTGCGTGATGTGCTGGTCAATCAGCATGGCATCGATAGCGGCAGGGTCTCCTCTGTTGGATACGGCGAGTCGCGGCCGGTTGCTGATAATGACAGTGACTCTGGACGGGCCATCAATCGCCGTGTTGAAGCGGAGGTAGAAGCGCGGCCATAGTTGATGTGATGCGCTGGCAGGCCGTTGCG
>JAHJXZ010000237.1 GCA_018827205.1 Gammaproteobacteria bacterium | reverse complement strand
GCGCCGCAAGGCACCAAAGGCATCTCGCTGTTCATCGTGCCGAAGTTCTCGGTTAACGCTGACGGCACCGTTGGCGCACGTAACGCCGTTTCCTGTGGCTCGCTCGAGCACAAGATGGGCATCCACGGTAACGCCACCTGCGTGATGAACTTTGACGGTGCAACCGGTTACCTGATCGGTCCAGCCAACAAAGGTCTGAACTGCATGTTCACCTTTATGAACACGGCTCGCCTGGGTACTGCTCTGCAAGGTCTGGCTCACGCTGAAATCGGTTTCCAGGGTGGCCTGAAGTACGCTCGTGAGCGTCTGCAGATGCGTTCCCTGACTGGCCCGAAAGCGCCGGAAAAAGCCGCTGACCCGATCATCGTCCACCCGGACGTGCGTCGCATGCTGCTGACCATGAAAGCCTTCGCCGAAGGCAACCGCGCAATGGTGTACTTCACCGCCAAGCAGGTTGATATCGTCAAGTACAGCAAAGACGAAGCCGAGAAGAAGCAAGCCGACGCACTGCTGGCTTTCCTTACTCCAATCGCTAAAGCATTTATGACCGAAGTTGGCTTTGAAGCTGCCAACCACGGCGTACAGATCTATGGCGGCCACGGCTTTATCGCCGAGTGGGGCATGGAGCAGAACGTTCGCGACAGCCGTATCTCCATGCTGTACGAAGGCACCACCGGTATCCAGGCACTCGACCTGCTGGGCCGTAAAGTGCTGCAGACTCAAGGCGAAGCGCTGAAAGGCTTCACCAAGATCGTGCACAAGTTCTGCCAGGCCAACGAAGGCAACGACGCTGTTAAAGCTCTGGTTGCACCACTGGCCAAGCTGAACAAAGAGTGGGGGGACATCACCATGAAAGTGGGCATGGCCGCTATGAAGGACCGTGAAGAAGTCGGCGCCGCTTCGGTGGATTACCTGATGTATTCCGGTTACGTCTGCCTGGCTTACTTCTGGGCTGATATGGCTCGCCTGGCTGCCGAGAAGATTGCTGCAGGTACTGAAGATGAGGCTTTCTACAAGGCCAAGCTGCAGACTGCCAACTTCTACTTCGCACGCATTCTGCCGCGCACCCGTGCGCACGTTGACGCCATGCTGTCTGGTGCCAACAACCTGATGGATATGGACGAAGAGCATTTTGCTCTGGGCTACTAAGCCTTAGGCTCCACCGCAGGTCGAAAACCGCTACCCCTTGGGGTGGCGGTTTTTTTATGTTCAGCACATCCATGTGCTTCACCCCGTTGGGGCTTGTGCGCAAAAGCGCTCCCGGCGCTTTTGTGACCCGCCATCCCTGGCCGCCACCCTTCGGGCCGTCGCTGCGCGACAGCTAAAAACTGTTGCAGACAGTTTTTGGTTGGGCGAACTGAAAAGTCCCGGGCAGCTTGTCGATTTGCCTGTGAGGTTCCGTGCGCAATACGCTCGTTGCAGGCAAACTGCGCGACGTTATCCACTTTTATTGCGGTGTGGGGCCTGTCTTGTCGCGTCTTGCTGCTGTGCGCTTCAGCCATTTTCTGCCTTCGCTGCTGCTTCTGGTCGGCGGCTTGCTGTTGGCGCGATTGGCGGTGCTGAGTGAATTTTTCACTTCGTTGTTCAATGTGCTGCCTACGCTGCTGCTGTTGCTCGGCGGCGCGTTCTGTCTGGTGTATGGCCGTCAGCGCGAGGTGTTTCTGCTGCTGACGCTGTATCTCGGTTACTTCCTGCTCGATACCCAGGTCGATCACTTTCGCGCCACGGGGCAGGTGCGCAGTGATGCGGCGCTGATCTTCCATCTGTGCAGCCTATTGCTGCCGCTGCTCTACAGCCTTTACGCCGCCTGGCAGGAGCGCACTCACCTGCTGCAGGACCTGATCGCCCGGGCTGCTGTTCTGCTGGCAGTCGGTGCGGTAGCGGTGGGTCTGGCGCAGCGCTTTCCCGAGGCGTTGCTGCACTGGTTGTCTCTGGTGCGCTGGCCGGCGCTGCAGGTCGAGTGGCTGGCGCTGGTGCAGCTGGCCTATCCGGTATTTATCCTTGGTCTGATTCTGCTGGCGGTGCAGTACCTGCGTGCGCCACGGCCGTTGCATGCGGCGCAGTTGCTGGGGTTGTGCGGCCTGCTGTGGATGCTGCCGAACACCTTCATTTTGCCCAACGCGCTGAATGTAATGAGCAGCCAGATCATGCTGGTCCTAGTCGCGGCGGTGGCGCACGAGGCTTATCAGATGGCCTTCCGTGACGAACTTACCGGCCTGCCGGGACGCCGCGCCTTGAATGAACGCCTGCAGCGTCTGGGCCGTAGTTATGTGATTGCTATGGCCGACGTCGATCATTTCAAGAAATTCAACGACACCCATGGCCACGATGTCGGCGATCAGGTGCTGCGGCTGGTAGCCGCTCAGCTGCGCAAGATCGGCGGCGGGGGCAAGGCCTACCGTTATGGTGGCGAGGAGTTCACCCTGGTGTTCCCCGGCAAGACGCTTGAGGAATGCCTGCCGCACCTTGAAGTGATACGCCAGGCCATCGAGACCTACCGCATCCAGCTACGCGATAAACAGCAGCGCCCGCAGGATGACAAGCAGGGCAGAGCGCGGCGGGCCGGTAGCGCGGCCAGTCAGGTGTCGGTGACGGTGAGTATGGGGGTGGCCGAGCGCGGGCTGGAGCAGCGTAGCCCAGAGGAAGTACTCAAGGCCGCCGACCAGGCGTTGTATAACGCCAAGGGCGCCGGGCGTAACTGTGTGCGCAGTTATGGCCAGCGGCGCGGCGCGGTCAAGCTGGAAGCTTCGCGCAACTAAGGCTGTCGGCTAATGGCAGTGTATTCAGCATCTGCACTGTGATTGTTGCGGCGCGGCATGGGCCTTAGCGTAGAGCACTAATCCACGCTCTAGCTAACGGAGATGCCAGCATGCCCGAGTACAAAGCCCCCCTGCGCGATATGCACTTTCTGATCGACGAGGTCTTCGACTTTCATGCCGGCTACGCCGCGATGGGTGCCAGCGACGCCACTCCGGATATGGTCAGCGCGATCCTCGCCGAGGGCGCGAAGTTCTGCGAGCAGGTGCTGGCCCCGTTGAATCGCTCCGGCGATGAAGAAGAATGCCAGATCAACGACGGCGTGGTGACCACGCCCAAAGGCTTCAAGGAAGCCTTTGCCCAGTACGTTGAGGGCGGCTGGAATGGTCTGGCGGCCGACCCGGCATACGGCGGTCAGGGCCTGCCGCATTCCCTCGGCTTGCTGATCGGCGAAATGGTTGGCGCCAGCAACACCTCCTGGGGCATGTACCCCGGCCTGACCCACGGCGCGATGTCGGCGATCCACGCCCACGGCACCGAAGCGCAGAAGCAGACCTACTTGAGCAAGCTCACCGAAGGCAGCTGGACCGGCACCATGTGCCTGACCGAAGCCCACTGCGG
>JAHJXZ010000236.1 GCA_018827205.1 Gammaproteobacteria bacterium | reverse complement strand
ATCCTCCGCACGCATGCCACTGGGAAACCGGGAAGGCCGCGGATGATGAAGACCTGTCAGCCAGGAGACCTGCCGACGACGCTGGTCGCGAGTGCCAACATCGGGCGGGGTGTACCGATGCCATGAAATCCCCTGTGGGCGGATTTCGCTGGTTCGGTCGCCGCGTCGTAGAACCTGTTTTCGATCTAGCGAGCTAGAGCCCTACAAGGCAAAAACAGGCGAGGAAGCGGAGTGTACGAGCTGTACATGAGCATTCCGAGCCTGGTTTTAACGCAGTAGGGCCGACGCGCAGCAGATCGTAGACAGGTTCGTTGTTGCTGGTGAACTTGTTGCGCGACCTTGCCACCACTGTCGAGATACCTGCCCCACGCCCCGAAAAACCGGGATCGGCGTGCCCCGGCCTGCTGCGTATCGTTCCGGCGCTGGACGGTGGCATCTGCCGGGTCAAGCTGGCCGGCGGCGTGATCACCAGCCAACAGGCACGCGCCATCGCCGAGGCGGCCGAATACTGCGCCAGCGGTGTGCTGGAGCTGACCAACCGCAGCAATCTGCAGATTCGTGGCGTATTGGCCGGCCAGCAGGCCGAGCTGATCGAGCGC
Organism: Gammaproteobacteria bacterium; assembly: GCA_018827205.1. Lineage (GTDB taxonomy): Bacteria > Pseudomonadota > Gammaproteobacteria > Pseudomonadales > Pseudomonadaceae > Aquipseudomonas. The sequence goes on along the minus strand of JAHJXZ010000236.1, from coordinate 4,739 downwards.
CTGCTGGCTGCCGGCCTCGGCCCGAGCAACCCGGCCGCCGACGATGTGCGCAACCTGCTGCTCAGCCCCGCCGCTGGCCTCGACCCACACGCCCTGCTCGATACCCGCCCACTGGCCGCCGCGCTGCTTGAGCTGCTGCAAGCCACCCCTGCGCTGCATGGGCTATCGGCCAAGTTCGCTATTCAGCTGGACGGCGGCGAAGCCCTGGCCATGCTCGAACACCCCCACGATATCTGGCTGAGCGCCCTGCCCGGCACGCCGGCTCGCTTGGCCTTTGGCTTGGCCGGTTGCCCGAGTGACAAGCCACTGGGTGTGATCGACGCAGAGCAGGCCGTGCCGCTGTTGGAGCAACTGCTCAGGCTGTTTCTCGACTTGGCCAGTAGCGAACATAGCCGGATGCGCCAACTGCTAAGCGTGATTCCCGCCCACCAACTGCTGCAGCAACTGCAAGCGCGCCTGCCCTTTTCCGTGCAAACCGTACCGGCTGATTGGCAGCGCACGCCAGTCAACCCACGCGCGCCGATGGGCATTTATCCACAGCAGCAAGCGGACCTGTGCATGGTCGCCGCCAGCGCGCGCCTGGGCCGGATCAACGCCGCGCAGCTGCGCGCCCTGGGCGCTCTTGCCGAGCAGCACGGCGATGCCAGCCTGCGCCTGACGCCCTGGCAGGGTCTGCTGCTGCCGAATATCCCCGAGCACTCGGCAGGCACACTGCTACACGCGCTGGCCGAACTCGGCCTGCTGATCGATGCGCAGGAACCGCTAAGCAATCTGATCGCCTGCACCGGCTCAGCCGCCTGCGCCAAGGGCCTGGCCGACAGCAAAGCCGACGCCTTGCTGCTCGCCAAGCGCCTGCGCGCCAGCACAGCGCGGCCGCAGGTGCATCTCAGCGCCTGCCCACGCTCCTGCGCCGCCGCGCATACCGCGCCCTTCACCCTGCTGGCCAGCAGCGCCGGGCATTACCAGCTCTACCAACGCACGCCACATCAGCCGGGTTTCGGCCAGCTATTGGCCGACGCCATAACGATCGACGAGGCAGGCGACTGGTTCGCCACCCACTGCGCAACAGGAAACAACGATGCTTGAGTACATCCGCGACGGCCAGGAAATCTACCGCCAGTCCTTCGCCACTATCCGCGCCGAGGCTGACCTAAGCGCCATTCCGGCTGATCTGGAAAAGCTCGCCGTGCGGGTTATCCACGCATGCGGCATGGTCGATGTGGTGCAGGACCTGCGCTTCTCCCCCGGCGCCGGTGCCGCCGGCCGCGCCGCGCTGGCCAAGGGCGCGGCGATTCTCTGCGATGCGCGGATGGTCGCCGAAGGCATCACCCGTCCGCGCCTGGCCGCCAATAACCCGGTGATCTGCACCCTGCATAACGACGGCGTGATTGAACAGGCCCGCGCACTGGGCAATACCCGTTCAGCAGTCGCATTGGAACATTGGCGCGAGCACCTGGAAGGCAGCGTGGTGGTGATCGGCAACGCCCCCACCGCGCTGTTCTACCTGCTGGAAATGCTCGACGCCGGCGCGCCGAAACCGGCGCTGATTATCGGCATGCCGGTGGGCTTTATCGGCGCGGCGGAATCCAAGGACGCCCTCGCCGCCGACAGCCGTGGCGTGCCCTATGTGATCGTGCGGGGCCGCCGTGGCGGCAGCGCCATGGCGGTGGCGGCGGTCAACGCCCTGGCCACGGAGGTGGAATGATGACAGTACAAAAAGGCCGCCTGCTGGGCATCGGCGTCGGCCCCGGCGACCCGGAGCTGATCACCCTCAAGGCCCTGCGCCTGCTGCAATCGGCAGCGGTGGTCGGCTACTTTGTGGCCAAGGCCAAAGCCAACAAAGGCCAGGGCGGCAACGCCTTCGGCATCATCGAACAGCACCTCACCGACGCCCAGCAGCGCCTGCCGCTGGTGTACCCGGTGACCACGGAAAAGCTCGCCGCGCCGCTCAGCTATGAAGATGTGATCAGCGATTTCTACGACACCTGCGCGGTGCAGATCGCCGCCCGACTCGACGCCGGCCAGGATGTCGCGGTGATCTGTGAAGGCGACCCGTTCTTCTACGGCTCCTATATGTACCTGCACGACCGCCTGGCCGACCGTTACGACGTGGAAGTGGTCCCCGGCGTGTGCTCCATGCTCGGTTGCGCCTCGGTGCTCGGTACCCCGCTGGTGTACCGCAACCAGAGCCTGAGCGTGCTCTCCGGCGTGCTGCCCGAGGACGAACTCAAGCAGCGCCTGCACAGCGCCGAAGCCGCCGTGATCATGAAGCTGGGGCGCAACTTCGAGAAAGTCCGCCGCGTGCTGCAGGAGCTGGGTATCGACCAGCGTGCCCATTACGTCGAACGCGCGACCATGGGCAACCAGCGAATCGTAGCGCTGGATGAAGTAGAGCCGATGTCCTCGCCGTACTTCTCGATGATCGTGATCCCCGGCGAAAAATGGCGCGGTTGATCCCGAGGTGAAAACCTTAGGGTGGATGACGCTTTACCCATCCACCAATTGCGATGGTGGATGAAAAAGCGTCATCCACCCTACCCACTGATCGCGGCCAAGGCCGCTCCTACGCCAACCACGGAACACCTTATGACCGCCGCTCCCGCCATCATCATTCTCGGCCCCTCCGCCCTGCCTTGCGCGCGGCGTATCCAGGTGCTTTATCCACAGGCGCAGATTCACGGCCTGAGCGGTCGAGTGGCGGATGTCGAGCGGCTGTATGAAGACTTCGGCGACAACCTGCGCACGCTATATCGCGACGGCACGCCGATCATCGCCCTGTGCGCTGCCGGCATCGTGATTCGCAGCCTGGCTGCCGTGCTCGGCGAGAAGGACCGCGAACCACCGGTGCTGGCCGTGGCCGAAGATTGCAGCGCCGTAGTGCCGCTGCTCGGCGGCCTGGGCGGGGTCAACCGCATGGCGCGGGAGCTTGCCGCGCACCTGCAGGTCAGCGCGGCGATCACCACCAGCGGCGAACTGCGTTTTGGCACCTGCCTACTGGAGCCCCCGGCCGGTTATGTACTGGCCGATCTGGAACAGGGCAAAGGCTTTGTCAGCGACCTGCTCGGCGGTCAGGCCGTGCGTATTGAAGGCGACGCGCCCTGGCTGACCCAGGCCAAACTGCCGGTGGATAACAGCGCTAACCGGGTGATCCATATCAGCCCGCACAGCCGCGCCACCAACGTTGATGAACTATTGATTCACCCGCAACAAGTGGCCGTGTGGGTCGAGCGCGCTGGCGCCGAGTTGCTTAGCGAATTGCAGCAGGCGCTAACTAGCAGCGGCCTGGCCGCGCAAAGCCTGGCTTGTCTGCTGGCCGCACCTGAGTTGATGGCCAAAACCGAGCTGCACGCCGCCGCCACGCAGCTCAAGCTGCCGCTGCGCTTTATCGACGACGCTACGCAATTGCCGCCGCTACACAGCCAGCACGCCAACCTGCGCCTGCTGCTGGCCGCTGCGCCGATCGACGCTGCGCAACTCGGCCGCCCCCGTGGCCGCCTGACCGTAATCGGTCTCGGCCCCGGTGCCACTGAATTTATGGTGCCCGCCGCACGCCAGGCGCTGGATGAAGCGCAAGACCTGCTCGGCTACGAAACCTATATCAACATGGCCGGCCCGCTGCGCCCGGAGCAGGTGCGCCATTGCACCGATAACCGTGAGGAAATGCAGCGCGCCCGGCATGCCTTCGAGCTGGCCGCCAGCGGTCGCCGGGTGGTGGTGGTGTCGTCCGGCGATCCCGGCGTGTTCGCCATGGCCGCCGCCGTGCTGGAAGCCCTACACGAATCCACCGACGCTGAATGGCAGCGCGTCGACTTGCAGGTATTCCCCGGCGTTTCCGCTGCGCTGGCCACCGCCGCCAAAGCCGGTGCGCCGCTGGGCCATGACTTCTGCCTGATCTCCCTGTCGGACAACCTCAAGCCCTGGGCGATTATCGAAAAACGCCTGGCCCACGCCGCCGCCGCCGACCTGGTGATGGCCTTCTACAACCCCATCTCCAAAGCCCGCCCCTGGCAGCTCGGCAGTGCGCTAGAGATCATCCGCCAACAACGCACGCCAGAAACCCTGGTGGTGCTCGGCCGCGATATCGGCCGCCCCGGCGAAACCCTGCGCACCCTCACCCTAGGTGAACTAACGCCAGAGATGGTCGATATGCGCACGTTGGTAATCATCGGCTCCAGCCAAACCTGCCGTTTCCCCCGTGCCGAGGGTGGCGAGTGGGTCTATACCCCGCGCAGTTATCCACAGATATAGACCGGCGCCACTGCGCTCGGCAGTCCTGCAAAAAGACGATTAATCGACAGCCTGGGCAGGCATACCTTGTCTTGTTTAACGATGAGTCACTAAGGTTACCGTCACTGTTTATCAGCCCCGGACGCATCAGGCTCGGGTTATCTCATCAAGGATGATTGGCATGCTACGTACCCTCCGGCTTACCGCCACACTGTTCGCCAGCGCCCTGTTGCTCTGCACACTCACCAGTCAGGCGGCGATCAAGCAATGCCCGGTGACGCTTGATCAATCAGACGAAGCCAACATCCTGGACCATGCCCAGCGGGCGAGTGCCGGGGATGCCTGCGCCCAGTTCAATATGGGCTATCAGTTTTACACCCAGCAGGATTACCCCGAGAGTGAACGCTGGTACGCCAAAGCCGCCGAGCAAGGGGTCAGCCGCGCGGCATTTGAAATTGCCATGCTCTACCGCGACAAACTCCTACCGGGTGACGACTCCGAGCGCAAACGCT
>JAHJXZ010000235.1 GCA_018827205.1 Gammaproteobacteria bacterium | reverse complement strand
GTGTTGGCGCGCAGCCAGCAGGCGCCGCTGGGTGCCTTGCGTAGCCTGTATGAGCGACGCAGTGATGCACTGTCCGGTTTACCGTTGGTGCACCTGGCCGTGGCCCTGCAGAAAATGGGAGATCAGCCGCGAGCCGATGAGCTGCTGAGCGCCGGCCTGGCCCGTGGGCGCGAGCGCAATACCTGGTTGGCGGATTACGGCAGCTCGTTGCGTGATCAGGCGCTGATTCTGGCGCTGCTGGAAGAGCACGACCTGGCCGGTGATCGCCGTGAAGAGCGGCTGTTCAACCTGGCCGATGAAGTGGCCGGGCAGCAGTGGCTGTCAACCCAGGAACGCAACTCGTTATACATGGCTGGGCGCAACCTGCTGAGCAAGCCCGAGCCGAGCTGGAGCGCCGCGCTGCAAAGCGGCAGCCTGGCCTTCGAGCTGAGCAATGCTCAGTCAGGTCTCAAACTTGATAGCGGTGATCTGGCTGCGCCGCTGAGCATCAGCAACTCGACGGACAAACCGGGAGATACGCCGCTGTATCAGCAGCTGACCCTGTCTGGCTATCCAAGCCAGGCACCGGCGGCGGGCGGTGAAAACCTCAGCATCTACCGCGAATACTTAGGCATGGACGGTGAGACGCTGGACCTGAGTAACCTGCAAAGCGGCGAACTGGTGCTGGTGCACCTGGCCGTATCCGCCAAGCAGCGGGTGCCGGATGCGTTGGTGGTTGATCTGCTGCCGGCGGGCCTGGAGCTGGAAAACCAGAACCTGGCACAAAGCTCGGCCAGTCTGGACGATGCCAGCAGCGCAGTGAAGGAGTGGCGTGAGTCGATGCAGAACGCGGCGATCAAGCATCAGGAGTTCCGTGGTGATCGTTACGTCGCGGCGCTGGATGTAAACGGCTACGACACCACCCACCTGCTGTATCTGGCCCGCGCGGTTACGCCCGGCAGTTACCGCGTGCCGCCACCGCAAGTGGAGTCGATGTACCGCCCGAACTGGCAGGCGCTGGGCGAAAGTCCGGGGCGTTTGGTGGTCAAAGAGCGCTAGAACCTGTCTCGGATCTGCTGCGCGTCGGCGATACTGCGTTAAAAACGGCCTCGGAATGCTCGTTTACAACTCGTAAACTCCGCTTCCTCGGCCATTTTGACCAGCCGAAGGCTGTTACTAACGTAGCGCCTTGTCTCGCTCTAGCTCGCGAGACCCGAAACAGGTTCTTCGAACGCACAAGGCCCGCCAAATTGGCGGGCCTTGTTGTTTAGCCAGTGTGCTTACAGCCTGTTTCAACGCCGCAGGGCCGACTCGCAGCAGATCGTAGACGGGTTCTTAGCTGATCAGACCACTGAGCAACCACAACCCCAGCACCAGCCAGATTACCCCGGTAATGAACGAACGGCGGATAAAGGCGCGTACGGCGAGGTAGAGCAGCCAGAGGCCAGCTATCAGAACCACGATGCTGAGCAATGATGGCGTTACCCCCAAAGCCTTGGACATGCCTGTGATAAAGCTGCTGACCGCCCCACCGAGCATGCCGAAAAAGCCACTCAAGCCTTCGACGATAAAACGGATCACCGAGCCGACCGCCTCGCCCAGAGATTCAAAAAAACCTTCTACACCCATAGTTCTCGTTCCACTCGACTCTGCGTTGATTGCTGCTGCGCGCCAGTGTGCCAGTCATTTGGCAGAATGGCAGCGCTCTTGTCCGATTGTCAGTACAGCACCGCGATACAAGGAATGGATCCGCGCATGACCCGCGTTAAACCGTTGTACCTGCTGGCAATTGGCATCTGGGGCCAGCGACTGTGGCTGCTGCTGCGCCGCCCTTGGCTGGCTTCTTCACTGTGCCTATTGTTGATTCTGGCGGTGGCCGACCGGCTGTTTCCGCTGCCTTTACCGGGCGATGACCTGGCCCGTGTGGTGTTGGCCGAGGACGGTGCGCCGTTGTGGCGGTTTGCTGACCATGACGGTGTATGGCGTTATCCGGTCAGCCCCAGCGAGGTATCGCCCTATTACCTGGAAGCGCTGTTGACCTATGAGGACCGCTGGTTTTATCAGCACCCCGGGGTTAACCCGCTGGCCCTGGGGCGCGCGGCCTGGCAGAACCTCAGTGGTGGGCGGGTGTTGTCGGGCGGTAGCACGCTGTCGATGCAAGTGGCTCGCCTGCTCGACCCGCATGCGCGCAGTTACAGCGGTAAGCTCAAGCAGCTGTGGCGCACGCTGCAGTTGGAGTGGCATCTGTCCAAGGATGAAATCCTCACCCTGTACCTCAATCGCGCGCCCTTTGGCGGCACGCTGCAAGGTGTGGCGGCCGCCAGCTGGGCTTACCTGGGCAAGTCGCCGCGTCAACTGACTCGCGCCGAAGCGGCGTTGCTCGCAGTGTTGCCGCAGGCGCCCAGCCGCTTGCGCCCGGATCGCCACCCCGAACGGGCTCAGGCGGCGCGGGATAAGGTCCTGCAGCGGTTGGCCAGTTTTGGCGTGTGGCCGCAGTCGGCGATCAACGATGCGCTAGAGGAGCCGGTGCTGCTGGCCCCGCGTCAGGAGCCACGTCTGGCTCCGTTACTGGCGCGGCGGCTGAATACGCGCAGCAGCCCGCCGCTGATTCGCACCACCCTCGACGCTGCCTTGCAGCGCCGCCTGGAAGACTTGCTGCTGGGTTGGCGTGCGCGCCTGCCGGAGCGTACCTCAGCAGCCATTCTGGTGGTCGAGCAGCCGAGCATGGCGGTGCGCGCTTACCTGGGGTCGGTGGATATCGGCGATACCAAGCGCTTCGGCCATGTCGACATGATCAGCGCGGTGCGCTCACCGGGTTCTACGCTCAAGCCATTTCTCTATGGCATGGCACTGGATGACGGGCTGATCCATTCCGAATCGCTGTTGCAGGATGTACCGCGCCGTTACGGCGACTACCGGCCGGGCAACTTCGCCTCTGGCTTCAGTGGTGCGGTATCCGCCAGCGAAGCCCTCGCCACCTCACTCAATCTGCCCGCCGTGCAGCTGCTGGAAACCTACGGGCCGAAGCGCTTTGCCGGTGAGTTGCGCAGTGTGGGTGTACCTCTGCTGTTGCCGCCGTTGGCCGAGCCTAATCTGGCACTGATTCTCGGTGGCGCCGGCAGTCGGTTGGAGGATTTAGTCAGCGGTTACAGTGTCTTTGCCCGTGGCGGCAAGGCCGCGCGCCTGCGCTTTCAGCCACAGGATGCGCTGCATGAGCGGCGTTTGCTGTCGCCTGGCGCGGCGTGGATCGTGCGGCGCATTCTCAGTGGTCAAGCGCGGCCGGATCGCGACCCGCGCGCGCAGCTGGTACAAAGGCCCACTCTGGCCTGGAAAACCGGCACCAGTTACGGCTTTCGCGATGCCTGGGCGATTGGCGTGGCACCGCGCTATTTGATCGGTATCTGGATCGGTCGCCCCGATGGCACCCCGGTGCCGGGGCAGTTCGGCCTGGCCTCGGCCGCGCCATTGCTGCTGCAGGTGCATGATCTGCTGGTCAATCGTGACAGTCAGCGTGGGATTGCCTTACCGATTGATCCACAGCCCGCCAGCGTAGGCGTGGCCGCGATCTGTTGGCCGTTGGGCCAGCCGATGGATAACCGCAATCCAAACTGTCGCCGTCAGCGCTTTGCCTGGACCCTGGATGGCACCACGCCGCCGACCTTGCAGGCGCCGGATCAGCCATTGGGCCTGGGGTTGCAAGAAACCATCTGGGTTAACGCCGCTGGACTGCGCGTCGATGCCAGTTGCGCTGATGCCACGGCGCAGCGCCTGGCCTTGTGGCCCGCACCTCTGGAACCCTGGTTGCCGCGGCGCGAGCGCCGCAGTGCGCGCTTACCGGCGGTTGATCCACAGTGTCCGCCGCGGCACGTGTCGGTCGCCGCGCCGCTGTCGATTGTCGGCGTGCGCGAAGGTGACCGTTTGCGCCGCCCGACGGGCAGCGCAGAACCACTACGGTTGCGTCTGTCTGCACTGGGCGGTAGTGGTCGGCGCTGGTGGTTTGTCGATGGCCAGCCAATTGCCGAAACCAGCGCCGATGCGCTGTTCAATCACCCCTTCGCGCGCAATGGGCGGTATCAGCTCAGCGTGCTGGATGAAAGCGGGCAGACCGCGCGGGTTGAGTTCAGCCTGTCGGACTAACGCGCGACGCAAGGCTGTTCTGGCCATGAGTGACTACGCTATTAGGTAAGGGGCGGCGCACTCTTGTGCCGACCAGTCGCGCAGGGATAGGCGATGTCGAAAAATTGCTACGCAAGCGTCTTCTGCCTGTGCGGGCTGCTGTTCAGCGCGCTGCTCTTGGCAAATGAGTGGCCCGGCCCGAAGCAGGCGCCGCCCGCACGCAGTGGCATGCAGGTGAGTTTTATTGCGGCGGATTTTCGCAACGGCGGGGTGGTTGGCGTGTACCGCAGCTTTGAGCGTGCGGCCAAGTTGCTGGGCTGGCGGGTGCATGCCGTGGATGGCCGTGGTGATCCGGCGGAGATCAAGCGTCTGGCCGCCGAAGTGTTTGAGCGCAAGCCGGATGGCTTGGTACTGGGTGGCTTCGGGCCGGAGTCGCTGGGCGAGTTGCATGAGCTATTTCAGGACCGTGGGATTGCCTTGGTCGGTTGGCATGCTGGGGATCGTCCGGGGCCAACGGACAAGCTGTTCAGCAATGTCACCAGTGATCCTCTGCAGGTGGCCGACCTGGCTACCGAGTACGCGATGCGTGACGGGCCGATCGGTGTGGTGATTTTTACCGACAGCCAGTTTGCCATCGCTACCGCCAAGACCCAGCGCATGGTGCAACGCCTGGAGGCGTGCACGCAGTGCAAGGTACTGAGCGTCGAAGACCTGCCAATTGCCAGTGCCGGCAAGGGCATGGATGAGCGCGTGCGTTCGTTGCAGCGCCGATTCGGCGCAGAGTGGAGCCATACCCTGGCGATCAATGATGTGTACTTCGACCATATCAACGTGCCGCTCAATGCCCTCGGACGTAAGGACATTCGCAACATTTCTGCTGGCGATGGCTCAGCCAAGGCGCTGGGGCGTATCCATTCAGGGTTGTCCCAGCAGGTCGCTACGGTTGCCGAGCCGCTGGGTATGCAGGGCTGGCAGCTGGTGGATGAGCTGAACCGGGCCTTTGCCGGCCAGTCGCCGAGCCTGTTTGTGACACCGCCGTTGTTGATTACTCCGCAAGTGTTGCTGGAGTCGGACGACCTCACTATCGAGCTGGACTTCAGTCACGAAGATGCCTATCTGCGGCTATGGCGGCAGGTGAAGTGAGCGGTTGCTGCTGGTTGGTTAAAGCCGGCAGCCGGTGCCGCCGATAGTGTTATACGTCGCAGGGTGATTGAGTTTGTATACAAAATTGTATTCAATTCCTACTTGCAAATAATAACTAGAAGGTAACCTCCATGGGCTTGTGGAAACGCAGCATCCAGTGGCAGCTGATTCTCAGCATGGGCGCCGCCCTGCTCGCCAGCATTCTGATCGTGGTGGGCGTCTACTCGGCGGTGGTCAATCGTCTGACCGAGCGCTTTCTGGTCGAAGAAGCGTTACCGGCGCGGGTGCTGGCGATTCGTAACGACCTGGAGCGGGTGCTGACCGCGCCGATCACCGCCAACGCCGGGATTGCCGGCAATGTCTTTATTCAGGACTGGCTGGCGGCTGGAGAAGATGAGGGCCAGCGCGACGCCGTGGCGCGTTATCTGGAGGGCGTGCGTGCACAGCAGAACGCCATGACCACCTCGATTGCCGTACTGGACAGCGGCAACTATTTCACCGGCGCGGGCCTGGCCCGGGTGATCAGCCGTGATCAGCCGGAGAACCAGTGGTTCTACAAGCTGGTCGACAGCAGCCGCGATCAGGTGTTGGAAATCGATATCGACAAGGGCACTCGGTTGCCGACTTTGTTTATCAACCAGCGGATCAAACAAGGCGGTAAAACCCTCGGCGTTTCCGGCCTGGGTTTCAGTCTGAAAGCGATGTCGGAAATGATCCGCGACTTTCGCTTTGGTGAGCGTGGGCAGGTTTTTCTGATCGATGCCCAGGGCGATATCAAGGTGCATCCGCAGACCGAACTGAGTGGTAGTGGCCGTTTGGCCGAGCTGTTTGGCAAGGCGCCGGCTGATGAGCTGCTGGGCAGCGGCGGCAAGGCGGTGCGTTTCGAGCGTGACGGTGAAACCTACCTGGCCGTGGCGCAGAAGTTGAGCAGCCTGGACTGGCTGCTGGTCAGCGAGGTGCCGGAGGCGGAAGTCTACGCTGAAGCGCGCCAGGCGCTGTTTATGACCAGCGCCATCGGCGTCGGCGTGGCCTTGTTCTTTCTCGGTCTGGTGGTGCTGTTGGCGCGCGGTCTGGTGCGGCCGATCCGTCAGGTGACTGCAGCGCTGGTGGAAATCGGCGGCGGCGGCGGTGATCTGACCCGGCGTCTGGATGAGTCCCGTGAGGATGAGCTGGGCGATCTGGCCCGGGGCTTCAACCGCTTTATCGGCGGCCAGCGCAGCTTGATCAGCGATGTACTGGCGACCAGCGAGCGCCTGCGCGCCTCGGTCAGCCAGGTGGCGCAGGTGGTGGACAACACCGCCGGGCGCTCCAGCCAGCAGCAGGAAATGACCGATATGGTCGCCACCGCCGTGCATGAGATGGGCCTGACCGTGCAGGAAATTGCGCGTAACGCCAGCAGTGCCGCGCAGTCATCGCAAAGTGCTCGGGACGAGGCGCAAGGCGCGCGCAATGAGGTGCGCCAATCCATCGGGCATATCGAGAGCATGTCCACTGATATTGGCAATGCCGCCGCCGCAGTCACTGAGTTGGCTGAGCAGGTAGCATCGATCGATCAGGTACTGGCGGTGATCCGCGGAATCTCCGAGCAGACCAATCTGTTGGCGCTTAACGCGGCCATCGAAGCGGCGCGCGCGGGTGAGATGGGCCGTGGTTTTGCCGTGGTGGCTGACGAAGTGCGTACCTTGGCCAGTCGCACGCAAAGCTCGACTGATGAAATCCAGCAGATGATTCAGCGCCTTAAGCAGGGCGCGGAAACAGCCGTGAGCTCCATGCATGCCGGCCAACGTGCCACGGGTACTGGCGTCGAGGCGAGTCAGCGTACGGGGCAGTCGCTCAGCGCGATTACCGAGCAGATTGAACGCATCAGTGACATGAATACCCAAGTGGCCACCGCCACCGAGGAACAGTCATCGGTGACCGAGGAGATCAACCGTAACGTGCAGGGCATCGCCGACCTGGCGCATGCCACCGCCGGTGAGGTGCAGGTGTGTAAAGAGGACTGTCAGACCCTGCGTGGCCTGGCCGATGATCTGGCCAAGCAGATGGGCAGCTTCCGTCTTTAGGTGTTATCCGGCGGCACGTTCGTGTCGCCGCATTCAGGCCAGTTCCAGGCGGTTGCGACCGGCCGCCTTGGCTTGATAGAGCGCATCATCGACGCGCTTGAAGAACGCTTCGGCACTGCCGTCGCGCAGCATGTCATAGCAACCCACACCCAGGCTGGCGGTCAGCGGCAGGGTCGCCCCCGGTACGTTGAAGCCTTCGCGCTCCAGCTCCAAGCGGAACTGCTCGGCCAGCAGGCGTGCCTGTTCCAGCGGGGTGTTGGGCATCAGGATGCCGAACTCTTCACCGCCCAGGCGTAGCAGCGCGTCGCTGTCGCGGCGAAAATTCTGCCGCATGCGTTCGGCAAAATCGCTCAGGCAACTATCGCCACAGGCATGCCCGTACTCGTCATTGATCCGCTTGAAGAAGTCGATATCCAGCAGCACCAGCGACAATGGCTGGCTCTGCCGCTGAGCGTTGGCCACCATCACCGGGAACAGGCTGTTGAACTGATAGCGGTTACCCAGCTGGGTCAGGCTGTCCGTGCGGCTAAGGTGTTCGAGGCGTTCCTGCTGGTCGAGCAGCTGCAGCTCAAGGGCCAGGGTGTTGTGGTATTCGCGGTTGCTGCGGCTCAGCACCAGCAGCAGGTAGCTCAGGTAGAAGCTCAGGGTGATCAGGATGGCGTACTGCTCGCGCCATGCCAGTGCCAGGGTCAGCAGCCCGGGCAGGTAAATCAGCAGCAACGCGAGCACTGCGCGCTTCTTGCGCATGGCGAAGTTGAAGGCCAGGGCAGTACTAAAGGCGATGGTGCTGAGGGTGGCGATGATCGCCGAACTGCTGAATAGCGGGTTTTTCTGCGCCAGGGCGTGGGCTAAGCCCCAGCTCAGCGCAGTGAGCAGAATCAGACTCCAGTGCAGGTTAAGCCAGCGGTTTAGCGATTCGCGGGTTTGCTCTTGGGGCAGGCGATGCAGCACGCGCAAGGCCAGCAGCAAAGCAAACATGGTAATGCCGAGTACGCCAGGCAGCACCAGTGCGCCTGGGTCATTGCTGAATATCCAGGTGAGTAGCCACGCCAGCAGGTAATAAATACCTCCCAGCGGTGAGCGGATGCGTGTGTCCTGCGCTTCGCGCCAGAGGGCGAAGGCTTGGGCTTGGCGGGGGACTTGGGCTTGAGTCATGGCCTGTGATCACAAAATAACGACTTGATCGCAGCATAACCCGTTACTTTTGAAAAAGCTGTCAGATTGCTATCGCACTGATTTCGGCTGGCGTTGTGAGGCAGAGAGCAAGCTAGGCGGTCGTAGAACGGCCGCCTAACGCTTGATCCCTAGCGCAGAATCAGCAGCGCAGTATTGCTGGTACGCAGCAGGGTGCTGGTGGTGCTGCCTACCAGAAACTGGCGAATCCGCGAGTGGCCGTAGGCGCCCATGGCGAGCAGGTCGATGCCCTGTTCAAGTTGATAAGCGTGAAGGGTCGGCTCTACCTCACCAGCACGAATCGCCAGGTGCACTTCGCTGGCCGAGCCTTGTACTACACGTTCAGCCGCCTTGAGCTGTTCCCAGGCGTCGCTGGACTCTGCGCCGATCATCACCAAATGGCAGGGCAGACCTTTGAGTAGCGGGCTGGAGGCAATCATTTCCAGGCTCTTGCGCGCCGTGGCGCTGCCGTCATAGGCCAGCATGTAGCTTTGCGGGGCCTTGAACTCGCCGCAGCTGACCAGAATCGGCCGGTGCAGAGTACGGATGACATTTTCCAGATGGCTGCCCACCAGTTGGCTAAGGCTGTCGCTGGTCTTGCCCTGGCGGCCGATCACCAGCAGGCGGATATCGGCCTCCAGCTCGTGCAGGCAATCCACCAGATCACCATGGCGCTGGCGCAGTTGCGCCGGCTCGCCGCCATCAGCCTGTACCCGCTCGCGCGCGGCTTCAAGCATCAGACGGCCTTGTTCCATGGCCAGCGTGTGGCGCTGCTGATCCAGGTTGGCCAGTTCTTCGAGCAAATGTTCGCGACTACCCAGGCCGATAGCGCCGGACAGGTTGGCCTGGACAGGGTACTGAACCTCATCCAGTACGTGCAGCAGGGTCAGTTGCGCGCTCAGGCGCTGGCTGGCCCATGCCGCGTAATCGCACACGGCGCGGGTGGATTGCGAACCATCAATGCATGCCATTACTTGGGTCATTGTTGTTCTCCTTGTTAGAGGGGGTTTAGAAACGTCGCGAGCAATGGTCAGGCAAGGCGAAATCAGCCGAAAAGCGGAGTGTACGAGTAGTACATGAGCATTTTGAGGCTGATTTCAACGCGGCACGGCCGAGCGCAGTAGTTTGTAAACCCCTCTAGTGGCCGGACAGCAGGTCGGTGGCGTTGTCCTTATCGTGCACACCGAAGCGGTCGACGATAGTGGCGCTGGCTTCATTAAGACCCAGCACTTCAACTTCGGTGCCTTCGCGGCGCAGCTTGATCACTACCTTGTCCAGCGCGGCCACGGCGGTGATGTCCCAGAAGTGCGCGCGGGACAGGTCGATGGTGATCTTGCTAATGGCTTCCTTGAAATCAAATGAAGCAACGAACTTGTCGGCGGAACTGAAGAACACCTGGCCAACTACCGTGTAAGTACGATGGCTGCCATCGCTGCAAGCGTCGGAGTTGATATAGAGGAAGTGGCCGATTTTGTTGGCAAAGAACATGGCCGCCAGCAGCACGCCGACGAACACGCCGTACGCCAGGTTGTGGGTGTAGACGGTCACGGCCACGGTGGCGAGCATCACCAGGTTGGTCGACAGCGGGTAGTTTTTCAGATTACGGATCGAATCCCAGCTGAAGGTGCCGATCGACACCATGATCATCACCGCCACTAGTGCGGCCATGGGGATCTGGCTGACCCAGTCGCTGAGGAACACCACCATCAGCAGCAATACGCTACCGGCGACCAGGCAGGACAGGCGGCCACGACCACCGGATTTCACGTTGATTACCGATTGACCGATCATCGCGCAACCGGCCATGCCGCCCAGCAGGCCGGAGGCGATATTGGCGACGCCCTGGCCTTTGCATTCGCGATTTTTATCGCTGTTGGTGTCGGTCAGGTCATCGATGATGGTGGCGGTCATCATCGATTCCAGCAAACCGACCACGGCCAGTGCAGCGGCGTAGGGGAAGATGATGCCCAGGGTTTCCAGGTTAAGCGGCACGTCCGGCCAGAGGAAGATCGGCAAGGTGTCCGGCAGCTCGCCCATATCACCAACGGTGCGGATATCCAGGCCGAAATACATGGCCACGGCGGTCATCGACAGGATGCACACCAATGGCGAGGGGATCAGTTGGCCGAGCTTCGGTACATAGGGAAACAGGTAAATGATCCCCAAGCCGGCGGCGCACATGGCGTAGACATGCCAGGTTACATTGGTCAGCTCCGGCAACTGCGCCATAAAGATCAAAATCGCCAGGGCGTTAACGAAACCGGTGACCACTGAGCGCGAGACAAAGCGCATCAGGCTGCCGAGCTTGAGGTAGCCGGCGCCAATCTGCAGCACACCGGTCAGCAGGGTCGCCGCCAGCAGGTATTGCAAGCCGTGCTCCTTGACCAGCGTTACCATCACCAGCGCCATGGCGCCGGTGGCCGCGCTGATCATGCCCGGGCGGCCGCCGACGAAGGCGATCACCACGGCGATACAGAAGGAGGCATACAGGCCGACTTTGGGGTCGACGCCAGCGATGATCGAGAAGGCGATGGCTTCCGGGATCAGTGCCAGCGCCACCACCAGGCCGGCGAGCACATCGCCACGGATGTTAAAGAACCAGGTGTTTTTCAGGCTTTGCAGCATGGTCAATTCCAAAATCTGGGGCGCAGCGGCAGGCCAATAGGCGTAGCAGCACCGGACGGTTAGTCAGGCACAAGGCTGGTTGGCTATAAGCAGGGCGGACAAGGCGCGGGGTGTAAAAACGACGTGCACTTTAGCACAGCAGGCCAGAGCCGACGACGCGGGGCGCCAGGAGGCTAGCCGCGCCGGATCAGCCAGATGCCGGCGACGATCAGCAGCAGGCCGCCGACTTTGCCCGCTGTAATCGGCGCTTCGCGAAAGCCGGCCCAACCGAAATGGTCGAGGGTCAGGGCCATGCTCAGTTGTCCCGCGATCACGAGGGCCATAAACAGCACCGCGCCAACCTTGGGGCCGGCAAATGCCGCGGTGGCGATAAACATCACCCCCAGCAGGCCGCCGCTCCAGTGCCACCAGGTCAGGCCTTTTAACGCGCCGAGGCTAGGGAATTCACGCTGGGCGAGTACCAGGAGTAGTAATGCCAGGGTGCCGACCGCAAAAGAGACCAGCGACGCGGCCAATACACTCGACACCTGCTTGGCCAGCTGCCCATTAATCCCTGCTTGTAGCGGCAAGCAGGCGCCAGCGACAAAGGGCAGGGCAAGCAACCACCAGATCGGGGCAGGCATGAGCATCTCCACAGCGGGGTAGGGTGCAGAAGTATGCCGTATAAGCTGTCCGTCTCGTCAGCCTGGCAAGGTCAGATAGCCGCTACCCGCAGACGAAAAGGCCTGGCGTTGAGCCAGGCCTTTTCGTCTGCGGCGTGGTGCGTCAGGTGCTGCGGCTTAGGGCCACTGCATTTCGCCCTTGAGCACCTTGGCGCTCAGTTCCAGGCTGCTGGCGTCGAGCAGCTTCGGGTACTTGGCCTGCATCGCTTCGATCAGCGCTTGGCTGTTCTTGGCGTTGGGCAGTGCAGCTTGCAGATCATTGAGGTAATTGCGGGTAAAGCGCAGGTCATCCAGGTTCAGTTTCGGCTGGCCCATAAAGTGCCCCGGCACCAGGGTTTTCGGCTGCAGCGCTTCCAGCTCATCCAGGGATTTCAGCCAGCTCTGACGGGCTTGCGGCGTCTGCGCATCGGCAATCCAGGGGTGGATGTTGGCGTAGGTCAGTACACCGCCGACCACTGCTTTGATACTCGGAATCCAAAGGCTGGTGTGCTTGGGGTCATGGCCGATCAGTTGCAGGGTATGGCCTTCCAGCATCAGGTGGTCGCCTTGCAGGGCTTGTGGCACCAGGGTGCGTGCTGGCGCGCTGTCCTTGAGGATCGGGCCCCAGTAGGCCAGCTTCGGTTCGCGGCTTTTTTCGATATAAGCGATGGTCTCTGGCGTGGCCAGCACCTTGGCCTTGGGGAAAGCGCGGGTCAGGGTGTCCAGGCCGAAGTAGAAGTCTGGGTCGCCGTGGCTGATAAAGATGGTAGTGAGGTTCTTACCGCTGGCTTGAATACGTTCGACCAGCTCAAAGGCTTCGCGGGTGGAGAACTGCGCATCGACCAGAATGACATCGCGCTCGCCGCTGATCAGCGTCGAGGTGACCGGAAAGATCGCCTTGTCGCCTGGGTTGTAGACATCCAGGGTCAGCGGTTGGGCAATGGCCGTGGTGGCAAGGGTAAGCAGGCTGGCGCTGGTAAGCAGGCTGCGCAAATGGTTGAGGATCGACATGCTGATCTCCTGTTGAGTAAGTGAGGTGATCTTAGTTGCTTTAAATCGATCAAAAAGCCCCTTAACCTGCGCATCTTTGTTGCGCTAAATGGGCTAATCATGGATCGGCTAACGGCAACCCGGGTATTTGTCGAAGTGGTGGAGCGTGGCAGCCAGACTGCTGCCGCCGAAGCGCTGGAGATATCGCGGGCAATGGTTTCGCGCTACCTCGGCGAACTGGAAACCTGGGTTGGCGCACGCTTGCTGCACCGCACCACGCGCAAGCTGAGCCTGACCGGTGCCGGCGAGCAGTTGCTCGGCCAGTGCCGTGAGATGCTGGCCATGGCCGACGCCATGCAGAGCGTTAGCCGCACGGATGAGGCTGCGCCGCGCGGCACCTTGCGCATCGCCTGTAGCCAGTCGCTGGCCCAGGCCTGGCTGGTACATGCGCTGGATGAGTTTATTCGCCTGTATCCGCAGGTCAGTGTCGATCTGTTAGTCGGCAGCCAGGCGGTCAATCTGGTGGAGGCGCGTATAGACCTGGCCCTGCGCATCACCAATCAGCTCGACCCTAATCTGATCGCCCGCCAGCTGGCGGTGTGTCGCTCGGTGGTATGCGCTACCCCCGCGTATCTGGCGCAGCACGGCACGCCGCAGCGACCCGAGGACCTCGCGCAGCACAACTGCCTGAGTTACGCCTATTTCGGCCGCAGCATCTGGGAGTTCAGCCGCGCTGGCGAGCCGCATGCCGTGGCGGTCAGCGGCAACCTCAGCGCCAATGAATCCATGGTGCTGCTGGAAGCGGTGCTGGCCGATACCGGCATCAGCCTGCAGCCGCGCTATTCGGTCAGTGCGCACCTGCGCTCCGGGATGCTGGTGCAGTTGTTGCCCGACTACGAGCCGCAGCAGCTGGGTATTCACGCCCTGTACGGCACGCGCCGGCAGATGCCGCCAGCGCTTAGGGCGTTGCTGGATTTTCTGATCAAGCGGCTGGCGGATGCGCCAGATTGGGATATGTAGTGCGGGTCAGAGTGCTTTGCTGAACTGAATCAGCGCCACACGTTGCCCTGCGGGATCGCGTCGTTCGACCACGCCACTGAGGGCATAGCCGAGCTTGGGGTAGAGCAGCAGGCCGGCGCTGTTGGCGTTGAAGCACGACACCTGCATGCGCTTGGCGTGGTAATGCTCGCGGGCCAGCTGCTCCATCACCGCTACCAGATAATGCGCAATGCCGTGGCCACGCGCCCAGGGGGCGACCATCAGATTGCCGAGGGCGCAGTGGTCGTCGTAGTGCCATTGGTAGAAGTTGGCAAAGCCCGCCACCCGGCCATCAAGCAGCACCACGGTGCTGTCGCGGCGTTCGGCCATAGCGGCGGCCAGTTGGCCGACACTCAGTGGCCAGTCAGCCTTGGGGTAACAGAAAAACAGCTCATCGGCATTTTGTGGAAAGCCGACGATCTCGGCCAGGTCAGCCGCCGCAGCGGGGCGATGGCTGAGGTGTAGGGTCGGACTCATGCAACATCCTTGTTAGGCAGTCGTGCATTCGGAAATGGCGGATTAATGCGGCGGGTACTGACTAAGCACTTCGGCGACCGTGCTGCGAATCGATGCTTCGCGCTCGCTGGGGCTGGGCTGACGGCTACGTAGCACCTGTTCGGCACTGCCGCGCCAGACCAGCTTGCCGTCCTTGCCGTCGAGCAGGTCGATCTGCAGGGTGCCGACCTGATAGTCCAGGGTGCGGGTTTCCACATAACTCGGGCCACCCCAGAAGCCGCCGCCCCACGGGTCGCCCCAGCCTCCGCCAAAGTGGGTGCTGACCTGCTGCTGACGGTTGTCGACGATCATCCACACCTGCACTTTGAGATCGCCCGCAGTGTTCGCTGGCGCCGAGCGCAAGCCGCGTTGCTCGAGCTGCTCGCTGACCGCGCTGCGGATGCGTTGGCCGGTGAGGTCGCTGTTGATGCGTGGGTCATCGGGTTTGTATTGCACGCCTGGTTCCTGCCAGCTCCAGCTGTGGTAGGCAGCAAAGTCCCGGCTGGGGTCGAAGTCGCGCTCCAGCTGCGGCGTCTGGCAGGCACTGAGGATCAACAGCAGAGGCAGTAACAGCAGTGATGCACGCATGGGTGCTCTCCTTAGTGCAGCGGTCAGCTCGGCGGGTATGCCGCCAGGGTCTGTTGTACCGCGTTGCGCAGTGCGGCGGCACGTTCACTCTGGCTGCCGCTGCTGAGGGTTTCGGCGCTGGCGCTCCAGATCGGCTGGCCATCCTGGCCATCGAACAATTCGATGCGCACCACCATGACTTCTTCGGTATAGCTGCGCACCAGCGGCGCGCTGCCCCACATGCCGTACTCATTGCCATAACGACTATGACCATACTGGCTGCCATAGTGTTCGGTGACCTGGCGCAGACGTTGTTCCAGGCGCAGCTCGGCGCTGACTTTCAGGTCGCTGTTTTTGCCAGCGCGATGCGGGCGCAGTCCACGCTGATCGAGGGCATTGCTCAACGCTTCCTGAACCTGCTCCGAGCTGGCCCAGGCGGTTCCGGCAGGCAGGCGTTGCCAGCTCCAGGTACGGTATTGGCCGTAGTCGCGTGGTTTTGCCGGGTAGGCGCTGAGGTCCAGGTGCTGGGCCGCCTGCACGGGGGCAGGCGGCAGGGGCTTACTTTCGGCGGTATAGGGGTTGTCGCTCTGGCAGCCTGCGAGGGTCGCCAATAGCAGTAGTGCGCCCAGTCTTTTCATTGAATATTCCGCCTCCTGTGAGAGGGTAATCAGCGCGGCCGACAGATCCAGTGCAGGTAGCGGCCCAGGCCGGCAAAGCTGGGGTGACGGCGGTAGGCCAGCTCCATTTCCAGCAGGTCGAGTAGTTCGGCCTTGGCCTGAAACGGCTGCGGCATGTAATCGTGAAATACCCGCACGCCACTCTGGCTTTCGACCTGCCAATTAGCCTCAAGTTGCGCCGCCAGCTCGCGTGGATCAAGCGGCATTTGCGGTGTCAGGCTCTGTTTTTCACCGGCGAACTCGGCTTTGCGCAGTTTGCGGAAGTGGCCCTTGAGTAGGTTGCGGTAGATCAGCGCATCCTTGTTGTAGAACGCCAGCGACAGCCAGCCGCCGGGTGCGCACAGTTGATGCAGCACCGGCAGGATGCTGTGCGGCTCTGCCAGCCACTCCAGTACCGCGTGACAGATCACCAGGTCATAGGGTTGGTCGAGCTGGCCGAGCAAGTCCTGCCAGGGCGCCTGGATAAAGGTGGCTTGATGTCCTGCGGCAGCAAAGCGCTCGCGAGCACCGTTGAGCATCGGTTCTGCCGGCTCGGTCAGGGTCACCTGATGGCCGCGTTCAGCCAGCCACAGCGACATATGGCCAAGCCCCGCGCCAATATCCAGCACGCGTAACGGACGCTCGGGCAGGGTTTCGGCCAGGTCGGCCTGGAGTACGGCCAGGCGAATCGCGCCCTTGGCACCGCCATAGATTTTTTCGGCGAAGCGCGTGGCCAACTCATCAAAGTGCCGATCACTCATTGGATGCGCTCCCGAGGAAGCGCCGTTCGTTGTCGGCCAGCTTGGCGCGCACCACTTGCTCCATGTCCAGGCCCAGCTCGCCACACAGCAGCACCAGATAGAGGATCACATCGCCGATTTCCTGGCCTGCGTGGGTCAGTTGTTCCGGGGACAGTTGCTGCGACTGGGCCTCGGTCAGCCACTGGAAGATTTCCACCAGCTCGGCCATTTCCACGCTGGCAGCCATGGCCAGGTTCTTCGGACTGTGGAATTGCCGCCAATCGTTGCGATCACGAATGGCATGCATGCGGGTGGTCAGTTCGGCGAGGTTCATCAGCAGCTCCAGCAAAGAGGAGCATAGCTTCGGGGTTTGCCGGCTTGGCTTCAAGCCGGCAGATGTAAGCAGGCAGTTATGGGTAGCCGCTTTCGTTAGGGTTGTTGGTCACGTCCATCACGCGCCAAACATTGGCGTAAACGCTTTCCTGGGAGAAGGTAATGCGGCCCTTGCCCTTGTACAGCGAAACCACGCGGGCTACATCTTTGCCTTTGAAGTTGAAGGGAATCCAGGCTTTGCCGGTTTGGTGGGAGAAGGTCGCAGTCGGCGCGCCGAGCAGGGCGTTGACTTCATCCATGCTCATGCCGGTGCGGATGTCGCTGAATGCGCCAGTACCCTGGGCAACCGCTGCTTGAGCAGGGACAGCCGGTGCGTTGGCGGCAGGCTGGCCTTTGCCATTGCGGTAGGCCTCCAGGTTGACGCTGCCTACCGTGTAGGGCGTGCCGCTAGCGCTAAGGCTATTAGCAGCTTTTTCGCAGTGGCGATCGAGTTTACGGTTGTTGGAGTTGGCCACCACTTCGGCCAGTACCGGTTTGTAACGGCCACTACCCGAGCTGGCTAGCGCCTTGCAGACCCAGGCCAGAGCATCAGAGGTGGTGTTGTCGGAGGCTGTGCGGTACTGCTGCAGCAGTACTTCGGCGGCCACGTCGAGGGTTTCGGTATCGCGGTAGCCACTGTGGTAAATGCTCTGCGCCGCCTCGCGGATGGACACCGGCCCGCCTTGCACCATCTGGTTGACATAACGCTGCCCGGACGCGTCCAGGGCATGAGCCTGCAGTGCACTGCAGGCGAGGACGAAGGACGTGGCAAGTACGGTGGTGTTTTTCATGCTGATGCTCTCTGATCCATTGGAGTTGCCGGACGGGTCAACCATGACCGCGTAGGCGCAGGAATCGACACGATAATCCGCCCCCGAAAAAACGCCAAGCCTCGCCGCGCGCCTAGTCCAGCGGTCGCCAGCTGCCACTCATATGCTGCAGCTCATCCGCGCCAAGCAAGCTGAACTGGCCGCTACTGGCCGGCTCGCTGGCCAGTAATCGCACCTCGGCCGGCAACAGCACCGGTTTCTGAAAGCGCACGCTCACTGCATAGCCAGCAGCAGGCAGGCGCGGGGCCAGTTCGGCCAGGGCGCGGCCCTTGTTCCACAGGCCATGGGCAATCGCGCGCGGGAAGCCGAACAGCTTGGCCGTGGCGGCAAACATATGGATCGGGTTGTAGTCGCCGGCGATGCGCGCATAACGGCGGCCGATATCCGCGGGGGCGCGCCAGTGCGCCAGAGTGGTCTGTGTACGTGCGGTTTCGGCTTCGCGTTCGGCCGGCGAACCGTCCAGGCGCAAGGCGCGGCAGAGGATGCGACTGTCACCCTCCCAGAGCAGGCCGAGCTGGTCGTGCAGCTGAGTGATCAGGCTGAAGGTCGCGCCTTTGTCATGGGGCTGCAGGTCCTGCACCTGCACGCTGACGGTAAACGGCCCGAGGCCGCCGAGTGGGCGCAGCACGCGGATATGGTTTTCCAGGTGCACCAGACCGAGCAGCGGGAAGGGGAAGCGCTTGTCGGTGAGCAGCTGCATTTGCAGGGCAAATGCCAGGATGTGCGGGTAGGGCGCAGGCAGCAGATGGTCATCGGCAAAGCCGCAAATCTGCCGGTAGCGCGCCAGGTGCTTGGGGTCGACTGTGACCTGACAACGCACGCCCAGCTCGGGCAGGCTGCGGCCGGTCACGCGGCGGCGCAGGGCTGCGCGCAGAAACAGGGCGGGTAAGGCAGGCGGGGCGGGCAGGTCGAGGCAGTCGATGGCCATGGGCAAACTCCTCAGAACGGAGGCAGCAGCTTAGTCGGCTAGCGCCGCCGTGCATTGGCCGCTATGCCTGGACGCGCGTCGGGCCAGTCAATCGCTCGCATTCACGCCTTGAGCGCATGACCTAAAGCTGCCTAAGATGGCCGCGCCTCGCAAACAATAAGAATTCCTCGACATGCTTGACCTGACTGACGATGTGGCGCTGATGCGCCCGGTGATCGACGCCTTACATGCCAGCGGTACCGACCCTGATCGCGTGCTGGCCCGCGTTGGCTTGCCGCCTGGTGGCCTGCCTGCCGGGCGCTTTCCCCATGCGGCCCAAGCCCTGTTCTGGAAAGCCGCCATCGACGAATGCGGCGAAGAGCATGTCGGCCTCTACCTGGCCCAGCATCTGCCAGCCTTCCATGGGCTGCTGTTGGAGTACCTGTTCCTTTCCAGTGAAACCTTCGGCGAGGGCCTGCGCCATGCTCTGCGCTATGTACGTCTGCTCTCCGACACCCTGAATGCCAAGCTGGACGTACAAGGCGAGCGTGCGGTGCTGGTGCTTGGGTTGATTCCCGGTACGCCACGACACTTTCCGGAGATGCTCGCCGGTGCGGTGATCCGCTTGTTCGATGCATTGACCGAAGGCGATTTCACTCCCTATGAAGTGCAGTTTATGCATGCCGAGGGTGCGCCAGCCGAGCGCTATGCAGAAGTGTATGGCTGCCCGGCGCAACTGGGCGGCGAGCGCTACGCGCTGGTGTTCAATGCCTCGGTGCTGGACAAGACCTCACGGCATGCCGCACCGGAGCTGCTGCGCATGCACGAGTCGCTGGCGCGGCGGCAACTGGCTGAAGTCGAGCGACTTGACCTGGTGCGCAAGGTGCGCGAATTGATCGGCGAGTTGCTGGTCGATAGTGGCGCGACTCTTGAGCAGGTCGCCGCGCGGCTGAATATGCCGGCGCGCCGCTTGCGCGAGCGTCTGGCCATGGCCGGGGTGCGTTTCAACGACCTGGTCACCGACTACCGCTGTCGTTTGGCTAAAGACCTGCTGCTCAACACTGACGAACGCATCGAAGTGATCGTCGAGCGCACCGGCTTCTCGGAGCCGAGCACGTTCTATCGCGCCTTCAAGCGCTGGGTCGGTGAAACCCCAGTGGAGTTTCGCAAGCGCGGGAAAAGCTAAGCATTGCTACTGGGCGAAATAGGTCGCCCAGAAGTAATACAGCGTCATGCCGCTGCCCACACTGATCACCAGCAGGCGCAGGAACTTGGCCGGCAAGCGCTGGCCCAGTGCGCCGCCGACATAGCCGCCCACGGTGGCCCCTACCAGCAGAATCACCAGCTCATACCAGCTGACTCGGCCAGCGATGATGAACGTCGCCGTGGCGACACTGTAGATCACTGCGGAAATCAGGTTTTTCAGCGCGTTGGCGCGGGCCAGCGGGTGGCCTTCGATGGAGAACGCCGCCAGTTGCAGGATGCCCATGCCTGCGCCGAAGTAGCCGCCATAGATCGATACGCCGATATGCGCGCTTAGCGATAGCGGGCCGTGCGGAGGCTGTGCGGCCTCGGCGCGGCGAGCGGCGAGCCAGCGACTAAGCCAGGGGCTGGCGGCAAACAGCGCAGTGGCGACCAGCAGCAACCAGGGAATCAGCTTGGCAAATACCGCATCGCCGCCTACCAGCAACAGCAGGCCACCGAGCAGGCCACCTGCCAGCCCGGCCGCCAGCAACGGCAGCAGATAACGCCCCAGCGGCCGCAACGACTCCCGCGCTGCCCAGGCTCCGGCCAGGCTGGCTGGCCACAGCGCCACGGCATTGGTGGCGTTAGCCGTGACTGGCGGCAGGCCAGCGGCGAGCAAGGCGGGGAAGGAGAAGAACGTGCCACCGCCGGCCAGGGCATTCATGCCGCCTGCTGCAAAGCCTGCAAGGACCAGCAACAACATATCGGACACAGGCATGGCTATCCCTCGCACAAAAAGGCTGCAGCATACCCAGGCCTGGAATGTTCGGCCATGTCGATCAAGGTATTAGACGGGCGACTCAGCTGAGTTTGTGCAGGACATAGAGGCGCAGCATGGCCAGGCCGGGAATGAAGTCACGGTGGCCGGTGATGTGAAAGCCTGCATCGGTGAACTCGCGCTCGATCTGCGCTCGCGCGTGAAGCTGGCCGTTGCGCCGGGTGAGGGGTGTTTGGCGTGCGGCTTCGAGGTTGCCATCGACCCAGACTGAAATGATCACGCAGTCGCGCGTAACCCGGTTGAATTCGCGCAGCACGAGCATCCTGCGCCGTGGGTCGTCGATGTGATGCAGGCCATACATGGAGAAAATACAGTCCACCGCATTGGCGCCCAGATCAATCGCGAACAGCGAGGTTTGCAGTGGATGCACCCTGCGGCTGAAAACCGCATGCAGCCCTGCCAGTGCTGCTGTCAGTTGCTCGGCATTGGCCTCGGCGGCAATCACTACACGGCTATCGCTGGTGCTCAGCAGCGGCCATAAACCATCGGCGGCGCAGGGTAGGTCGAGCACCAGGCTCGGCTCGCCGGCTAGTTTCAGCGCACTGTTGATCAGCTGCCCGGCCCGCCACTGAGTCACGCGCCGGGCAATGCTGCTCAGCATGCGCCCGGCAGGCGTCTTGCCCACCTCGATGTGCGGTCGCTGCGGTGTGCTGTGCGGGTGGCTCGACATAGGGCTGTCCGGGTTATCTCGATCACGGCGACGTTATGGGCTGTCTTGTGCGGCGGTCTGGCGCGTGTTGGGTTGCGTATCGCCGACCCCCGCGGTGTTGCTCAACAGGCTTTGCGTAGCGACCTGTAAAAAGGCCTGCAGGCGCGACAGCAGATGATCTTGCAGCGCGGCGTTGTCGGTGGGCTGTATGCCTGCGTTCTCATGCAGTTTGTAGTCATACAAGCGCGGCGCGCCGTCACGGGGCTGGATCAGCAGGTTGCTGCCGGAAACCAGAGCGACGGTCTGATCGCTGCCGGAGGGCTTGATCACGCCAATGCCAGGATCGGTCGAGTCCAGCGCCAACAGGTCACGGCCCCAGCATTGCTGCTGCACCGGGCCGCCAAGGCGGCCCATGATGGTGGGGACGATATCCAGTTGAGTGCCGGCAATATCATTGCGGGTGCCGAATTGTTCTTGAACCCCGGGGGCAATCACCAGCAGTGGCACATGGAAGCGGTACAGGTCGATGTCGCTGAGCTGCTCGGGGCTGCCAAAACCATGGTCGCCGACGATCACGAACATCGTGTCTTTGAAATAGGGGGCCTTGCGCGCCTTCTCGAAAAACTGGCCCAGGGCCCAATCCGAATAGCGCATGGCCGTGAGGTGTTCGTCGTTGGAGCCGAAACCGCTGACCGGCTCTACCGGCAGTGGGTCGGGCAGGGCGTATGGCGTGTGGTTGGACAGGGTTTGCAGCAGGGCATAAAACGGCCGCTGGCGATCGAGTTTGCGCAGCTCCTGGTCGGCGCGGTCAAACATATCCTGGTCGGAAACGCCCCAGGTCGGGTCGGAAAACACCGGGTCGACATAGTCGTTGCGGCCAATGAAGTGGCTCATGCCCTGGTTGCCGAAGAAGCCCTTCTGGTTATCCCAGCCAAAGTCGCCGTTATACACATAGAGGTCGTCAAAGCCGCGATCACCCAGCAACTGCGGCAGCCCGGAGAAATCATGTGAGCCTTCCGGGCTTTGCATCAAATACTCGAAGCCGGGCAGGTTGGGGAAGCAGGCCATGGTGGCAAACATGCCTTGATGGGTGTGGGTGCCGTTGGAGAAATAACGGGTAAACAGCAGCCCTTCTTTAGTCAGACGGTCGAAGTTGGGGGTGATGTCGCCGCGGGCACCGAGGGCGCCGACATAGTGCCCGGCGAAGCTTTCCATCAGGATTACCACCACATTGCGTACCGGCAACTGCAGGTGTGGTTTTGGTGTGCTGATCCTGCGGATCGCCGCCTCGCCGCTGTCGATCAGCAGATCCTGTGGGGTCAGCAGCATCTGCCGTACCAGGGCTTGCGCTTCTGCGCCGGGCAGGCGGGCTTTCCATTGGTTGTCGCGGTGGTCAGACCAGCGCGCTTTGCCGGCATCGATCAGCGTCAGGGTGCCGTTGAGCCCCAGTTGGTTGGCAAATACCGACTCAGTGGTGCTGGCGTCGCCCCAGCGCAGCGGCGGGCCCTGGCGCAGGGTGCCGCGCACTGCGAGTACGGCGAGGAACAGGCAGAGGGTGAGTACGCTGATGCGCCAGTACCAGCGCTCGCCTGCCGCTGCACTGAGACACGGGTCTGCCGGCGGGGCCAGGCGATGGATGGCTTGCAGGGCTTTGAACAGCAGCCAGCTGGCCAGTGCCCAGGCGATCAGGTAACGGCCGACCGGAAAGCCATGCCAGAGCATGCTCATGACGGTGGCAGGGTCTTCGCCGAGGTATTGAAACACCAGCGCGTTGAGGCGCTGGTGAAATTCGCGGTAGAAGTCCAGCTCCAGCACGCCGAGGAACAGGGTGAGGCTGGCCACCACGCTGAGCCAGGTCAGCTGCCAGGTGCGCGCCGCCATCAAGCGCCGGCTGCCGATCACCAGAATCAGCGGGGCGAGGGCAAAAGCGACCAGGCGCAGATCAAAGCGTAGCCCGTTGCCGAAGGCTTCCAGCAGGTCGTTGGTCGTGGTTTCGCCAATCAGCTCATGGTTATAAACCAGTAACGCCAGGCGCAGCAGGCTGTACAGCACGATTAACAGGACACCGCTTAGGGCCGTGAACAGCAGGTGTTGACGCAAGCCGTTGCGGCCTGAGGCAGAGCGAGTAGACGTGGCGGGCATCAATCAGTTTCCTGTGGGTCGCGTTGCAGGCTCAGCACGCGGTTGCGGCCTTGCTCGGCCAATAGATAGTGGCCAGGGCGCGTTTCGATCAGGGTTTGTGCCGAACGCAGGTGTGACAACACGGTATGCAACTGGCCGTCCGGGGCCAGCCGCAACAGGCGGGCCATATGCGTGGCATCTTCGGTGATCCACAACCCCTGGTTGTTGCACAGCAGAAAACCGGGTTGGTTAAGGCCCGTCAGCACCACGTTGTCATGACCTTCAGCATGTACCTGAGAAACCGTGCCGCTGCTCTTCTCGCTATAGAACAGGCGGCCGTCGGGGCAGGCGGTAATGGCTTCGGCTTGATCCAGGCCGGTGCGCAGTACCACGGTAGTGTCGTTGCTGGGGTCGTAGCGCAACAAGCGGCCATCGCCATGACGGTCTTCGATGGCATAGAGGTAGCGACCATCATTGGCCAGGCCCTCAACATTGCTTCCGGCAAATAGCTCGACGGTGCGCTGCGGTGTCCGCCAGAGCACGGCCTCATCGCCTTGCTCCTGGCTGAACACCACGCCACCGCGGAAGCTGACCATGCCATCTGGCTTGGACAGGCCAGCTTCTACCGGCTCAAGGCTGCCGTCGGCGCTGTAACGCAGAATTCGTCCCTCACCACTTTGCAGTTCCTCGCTGAGCAGGAGGCCGCCTTCGGCATCCAGAGCGATGGCGCTGACTTTCTCGATATCGTTGAGCAGAACCTCATAGCGCCAGCCCGTTTCGGCCACCGCAGGGTACAGGTGACGCCAACCCATGTAGCTGAACGTCACGAGCAGCGCGACCATCAGTACTTGCGCGACCCGTAGCCAGCCGAGTTTGCCGCGCAGTTTGAGGCCATGCAGCACGCCGGCGTGAGTCTGCAGCGGCTTGTCGAGTAATGAAGAGGGCAGCATGGGCAATATCCATCGGTAGACAGTGCCCGCATCCTAGAAGGTAGGCATTCAATTCCATGTCAAAAGAATGTGAAAAATTCGTGAGTTCTACGCTGCTCACACGTGACTGGGGCGTATCCGCAGGCGGCGGGCTGAGCGCAGAGGCGCGGCGCTGATCACTCAACAGTTTTTTCACATCCGCCCGACAGTCATTTCACATCTGCCTGAGTAGATTTGCGGCAGTCTCGTTATCTACCCAGGTGCTTTGTGCGCGAATCAATTCTTAAGCGTGTGGCCGTCAGCCGTAACGTGCTGACCATGCTGGTTGCCTTGTGGCTGATGCTGACCATGAACCTGCCGTTCTGGCATAGCGTCTGGCAGGGCGTGGGCGGCATGAGCAACGACAGCCCGCTGTTCCTGCTGAGCCTGCCGCTGTTTGTCTGGATCTGGCTGTACGTACTGCTCAGCATGCTGGCCTGGGGGCGGCTGACCAAACCGGTGCTGGCCCTGCTGGTGCTAGTGTCGGCCGGGGCCAGCTATTTTATGAACAGCTACGGCATCGTCATCGACTACAACATGCTCACCAACATGCTGCAGACCGATGTGGCAGAAGCCACGGAGCTGTTCAACGGTCGCCTGCTGCTTTGGCTTTTGTTGTTGGGCGTGCTGCCTGCGCTGTTGATCAGTCGTATGCCGACTCGCCCATTAGCGTGGCGGCGAGAACTGGCCGGCAAGCTGGGAAGTATGGCCGTGCTGTTGGGGGTGTTTGCCGTGCTGGTGATGAGCCAATATCAGCCATATGCCTCACTGATTCGCAACCACCGCGAAGTGCGCCTGATGCTGGTGCCGTCGAATGTGGTCGGGGCCGTGCATGGCTACCTCAAGCGCGAGCTGGCTGCACCGGTCACGCTGGAAGTGGTTGGCGCCGACGCACATCGCATCAGTGCGGTAGGCGTAACCCACCGGCCGCGGGTAACTGTAGTGGTGGTGGGCGAAACGGCGCGTGCGGCGAACTTCTCGCTCAACGGTTATGCGCGCCCGACTAACCCAGAGCTGGCTGAGCGCGATGTGATCAACTACCCGCAAGCGTCCTCCTGCGGCACCGCCACGGCGGTTTCGGTGCCCTGCATGTTTCAAGACGTCGGCCGGGCGGATTACAAGGAGTCGATGGCCGGCAATCGCGAAGGCATGCTCGACGTATTGCAGCGTGCCGGTGTTGGCGTGCTTTGGCGCGATAATAACTCCGGCTGTAAAGGTGCCTGTGATCGGGTGCCCAGTGAGGATGTCTCGCACCTCAAACTTGCCGAGTTCTGCGCCGATGGCGAGTGCCACGACGAGGCGCTGCTGCACAATTTGCAGACGTATCTGGACGGCCTGACCCGTGACACCGTGGTGGTGCTGCACATGAAGGGCAGCCACGGCCCGGCCTATTACAAACGCTACCCTGCGGCGTTTGAGCGCTTTACCCCGGTGTGCAAAAACGTGCAACTCGATCGCTGCGACACCGCCAGCATCGTCAATGCTTACGACAACAGCCTGCTCTACACCGACCATGTGCTGGCCGCCACCATCGACCTGCTGCGCAGCAATGCGGCGCGTTTGGACACGGCCATGCTCTATATGTCGGACCACGGCGAGTCCCTCGGTGAGCTCGGCATGTACCTGCATGGCGTGCCCTACGCCATGGCCCCGAGTGAACAGACCCATGTGCCGATGGTGCTGTGGTTCTCCGACGGCATGCAGCGCAGCAGTGGCATCTCAGCCGATTGCCTGCGCCAGCAGGCGGGCCAGCCGGTGTCGCAAGACAACCTGTTCCACTCGGTAATCGGCCTGATGGGTGTACGCACCTCGGTCTATCAGCCGCAGCTGGATATCTTTCGCGGTTGCATGCCGGCCACGGTTGCGGTGCATCTTGGCGATACCCAGCTGAGCGTTGATTAACGTCGCCTCCGGCCGGTCTTTGGCGGTCGACGCCAAGGCTGTCGCCGCACCGAATCAAGTGTCGGCAGTTGTGCGGATGCCTGGTCGACCAAAACGCTATCAGCCGCGATGGACGAGGCCGTGTTTGACTGCGGATAAACCCGCTCCTTTTTCGGGCCTCCCAGGGGCAGTAAGCACGGCTGGCAACATTCCGTTTTGAGATGGGCTAAATCGCAGGCAATAAAAAAGCCGGCTTGTGGCCGGCTTTTAGGGGGTGGGCGCGACTTATTTTTGGTAAGCAGCGACCGCCTTCATAATCAGACCGCGGGCTTCTTCAGCACCGCCCCAGCCTTCAACCTTGACCCATTTGCCTTTTTCCAGATCTTTGTAGTTCTCGAAGAAGTGCTTGATCTGCTCGATCAGCAGGGGTGGCAGGTCGGTGTATTCCTGTACGTCTTTGTACAGCACGGTCAATTTGTCGTGCGGTACGGCAACCAGCTTGGCGTCGCCGCCAGCTTCGTCGCTCATGTGCAGTACGCCAACCGGACGGGCGCGGATAACCGAGCCTGGGGCAACTGGGTACGGGGTCACAACCAGCACGTCGAGGGGGTCACCGTCGTCAGCCAGGGTGTGCGGGATAAAACCGTAGTTGGCCGGGTAGAACATCGGGGTGGCCATGAAGCGGTCGACCATCAGGCAATCGATATCGTGATCGATCTCGTATTTGATCGGCGCGTGGTTGGCCGGGATCTCGATGGCGACATAGATGTCGTTTGGCAGGTCTTTGCCAGCAGGGATCTTGCTGTAGCTCATGGGGCGACTCCCGAGGGGTGGGCCAAAAAAGTGGCGCGATTATAGGCATATTCCCCAGGGGTTGCTACGCCGGGATGCCTAGCCATTGGTCGCGAACCCGCTGGATTCAGTTCTGACCTGATAGTCCGGGTTACTGGTCTGCAACTGCTGCAGGCGCGCCAGCGGGTCCTGGCGGTAGAACAGCGCCAGCTGCGCGTACACCGCCGGGAAGGCCTCGGTGAGCAGGTCCGGGGCGCTGAAAAAGTATTCGCTGGTAACGGCGAAGAACTCCGCCGGGTTTTCCGCTGCATAAGGGTCGATGGCGGTTTCGCCCTCGGGGTCGGCATCCAGCTCGGCGTTTAGCTGATCGAAGGCGCTTTGCATGGCCTTGGCCCAATCCTGCACAGCCATATTGCTGTGCAGCGGCGGCAGGCCGTTGGCGTCGCCATTGAGCATGTCCAACTTGTGCGCCAACTCGTGGATCACCAGGTTGTAGCCATGCCACTGGCCGCTGGTCTGCACGCCGGGCCAGGCGAGGATTACCGGGCCTTGTTGCCAGGCTTCGCCGCTGTGTGCGGCGTCCCATTCGTGCACCACTCCGCTGGCGTCGCGGTGGCGCTGCGGGCTAATGAAGTCATCCGGGTAGAGGACGATTTCATGAAAGCCCTGATACCAGTTGAGGTCGGCCAGGTGCAGCAGCGGCAGCTCGGCCTGCACCGCCAGCAACAGGCGTGCATGGCCGTCCAGTTCGACGCCGGGCAGAGCGCTGAGGTGTTTGTGGTGCAAAAACAGCACGGCGCGTTCGCGCAGGCGCTGCTGTTCGGCGTCGTCCAAACCATCGAGGATCGGCAGCTGTTGCAGCACAGCCTGCCATTGCGCGCTGCTGATGGGGTGACGGGCAAGGATGCGCTGGCGACGCCAGGCGCGGAGCGACCACATGGATTCTGCTCGGAAGGTGGAAAGCGCCCACCATAAGCCGGGGGGCAATGCTGGGCAAGTCGGCACAAAGGCTGCAATGGCATGCTTATCCGCGACCTGGGAGGGCTGCCAATGTCGATCGAACGCCTGCATCATCCCACCGTCAAACTGCTCTGCGGCCATGGTGTCGACCTGCCCAGCCAGGCCGCACGGGCCCGCGCGACCTGGCTGCCGGGTCGCGAGGGGCGGCCTCCGGTGTTATTGGTGGCGCTGCTCTGGGCGCGGGAGTGCACTGATGTAGTGCGCACCCTAGAGGCGTATCTGGATGGCCTGCTGGCCGATTGCTGTTGTACGCCCGGTGGCTGGAGTGAAGCCCAGGCGGCGCGGCAGGTGCTGGCGGCGTTCAATCAGCAGTTGTTTCGCCAGCGCCAGGCCGGACGTAGCGTCGCTCAATTAAATGCCGGTTTGTTGCTGGTGCAGAACGGCGAGGCGCAATTTCTCCAGGCCGGGGCCATTGGTTTGCGGCGTTATCACGGCGACACGGCAACCAGCCTGATTGGCCGTGATGGCTTGCAACTGGGTGCGCAGCCCGAACTGGCGCTGGTGCAGCATCGGCTGGCCCTCAGCCCTGGCGAGCTGTTGCTGTTGGCGCCCCAGCCGCTGCTGGATGTGGCGGATTTACAAGGTTTTCGCGGAGCGGGGGATATCCTGCAAGGTGACCCACTGCCGGAGCTGCTTGCGCCGTTACTCCAGGCCCCCGGTGCCGCGGTGCTATTGCTGCCGGGCGAAGCCGATAGCGCGTCTGCGCTTGCCCCGCGCAAGCCCTGGCGGGCGGTAGTCAAGCCGCAACCTGGCCTGCAACTGGATGGCTGGGTGTTGCTCTCGGCTTGTCCTTACGGTCCGCCTGGGCGGGTGTTTCGCGCCACTGATCCTCGTGGGCGTGAGGCGATGCTGTGGTTGGCCGAGCAGGATGCGGATGAAGCCTTTTGGCAGCGCGAATGGGCGCTGCGGCGCAGCCCGGTGGCCAGCCTGGCGCAGGTGATGTCTTCACATCAGCCGCGCGAACATGCCTTCTGGTTGTTCGAGCCGGCGGGCAAGGGCATGCGCAGCCTGATTGACTGGGTGGCGGCTCATGGCCCGGTGGATGCTCTGACGGTGCTGGCCGTGCTCGAGCAATTAATTTCCGCCGTGCGTGGTATGCAGCGCCGTGGCATGCAGGGGCTGTGGCTGGCACCGCGCAATATTCTGCTGGATGACGGCGGCCGACTGCTGTTGCTGCCCGAGCATGCTGCGCTGTTGCCTGGTGTGGCGCAGCAGGCGTTGCCCGAACAGGCAGTGCCACTGGCCCCTGAGGTGCGTGCCGGGCAGGCCGTGGATGGTCGCGCCGACCAGTTTGCCCTGGCGGCGCTAGCCTACTGGCTGTTCTGCGGGCGCTGGCCTGAGGCGGCGCAGGCAGATGCCGGCTACAACAGCCGCTACGTGCCGCTGGCGCAGTTCAGTGTGCAGGTGCCGGTTGGTTGGGATGGCGTACTGGCGCGGGCCTTGGCGCCCAGGCCGCAGGCGCGCTTTGAGGCATTATCGGAGTTTCAGCATGCCCTGCAGCAACCCTTGCTGCATCAGCCGGCGCCTGCGCGGCGGGCACGACACTATCGGCAGAGCTGGCACCTGGCGGTGCTTGCCCTGTTGATTCTGCAATTGGGGGTGGGCCTGTGGCTGAGCCTGGAAGGCTGAAATAACTGAGCCAGCGGAGCGTTGTGCGTCGCTGGCTCAGGTAAAGGCTTACGGTGCGGTAAAGTCTTCGGTGATTGGCAGGACAAAGCTTTTGAATTCGGTGTCTTCCTTGAAACCGATGGATTCGTAGAGCTTGTGCGCGACCTCGTTATCGACGCTGGAGGCTACGCGCAGGCGCACGGCGTTGGTTTCTTTGGCCATCTGCTTGGCGGTCTGGATCAGGCGGTCGGCCACCAGCTGGCGGCGTGCATCCTGGCAAACATAGATGTCGTTGAGAATCCACACGCGCTTGAGCGACAGCGAGGAGAAGCTCGAATAGAGCTGGCAGAAGCCGAGAATCTTGTCTTCATCGTCGGCCATGGCCAGGTAGATCACCGATTCCTTGCGGCTGATGCGCTTTTCCAGAAAGGTGCGCGAGGAGTCGGGGTAGGGCAGCTGGCCGAAGTGTTCGCGGTAATTAACGAACAGTGGCGTGAGTTGATCCAGATGCTCCAGGGTCGCTTGGACAATGCGCATGGTGAGCCTCTACTTCAGTCATGTGGATGGCTTTGGCAACACAGCAGCGCTGCCTGCGAACGACCCGATGCTGCCTAAAGCTTTTGGAAAGTGCAATCCAAACAAGCGTTTGGTTGTAAGCCATTGGTATTAAAGCTTACCCAGCAGGAAATTCTCGCTTCGCGCCCCGCTGTCTAGAAGCGGTACTTCAGCTTCATCTTTGAGGTTAACCCCTGACAGCTGGCGCCGGCACGCCTCGCGCATCAGGTATAGCAAGCGGTGGCAGGCCATGGCATAGCTCAGGCCTTCGAGGCGGACGTTGGAGATGCAGTTGCGGTAGGCATCGGTCAGGCCGACTTTCGGCGCGTAGGTGAAGTACAGGCCCAGGCTGTCCGGCGAGCTAAGGCCCGGGCGCTCGCCGATCAGGATCACCACCATCTTTGCCCCCAGCAGCTCAGCCACTTCATCGGCTACGGCTACCCGGCCCTGGGTAACCATGACGACAGGCGCCAGGCTCCAGTTTTCGGCCTGTGCCTGTTCGCTTATGCGTTCCAGCATGGGCAGCGCATGCCGGTGGACGGCCAGGGCGGAGAGACCGTCCGCAACGACAATGGCCAGGTCGTAACCGTCCGGGTTGTTCTCGCGGTGCTGGCCCAGTAGCTCGACGGACTCATGACTCAGGCGGCGGCCCAGGTCCGGGCGTTGCAGGTAGGTGTCGCGGTCCTTGGCGGCGCTGTGCAGCAGCAGGCTCTGCCGATGCTGGTGGGCCAGGCCTGCGGCTAATGCGCCGTGATCGAACGGCAGGTGCACGGCATCGCGGGCCTGGGCGTGGGCAAACTGGAAATCCAGCTGCGCACGGGTCGGCATGCTGGTGCCGGCGCGACCCAGGGCGATACGCGCTGGGGTCAGGTTGCGCAGTTGCTGCCAGGGATTTTCGCTGGCGCCGCTGAGTGGGCTGTCATCGTACATAAGCGACTCCTCTGCTAACCAAGCTGCGCCAGCGCCTGACGGAACGCCGGCGGCAGGCTGTTGCCCATGCGCGGCCGGCCATCGGCTTGAGTGAAGATACCCATGCGCTGCAGCCATGCTTCGAACTCGGGGGCCGGCTTCAGCCCCAGGCTCTGCCGAGCATACAGCGCGTCGTGGAAGGAGGTGGTCTGGTAATTGAGCATGACGTCGTCGGAGCCGGGGATGCCCATGATGAAGTTGATGCCGGCCACGCCGAGCAGGGTCAGCAGCACGTCCATGTCGTCCTGATCGGCTTCGGCGTGGTTGGTGTAGCAGATGTCGCAGCCCATCGGCAGGCCCAGCAGCTTGCCGCAGAAGTGATCTTCCAGGCCGGCGCGGATGATCTGCTTGCCGTTGTAGAGGTACTCCGGGCCGATAAAGCCGACCACGGTATTCACCAGGAACGGCTTGAAGTGGCGGGCCACCGCATAGGCGCGGGTCTCGCAGGTCTGCTGGTCGAGGCCATGGTGAGCGCCGGCCGATAGCGCACTGCCCTGGCCGGTTTCGAAGTACATCAGGTTGTCGCCGAGGGTGCCGCGTTTGAGGCTCAGGCCGGCGTCGTAGCCTTCCTGGAGAATTTTCAGGCTGACGCCGAAGCTGGCGTTGGCCGCCTCGGTGCCGGCAATCGACTGAAATACCAAATCCAGCGGTACGCCACGGTTGATCGCCTCGATTGAGGTGGTGACGTGGGTCAGCACGCAGGCCTGGGTGGGGATTTCATAACGACCGATGATGCCGTCGAGCATCTTCAGCATGTCGCAGATCGAACTGATGCTGTCGGTGGCCGGGTTGATGCCGATCATGGC